>DATHNI010000037.1:0-3299 GCA_035486135.1 Acetobacteraceae bacterium
GGGAGAGGTTATTTTCTCAGCTTCTGCGCCAGATGCACCAGGATTGCCGCGGTGGCACCCCAGATGTAGTGGTCGGGATGCGGCCACACCCAGTATTCGCGCAGGTTGCCGTGCCTCGCATGGCTCTGCCGCTGCGGCGCATCCGGATCGAGCAACACGTCGATCGGCAGTTCGAACACCGAATCCACCTCCTCCGGTGACGGGTGCAGCGTCAGCCCAGGCGGCAATAGCCCTACCACCGGCGTGATGCGATAGCCGGTGCCCGTGACATAGTTGGACATGCGCCCCAACAGTTCCACGTCGCGCGGAGCCAGCCCTACCTCCTCCTCCGCCTCGCGCAACGCGGCGGCCTCGGGCGTCTCGCCGGGGTCGATCCGCCCACCGGGGAAGCTCACCTGGCCGGCGTGCTTGTTCAGACGTGCGTTGCGCTTGGTCAGCAGGATACCGGGAGGATTCCCCAGCACCACCGGCACCAGCACCGCCGCGGGGATCGGCGGTGCGTCCAGCGCCTGCAGCACCTCGTCGCCATACACCACCGCTTCTTCGAGCGGCGTGGCGATCACGGCCGTCAGGCGTTTGCGAAGGTCCTCCGGGGTCACTCGTCGCCGCGCGGCATCTCGCCCAGAGAAAAGAACTTGCCGCTGCTCCACACGCCCAGCATGCGGCGGCAACCGACCCATTCCGGCACGGCCAGCGCCACCAGCTCGTAATATACTGCTCGGTTGATGCGCGCCTCGATAGCGAGATGGGCGGCGGCACCCGGCCGCACCAGCAGGTAGGGCGTCGGCTCGCAGGTCAGCAGGTCATGCGCGACGCGAATCGGGTGCTCTGGCCCGGCGGTGATCACCTCGTCCACGTTGGTGCGGAACGACAGCACCTGCTGGCGGCCGTCGCCGGCCCAGTCCAGTTCCACGGCGATGAACGGCGCGTCTTCGACCTCGATGCGGCCGCGCTCGGCCGGTGTCTGCAACCAGAAAGAGCCGTCTTCCTCGCGGCGCAGCACGCTGGAGAACAGGCAGACCAGCTCTTTGCGGTTGATCGGCGTGCCGCGATACAGCCAGGTGCCGTCACGGCGGATCAGGAACGGCAGATCGCCGCATTCCACCGGAACACGCCGGGGCCGCGGTGCTGTTTGCTCGGCAAATCCCATCGCGGAATCACGCATCCTTCCCGACGGCCGGCCATGCGCGAAGGGAACGTCGAGGGGCGCGCAAGTCCTGCCTTCGTTCACGTCTCCGTCTCCAATGGTTGGCGAGGTCGCTCTGCTGTCTCCGATATAGGTAGCATCCCCCTCTCCGCGAAAGAGCCTATATGACGGCGGTAGACTAAAACGTGGAAGGCGGAACCTGAATGACGGCCGGTATGGCTGCTGCGCCACTGGGCGCGGCGAACGCGGGGCAGATGACGGCGGCGGAGCAAGGCGCGATCCTCGCCGAGGTGGAGGCGCTGGGGGCCCGCGTCACTCGGGTGCGCGCGGCGATCGGCCGGGTGATCTTCGGCCAGGACGAGGTGGTGGATCAGACGCTGATCACCTTGCTCTCCGGCGGGCATGTCCTGCTGGTCGGCGTGCCTGGCCTGGGCAAGAGCCGCCTGGTGGAAACGCTGGGCGTGGTGCTCGGGCTGGCAACCAAGCGCGTGCAGTTTACGCCCGACCTGATGCCGGCCGACATCGTTGGCTCGGAAGTGCTGGAGGAGGCAGAGGGAAAACGCAGTTTCCGGTTCGTCCCCGGTCCGGTGTTCTGCCAGTTGCTGATGGCCGACGAGATCAACCGCGCCAGCCCGCGCACCCAGTCGGCGTTGCTCCAGGCGATGCAGGAGCAACGCGTGGCGGTCGGCGGCGTGGAACACCCGCTGCCGCGGCCGTTCCATGTGCTGGCGACGCAGAACCCGATCGAACAGGAGGGGACGTATCCGCTGCCGGAGGCGCAACTCGACCGGTTTTTGCTGGAGGTGATCGTCAGCTATCCCGACCTCGACGCCGAACGCACCATGCTGCTGGCGACCACCGGCGTCGCAGAGGTCCCGCCCGCGCAAGCGATGACCCCGGAGGAACTGCTGGCGGCGCAGGCCCTGATCCGCCGCGTCCCGGTGGGTGAGAAGGTGGTGGACGGGATCCTGTCACTGGTGCGTGGTGGCCGCCCGGAAACCGCGGACGACGACACCGTGCGCCGGCACGTGGCATGGGGCCCCGGTCCGCGCGCTGCGCAGGCGCTGATGCTGGCATGCCGCGCGCGTGCGCTGCTGTCCGGGCGGCTGTCGCCCAGCGTGGACGACGTGGTGGCGTTGGCCCGCCCGGTGCTGCGCCACCGCATGGCGCTGAGTTTCTCCGCCCGGGCCGATGGCGTGGTGCTGTCGGAAGTGATCGACCGCTTGGTGGCGCGCCTTGGATAGAGGAACAAAAAACCTCTCCCGCTACGCGGGAGAGGTCGAGACGCGTAGCGGCGAGGGTGAGGGTGCCGCGACACGCACGGTCTCAAGGCTGCAGCGTGCCGACCCGATCACCCTCACCGGGCGCTTCGCGCCGTCCTCTCCCGCGCAGCGGGAGAGGTTGAGAAAGCAGCGGGCGACGCTCCCATGAGCGGCACCTCCGCCCGTCGCGCCGAGGCCGTCGGCGCCCGGCTCCCGCCGCTGCTGGTCGCCGCGGAACGCGTCGCGTCCACCGTGGCGCAGGGCGTGCACGGCCGCCGCCGCGTCGGCCAGGGCGACAGCTTCTGGCAATTCCGCCGCTTCGTCGCCGGCGACCCGATCGCCCGCATCGACTGGCGCCAATCCGCCAAATCCGGCCGCCCCGTCCCCGACGGCTGGTTCATCCGCGAGACCGAATGGGAGGCCGCCCAGACAGTCTGCCTGTGGCGCGACGCCTCCGCCTCGATGCGCTGGTGTTCGCGCGGCATGCCGATCGAGAAACGCGAACGCGCCGACCTCCTGCTCCTGGCGCTCGCCTCTCTGCTGCTGCGCGGCGGCGAGCGCGTGCAATTGATGCGTGCCGGCGTCCGCCCGGTGTCCGGACGAGGCGGCCTCGACCGCCTCGCCCAGGACCTCACCAGTGCGGCGGCTGACGACGCCGGCGTGCCGCCCCCGCTGCCCCTGCCGCGCCACGCCAGCGTGGTGCTGTTCGGCGACTTCCTGTCGCCCCTCCCGGAGATCCAGGCGGTGGTAGGCCGCCTCGCCGCGGTCCCGGTCACCGGCTACCTGCTGCAAATCCTCGATCCCGCCGAAACACTGCTGCCCTACACTGGCCGCATCCGCTTCCGCGGCCTGGAACGCGAGGGCGACACGCTGATCCCGCGCGTGGAGAC
>DATHNI010000038.1:0-13525 GCA_035486135.1 Acetobacteraceae bacterium
GAGGCTGGATTGGCGCCGCGGCAGCACCAGGCGCTGCTGGCGATCAAGGGGTTTCCGCGCGACGGCGGCGTGACGATCCACGATCTCGCGGAGCGGCTATGCATCCAGCACCATAGCGCGGTGGAGCTGGTGGACCGGCTGGCCGAGGCCGGGTTGGTGGAGCGCCGGCACGATCCGGCAGACCGGCGGCGGGTGCTGCTGGACCTGACGTGGGAGGCAGAGAAGCGGCTGGCAGGGCTATCGGCGATCCACCTGGAGGAGTTGCAGCGGCTGCGTCCGGCGCTGCAGGAGATCCTGGCGGCGATCGGGGGGTAGAGCAGGGCTGGCGGATGTAATCTGACGCTTGAGTTGCGCGCGCTGCTGCCGACAATCAAGGACGTGCGAAAAGGAGTTGGCGATGCCTGATCGGCCGATGAACGTCATGAAGTCTCAGTGCGCTTGTGGCGGCGTGGAATACGAAGCAATCGGCGCACCAATCACAAGCGCCATTTGCTATTGCGCCAGTTGCCAGGCAGCCGGGCGCGCGTTCGAGCAACTTCCCGCCGCGCCGCCGGTGCTCGAGCCGGACGGCGGCACGGCCATGGTCCTGTATCGAAAGGATCGCATCCGCTGCGTCCACGGCCGAGAGCGCCTCAAGGAGTATCGCCTCAAGCCCGAGTCGCCAACCCGCCGCCTCGTCGCCACATGCTGCAATTCGGCAATGTTTCTCGACTTCACGAAGGGGCACTGGCTGTCTATGTACCGGTGCCGGTTTCCGGCGGACCCGCCGGAGATTGAGATGCGGGTTATGACAAGAGACCGGCGTGGGAGCGTCGCTCTTGCTGACGATGTGCCAAACTATCGCGGCCACTCAGGTAGATTCATGCTGAAACTTTTAACGGCCAGGATCGCGATGGGATTCCGATCGCCCAAATTTTGATGTTGCGGGGAAATCGGGTTGATGGTGGGGAGGGCAGATGGCGACGTGCATATGTCTAGAATTTCGCAGCAACTAGTGGTCAGAGGAACTCATGTATTTCTCGACTACATGCAAGCCCGTGACGTCTCTAAAAGCTGCGACCAAAACCCAAAGACCCCACAGTGACAATGGAATCCAAATCGGTGCCCAGATTAGAACCCAGATAACTCTGACAGCAATTGAGACCTTGCGCGATCTGAGCATAGCCCCCTCCCAATGGGTCGCCAGCACCACTCTTGCTCACTGCCATCTCCGCCGCAACGGCGCGCCTGTCCATTGGCGCATATTTCAAGAATTTCGCAACGCCATCCAGGCGCAACAAAGTCAATGGTTTGGTCGGTGCAAAAGTTCGTTGCGAATGTCCTCTGTGGGTCCAAAGTGGTTATGGCTCGGCGGGTACTACCAAGTGTCAGACTTTATCCACCAGGTCACCCCATCGGTGACTGCCCCGCTACCGCACCCACGGCAAGCACCGGCGCGCCGAAAGTTCGCCGCATCATACTCGCCGACAGCGCGCTGACGCAGCAGGCGATCAGCAGGTAAAGTGCCAGCGTCCAGGGCTGGTCGCCGTCCATGTGCACCAGTAGCGCCGCCAGGATGGGCAGAGGCGCCAGGAACATGATCGCGCCGATCTGATACACCAGCGACACGCCGGTATAGCGCACGCACGTATCGAACAACTCGCAGAACAGCGCGGCTTCCGGTCCGTAGACGGACGCCCAGAGCAAGCCAATGGAAATCAAGATGGCGGCATCGGTCCGAATCCTGTTGCGTTGTCCAGTGACCCGCGTGAACGCTACGGCGACCCGTCCGTCGCGCTTGGTTCCGCGACGTCACCCGCCTGCCAATACCTGCATCCGTTGAGGAACAGGTTGACGCAATCATCAGCCCAGCAATCGAGTTCGGCTCCGGTCATCGGCGCCCCGAGGCCGAGGCCGCGGCGTTGTGGCACTGTCATCAGGAGAGCAAGGAATTGCTCGGCGGCGAATTCCGGGCGATCGATCGCAAGTCGGCCGGCGCGGGACTCGCGTTCCAGCAACGCCGTGATTTGCCTGACGGCTTCGCCACGGCTGCCTTCGCGTGCGACGATAGCGGCAAGCTCAGGGAAGCGTTGGGCCTCGGTCAGCATCAATCGGGTGAGCGCCAGCGTCATCGGGGCGACGGATGCACGCACGGCCAGTCGCGCAAGGCGGCGCAGTACTTCGCTGAGGTCGCCGCACTCAAACAGTGGTGCGTCGGGCGACGGCCTGATTCCTTGAATGATCCGACGCAGGACCGCGTCGAACAGCGCCGCCTTGTCGGGGAAACGGTGGTAGAACGTTCGCTTGGAAATCTTGGCGCGTTGCGCGACAGCCTCGATGCTGGTGGCGCCGTAGCCTTCGGTCAGGAACAAATCGGCTGCGACATCCAGAATGCGGTCCCCGAGCAGAGCAGCCTGCTCGCGGGAAGGGCGGCCGCCGCGCCGAGCGGGTAGAGGCTCGGCGGCGGCGACGTCGGCTGTGACACCACGAGTACTCAACACACGAACAAGGTCCAGAGAGCGACCGTAACCTTACGCTGGTGAGTGCCGATTAGCGACCGTAATAGCCCGGTGGCGGCGCGTAGTAGCCCGGTGGCGGGTAATAGGCCGGTGGGGGCGGGTAATAGGCCGGCGGGGGTGGGTAATAGGCCGGTGGGGGCGCGTAAGCCGGTGCCGCCAAGACCCGCAACGGCGCCGTGGCGACGATGGCGGCACCGGCCACCACTGCCGCCCCAAGCGCGAACGGCCAGAATATCGGACCGCCGTGCCAACCGCCGTGCCAACGGGCGAAGGCCGGATTGATCGGTGCCGTGGCCAGCGCGATCGAGGCAACGCCGACGATAGCGGCATCTCTTAGCTTCATCATGACGAACTCCCAGGTGGGCCGTGTCATCCAATAGCACTCGGCATAACTAAACGCAACTGTTGCGTAGCGTTCTTTCCTGGCGCGAGAGATCGAACGCAACGCCCGAATGGCTTGGTGGGGTCGAGAGCGGCGATGGCTCGGCTGGTACGAGGTGCCGGACTTCATCCACAGCGTCACGCCATCGGCGCTTGCCCCGCCACCGTGGCCACGGCGAGTACTGGCGCGCCAAAAGTCCGCCGCATCAAACTCGCCGATAGCGCGCTGACGCAGCAGGCGACCAGCACGTAGAACGCCAGCGCCCAGGGCTGGTCCCCGTCCATGTGCACCAGCAACGCCGCCAGGAGGGGCAGTGGCGCCAGGAACATGATCGCGCCGATCTGATACACCAGCGATACGCCGGTATAACGCACGCGCGTATCGAACAACTCGCAGAACAGCGCGGCTTCCGGTCCGTAGACCGGTGCCCAGAGCAAACCGATGGAAATCACGATGGCGGCCGCGGCGAGCAGCGTGCTGCCGGATTGCAGCATCCAGAACAAGGGAAACGCCGCGACTCCGTTGATCAGCACAGCGATCGCGAACAAGCGGCGGCGCCCGACCCGGTCGGACCAGGCGGACGCCAGCGGCGTGGTGAAGATCAGCACCAGCGCCGCCGCGGTGACGGAGGCCAGCACCGCGGTGCGTTGCAGATGAACGATGGCGGTCAGGTAGGAGAACATGTAGATCGTGTAGACGGTGAACACTGCGCCCTCGCCCATGCGGGCCAGCCAGCCGAGCACGATGTTCCCACCATAATCGCTCACCACTTCGGCGAGCGGCAGCTTGCTGACATGGTAGTTGTCGCGGATCCGGCTGAACTCCGGCGTCTCGATCAGTTTCAGGCGTATGAACAAACCGAACAGCAGCAGCAGGATGCTGAGCAGGAACGCGCAACGCCAGCCCCAGGCGAGAAACGCCTCGTTCGACAGCACGCCGGACAGGAGGGTGATCGCACCGGTGCTCAGGCAAAGGCCGAGCGCGAAGCCGATCTGCGGGAAGCTGGCGTAGAAGCCACGACGGTCGTGCGGTGCATATTCGTAAGCCATCAGCACCGCGCCGCCCCACTCGCCGCCCATGGCGAAACCCTGCACCAGGCGGAGCACCACCATCAGCAGCGGCGCGGTCACGCCGATCTGGGCGTAGGTTGGCACCAGGCCGATCAGGAAAGTGACTGCCCCCATCATGGTCAAAGTCAAGACGAGCAATGGCTTGCGGCCGATGCGGTCACCGAAATGACCGAAGAAGGCGCCGCCAATCGGGCGGGTGATGAAACCCACGGCAAACGTTGCATAGGCCAGCAACAGAGATACCAACGCGTTGTCGGCCGGAAAGAACAGCTTGTTGAAGATCAGTCCCGATAGCGATGTGTAGAGGATGAAGTCATACCACTCGATCGTCGTGCCGATCAGGCTGGCGGTCGCGGTAAGCCTGATGGCGTGCAGCCGCTCTTTCTCGGTTCTCACCGGCGGCGGGTCGGCATCGGGCTGTTTGGCCATATGTTTCCCCCTTGGGTAGCGAATTTGCTCCCGCCCTACTGGCTGCCGTTCACCAGCGCTGCACCTGCCGCGAGTGCGTGCAGCTTGCCTTCCGCGGCGCGGCGCGACAGCGGCAACATTCCGCAATCGGTGCAGGCATAGAGATGGCCCGGATCGGTGTAGCGCAGCGCCGCATGCAGACGCTCCGCTACGGTTTCCGGGGATTCCACCGACTCGCTGCCGACATCGACGACGCCGAGCAGCACGTCCTTGCCGCGCAGCGCCTCGATCACGGCGACATCGACACCGCTCGCTGCGGTCTCGACTGAAACCTGATCGATCGAGGACTTCGCCAGCAGCGGCAGGGTGGCTGCGTAGTGGCTCCAATCCTGGTTGGCGGATTTCCAGCGCTTCACGTCGGCGGTGCCGTAGCCATAGCAGATATGCACCGCCTTCTTCGCCGCGACGCCCTCGGCCGCGCGTTCCAGCGCCGCGATGCCCCAGTCCCTGACCTTGTCGATGTAAACGTTGAAGCACGGCTCATCGAACTGGATCACGGCCGCACCGGCTTCCGACAAAGCGCGGGCTTCGAGGTTCAGCAGCTCGGCGAAGCGCATTGCCAGTTGCGCTTCGGAACGCCCGCCGATCGTGTCAACCAGGCTGTCCACGATGGTCATCGGGCCGGGCAGCGTCACCTTCACCGGGCTGTCGGTCAGCGCCAGCGTCGCGCGCAGCGCATCGACAAAGATCGGACCGCGATATTCGGGCCCGCCGATCAGGCGCGCCGCGGCGATTTCCTTGTGGTAGCGCTGGCCGCGCTGGGCGCGCATCCCGAGGTTGATCGTGTCGATGCCGTCCAGCCCCTGGAAGAACCCCCAGATGTAATGCCGGCGCCGCTGTTCTCCGTCGGTGATGCAGTCGAGGCCGGCACGGTCTTGCGTGGCAACCCAGACGCGGACGGCGTCGTCCTGCCCTTCGCTAAGCCGGTCGCCTTCGAGGCGCCAGGGTGGGAATAGTTCGCCCGGTGCGGCCAGCCAGCCTGGCTTGGGCAGGCTGCCCACGATGGTCGCCTTGACGCGTTGGTCTTGCGGTTGGGGCATTGTTTGCCTTTCCGTTTCCTCTTGCGGGTAAGTCGAGTGTAGTGTGTGCCGACCCGATCACCCTCACCCTCGCCGCTTCGCGTCTCGACCTCTCCCGCGTAGCGGGAGAGGTTAATGCTTGGCCGACTCTCCCGCGCGGAGCGCGGGAGAGGTTTCCGAGGTCAGGCCGACATCTTGATGGGTGGGTCGATGTCGGCGGGTAGCGGGCACACATAGGGCGTGCGGGCGGTGCGCGCCTGGTGATCGGCCTTGGCGCGCGCCAGCAGTACCTCGTCCTGCAGCACATCGACCGCGGTGCCGGCCATCACCTTCGCCACATGCACCATGCCCTTATGCGCGGCCGGCATCTTGCCCTGCGCTGTAAGCTGCCAGGAATGGCCCGGCGTGCCGATCGCGTAGGTCGCGCCGCGCGCCTGCACTGTCGGCACCACCCAGCTCACGTCGCCCACATCGGTCGAGCCCATCATCGGCGCGGATTTCGCATCGGGTGGCACGACCTCGTCGCACAGCGGTACGTCCCTCATCGGCATGCCGGCGCGGCGGAACGAGGATTCGATATCCTCCTCGCTCAGCGTCGCCTGGATTTTCCTGGCGAATTCGCGATCCGCCTCGTCGAACGGCGGCGGACCGAGGCGCTGGAGGTTGTCATGCATCGCCTTCTCCAGCGGCGTGTTGCCCATCAGGTTGGAGACGGCGCTGACCACCTGCGTCTTCACGCTGGTTTCCGTCATCAGCGCGGCGCCGTCAGCGATCTTGCGCACCCGCTCGATCAGCCGGGTCAGTTCGGGAAGGTTGCGGGCGCGGATCAGGTAACGCACCTTGGCGAACGCCTGCACCACGTTCGGCGCGATGCCGCCGGCATCCAGCAGAGCGTAGTGAACGCGCGCATCGGACGGCATGTGTTCGCGCATGTAGTTCACGCCGACATTCATCAGTTCCACCGCGTCCAGCGCGCTGCGGCCCAGATGCGGCGCGGCGGCGGCGTGCGACGCGCGACCGGTGAACGAGAAGTCGATGCGGGTGTTGGCCAGCGACACGGGTTCATAGACGCCGGCGAATGCCGACGGGTGCCAGGTGATCGCCACATCGACGTCGGAGAACACGCCGGCGCGCGCCATGAACCCCTTCGCCGCGCCACCTTCCTCGGCGGGACAGCCGTAGTAGCGCACGCGCCCTTTGATGCCCTGCGCCGCGAGGTAGTCCTTCACCGCGGTGGCCGCCAGCAATGCAGCCGAGCCCAGCAGGTTGTGGCCGCAGCCATGGCCATAGCCGTCGCCGGGGATCGGGCGGGGCTCGGTAACGCCCGCCTCCTGCGACAGGCCGGGCAGCGCGTCGTATTCGCCAAGGATGGCGATCACCGGCCCGTCTTCGCCGGCCTCGCCCATCACCGCGGTGGGAATCCCGGCGACGTCCTTCGTCACGCGGAAGCCCTGTTGCTCCAGCATCGCCGTATGTTCCGCGCAGGAGCGGAACTCGCCGTAGCACAGCTCCGGCATGCCCCAGACGCGGTCCGACAGCTCGGTGAACGGCGTCTGCCTGGCGTCCACCAGGCGCCAGATCTCTTCGGTGTTCTGCATCTCAGGGGCTCCTCATTGTGCCTTGTGTCGAAAGCAACTGACAAGATGATCGTCCACCATACCGGTGGCCTGCATGAATGCATAGCAGATGGTCGAGCCGATGAAGTTGAAGCCGTCCTTGCGAAGCTGCTTGCTCATGCGGTCGGATAGCGGTGTGGTGGCGGGGACCTGGCCGGACGCCGTCCAGCGGTTGACGATTGGTTTGCCGTCCACGAACGACCAGAGATACGCATCCAGGCTGCCATGCGCTTCGGCCGCGCGCAGTGCCGCCTGCGCATTGCCGCGAGCCGAGTAGACTTTTTGCCGGTTGCGAATGATGCCTGATTCGGTCAGCAGCTTTTCCAACGCGGGGTCGCGCATGCGAGCGACGCGGGCGATGTCGAAGCCATGGAATGCGGCGCGGTAGGCGTCGCGCCGCGCCAGGATGGTGCGCCACGACAGGCCGGCCTGCGCGCCTTCCAATATTAGTAATTCGAACAGCGCGATGTCGTCGTGATGCGGCACACCCCACTCAGTGTCGTGGTAGTGCTGCATGGCGGCGTCGGCGCCTTCCGCCCAGGCGCAACGGGTGGGGGTCATGGGGCGGCGCCAAGGCCTGAATACTCCTCCTCCCCTTGAGGGAGGGGGTTGGGGGGAGGGGTCCGTACCGCACGAGACCCCTCCCCCCGACCCCCTCCCTCAAGGGGAGGGGGAGTATCGTAATCTTGCCCTGTCACTGCGCGGCCTTCACGTTGACCAGCATCAGGCCCTCGCCGACCGTCGGCACATAGGTCAGGCTGGCGCGCGTCGCCCAGATGTTCTTCTGAATATGCAGCGGGATGATCGCCACGTCCTGCATTGCCATCCGCGTCGCGTCCTGCAGCATCTTCTCGCGCGCATTGTCGTCCGCGGTGCCCAGCGCCTCGCCGATCAACTTGTCCAGCGCGGGATTCGAATAACGCCCGCGATTCGACGCGCCCCAGCCCTTCGCCGGATCGAACGTCGCCACCTGGGCGATCAGCGGATCCGACGGCTCGGCGGTGCCGCTGCCCCAGCCGAACAGAAACGCCGAGAATGCCTGCTTGTTGGCTTGCGACACGTAGCTGGTCCAGGGCAGCGGATCGACCTCGGTCTGCACACCGATGCGCTGCCACATCTGGCCGACCGCCTGGATGATGCGCGCGTCGTTCACATAGCGGTCGTTCGGCCCGTGCAGCGCAATACGAAAGCCGTTCGGATAACCCGCCTCCGCCAGCAGCTTCTTCGCTTGCGCTGGATCATAGGGCGGCGCCTTCAGGTCCGGCACATAGCCGAACGTGCCGGGCGGCAGGAACTGCCCCGATGGCACGGCCGCGCCTTCCATCACCCGATCAACGATCGCCTGGCGGTTGATCGCGATGGACAGAGCCTCGCGCACGCGCTGATCCTTCAGCGGATTCTTGTCGAGCTTCTCCCCATTCGGCCCGGATACGAACGGGCTGCCCCCATCCCTCGACTGATCCAACGCCAGAAATATGATCCGCAGTCCCAACTGCTCCCACACCTTGACCTTCGGGTCGGAGCGCAGCTTCTGCAAATCCTCCGTCGGCACGAAGTCGATGAAATCGACATCGCCCGCGAGCAGTGCGGCAACGCGGGAGGCATCGTTGGGAATGAAACGCCACGTCACGTGTTGCCAGGCGGGCTTGGGGCCCCAGTATCCGTCGTAGCGTTCCAGTTCGACGCGATCGCCCGGCTTGTAGGCGACGAAGCGGAACGGCCCGGTGCCGATCGCCGCCTTGCCGGTGTTGAAATCCTCGGTCGTCATGCCCTGTGCCGCCGCGCGGTTCACGATCGACACGAGGGTCAAATCGATCGGCAGCAGCGGAAACACGCCGTTGGTGTGCAGGCGGATGGTGTGCGGATCGATCACTTCGGTGCTGACCACCGGCTTGGTGTACACCGCGAACGAGCTCGGACTGTTCGGCACATTCGGCACACGAGCCAATGTGAACACCACGTCGTCCGCGGTGAACGGGTTGCCGTTCTGGAATTTCGTATCGCGCAGGTGGAATTCCCAGGTGTCGGGGGCGATCAGTTTCCACGATGAGGCGAGGCCGGGCTGCGGCCGCTGATGCACATCCATCTCGACCAGTTGGTCGAAGATCTGGTTCGACAACGAGATGTTCGGCGCCAGGTTATGATAATGCGGATCGATGCTGGTGACCGCGGAACTGACGCCGACTCTCAGCGTCTGTGCCGCGGCGGGCAGCGCCAGCATGGCCAGCGCAGCGACAGCGAACCGGAGAGCGCGCCGCATTGTCGAATTTCCCCCGTCCGTTGCATGGCGGGGTGTTATAGCGGAAACAGTCTGCGGTCGCCAAACCGTCAGGCCGGCACTAGGCCCAGGCGATCGGGGCCCAGGCGATCAGGCCCAATGTCCCGGCATCCAGCGCCAGCCGTTGTAATGGCCGGGGACCCAGGGGCCATGCGGCCCGGGACCGACCGGTGCCACGATGCAGGCTGAGAGGGAAAACAGGCAAAGCGCAAGAATAGACAGGGAAGCGAGTCGCCGGATCATGTCGCAGCCTCCTTGTTTCCGATGTTTCCGTGCCGCGCCTTGTTACATGGCTTCGTATCGTGCTTGTTCCGGCGTTGTGTCGCCGCGTTACACTGGGTGCCGCAACAATGCGATTCGCGCGTGCCAAGGATCACCAATGCGCGACAGAATGTTCGGCCCGAAAATACCGAAGGCTCCGGTGTTGCCACCGGAGCCCTCGCATTGCTGTGACGATCCGTCGCCGGACCGGATAACGCTACGCCGTCGCGTTCGCGCCGGCGATCCAGGTCTGGGCGAAAGACCACACGGAGCAATGAGACACTGGATCACCTCCTTTCATGTTGTTGCCACTGGAAGGGAGTGTGACGTGGATTCGCACCAGATGCAAGCGAGTCGGCAAGATTCTTAAACCTCTCCCGCGGGAGCGGGAGAGGTCGATGGTGCGAAGCACCGAGGGTGAGGGTGATCGGGTCGGCACGCGGCCCATCGCGGTGCGATCGCGGAGCAAGAAGGCAGCGTGCCGACCCGATCACCTTCACCCTCGATGCTTGCGCATCTCGACCTCTCCCGCAGCGCGGGAGAGGGTTTCTTACAGCCGCACGTCGATCGTGCCGTCTTCCAGGATCGTGGCTTGGCCGCCGGGGCCAATGACGAACGTGCTCTCGTTCTCCTCGAACACCGCCGGACCCTCGATCGTGTCTCCGACATGCAACGCATAACGGTCATACACGGCCGTCTCGACGAAGCCGCCGGCTTCGGGAAACCACACCGGCCGTGTGCCTTTGTGTGCCGCCGTGCCCCGCGGCGTCAGCGCCAATCGGCCGCCGCTGCCCGGCATCGGCGCCGACAAGGCCAACCGCAGCGCCACGAACTGGATCGCCGCGCCCGGCGGCGTGCGGGAGAACAACGCGCGATACGCCGCCTCGAACGCCGCGCGCACCGCGTCGGCATCCAGCGTGTCCGGCAATGCCACGGTGATCTCGGAGCCCTGGCCGACGTACCGCATGTCCGCCAGCCGCCGCGCGGACGCCTGCGACAAGGCCGCGCCAGTATCCGCGATCACTGCTTCGGCTTCTGCGTCCAGGCGAGCGAAGATGCGCGCGACCTCCTGCCAATCCGCCGCCGCCAGTGGCACGTTCAGCGAGGCCACGCGATCCACCCGCGCCGGCGCCATCAGCATGCCGATCGTGCTGCCGACACCCGCGCCGGGCGGACAGACCAGCCTGGTAATGCCGAGCTTGCGTGCCACCTGCCACGCATGCACCGGCGCCGCGCCACCGGTCGCCATCAGCGCGTATTCGTGCGGCACGCGGCCTCGTTCGGCGATCGCCACGCGTGCCGCGCCGACCATGTTCTCGTTCACTACGTCATGCACGCCGAACGCCGCGCGCTGCCTGTCGATCCCCAGTGCATCGCCCAGCCCGCGCATCGCCTGTGCCGCACGCGCCGCATCGATGCGCATCGCGCCCCCGAGGAAGAACCCGGCGTCCAGGTAACCCAACAACAGGTCGGCGTCCGTCACGGTCGGTGCGTCGCCGCCGCGCGCGTAGCAGGCGGGACCAGGATCGGCGCCGGCACTGTCCGGACCGACATTCAGCGTGCCCAGCTCGCTGCGTCGCGCGATCGAGCCGCCGCCGGCGCCGATCTCGATCAGCTCGATCGTGGCGATCTGGATGGGCAGGCCGGAGCCGCGCAGGAAGCGCCTTGCGCGCGCCGCCTCGAAGCCCCAGGCGACCAGCGGCTCGCCGCCATCCACCAGCGCGAGCTTGGCCGTCGTGCCGCCCATGTCGAAGGCCAGCACGCGCGGCAGACCGGCGTTGCGGCCGAACCAGGCGCCGGCCAGCGCGCCTGCCGCGGGTCCGCTCTCCAGCAACTGCACCGGGGCGCGCTTGGCTTCCGCGACATGCGTCAGGCCGCCGTTCGACAACATCAGGAAGAAGTTTCCCCCCACGCCGATGTCGCGTAGCGCGGTTTCCAGGCGGTCGAGGTAATGCTCCGCCAGCGGGCGCACATAGGCGTTCGCCACTGTGGTGCTGGCGCGCGGATATTCGCGGATCTCCGGCGCGATGTCGGATGACAGCGACACCGACAGTTGCGGGAACCGCCGCGCCAGCAGGTCCGCGGCGCGCTGCTCATGCACCGCGTTGGCGTAAGAGTGCAGGAACACGATCGCGAGGCTCTCGACGCCCTCCGCCACCAGGGCTTCGGCTTCGCGCAGCACCCCGGCTTCGTCGAGTGCGATTTCCACCGAACCATCGGGCGCCAGCCGTTCCGCCACCTCGCGCCGCCAGTGCCGCGGCACCAGGGGCGGCGGCATTTCGATGAACAGGTCGTAGAGCTCGTATTTCCGCTCGCGGGCGATCTCCAGCGTGTCGCGGAAGCCGGCGGTGGTGAGCAATCCAGTGCGCGCGCCCTTGCGTTCGATCAGCGCGTTGGTGAACAGCGTGGTGGCGTGCACGACGCGGCCGATGCGCGATGGATCGATGGCGTGCTGCCGCAGCAGGTGGCGCGTGCCCTCGACCGCGCCGCGCGCCGGATCGTCCGGGGTGGTGCTTTCCTTCCAGATCAAGGCGCGGCCGCTGTCCGGATCGAACGCCACCAGGTCGGTGAACGTGCCGCCGATATCGATGCCGAGGGAGAGGGTCGTTGTCATGCGGGTTCCATGCCTGGTGCGAAGGTCATGTAGTCCCGGTCCTTCGTCGTTGTCAGCCCAGCGCTGGGTTACTCCGAGACGCTTCGTGCTGCCCGTCCCGGTTGTGTCTCGTAGCAAGAGTCATTGAAGCGCGAGACGACGGCTACGGCCGCACATGTCATTGCGAGGCGCCCTTCGCCTCGCAATGGCATGTGCGGCGTGACTCGCGCTCCACCGTTGGCCCGTGCCAGGCCGAACCCTTGTCCTGACGCCGCCGCCGTCCGGGCAACGGCGTTGGAGCAATCGCTCAATGTCAATTGCGATGCACTGGTCGGACCCTCAGGAAGACCGCCTGCGGCCACACAAAAAAAGGCGGCCCGACCAAATTGATCGGGCCGCAAAGGAAGGTCCGGGTTGACCTGGGCCATGGAGACCCAGCCAGCCAGCGCGGGTGTTGGGGCTGCGCCGTCTGACATCCCGTTTGTCGCACCTCCCCGGCCCGGAAGCTGTGAGCCAGTTCACAGGTGCGGGAAATAATTTCAGGGGAACAACCCCCGCGTGTTCTTCGCGGCACGCACCTTTGCCACGCCGATCGCCATCGCCGCCGTCCGGTGCGCCACCTTGTCCTGCTCCGCCCGCGCCATCACTTGCGCGAACGCCCGGTCCAGCACGTGGTAGAGCTTGGTCATCACCTCGGCCTCGTCCCAGAAGAACTGCTGGAGGTCCTGCACCCACTCGAAATAGCTGACCACCACACCGCCGGCATTGCACAGGATGTCGGGGATGACGAAGACCTCGCCGCGCCGCTGGTCCAGCACGAGATCGGCTTCCGGCATGGTCGGCCCGTTGGCGCCCTCGGCCAGCACACGGCACTGCAAGCGGCCGGCGAGGTCGGCGTCGATCACCCGCTCCATCGCCGCGGGCACCAGCACGTCGCATTTTTGCGCCAGCAGTTCGCGCGGATCGAACGACAACTCGTTGGAGAAGCCGGCCAGCACGCCGTACTGCGCGGTGTGGCGCAGCAGCCCCGGCACGTCGAGGCCGCGCGGATCGTAGTAGCACGCTGTGTGATCCGACACGCCGAGCAATGTCAGGCCGCGCTCGTGCAGGGTCTGCGCGGCGTAGCTGCCGACATTGCCGAACCCCTGCACGATGGCGGTGGCGCCGGCGGCCGGGATGCCGAGCCTCTCCAGGGCCCGATTGGCCAGGTAGGCGACGCCGCGGCCGGTGGCCTCACGCCGGCCCTCGGTGCCGCCGGACGCCACGGGTTTGCCAGTGACGATCTCGGTCACCGTGCGGCCCTGGTACATCGAATACGTGTCCATGAACCAGGCCATGAT
>DATHNI010000039.1:0-2964 GCA_035486135.1 Acetobacteraceae bacterium
TTTCTGCGCACGCGGTCGTGGGCGGGCACGGTGGTGCCGACCGCCGAGTTGGGAACGATCGGCCAGGCGCCGCATCACGCGCTGGCCTTCGCGGTGTCGCTGCGGGCGGACGATGCGCCGAACGAGTACGGCGTGCCGGGACGCTCGTTGGCGGCGGTGCCGCGCTGGGACAAGCCGGTCCGGGTCGGCTGCGGCCAGCACGGCGGGCTGGCGCGGTACGAGCAATCGCCGGTGCTGCTGGTCGAAGGGCCCGGCTTCCCGGGCGGCACGGCGCGCGACGCGGTGGCCCACATCGTCGATCTGGCGCCGACCATCCTGCGCCATCTCCACCTGCCGGACGTTGGCATGGACGGACGGCCGTTACAGGCGGCGAGGCAAGCCGATCTCCGCTCCTTTGAATAATTGTCGTTCAGCCCTAGGATGGGAATATGCGAAAGGATTACGCCGTCGCCGCCCTGAAGAGCCAAGCCGAGGCCGTGAAGGCGCTTGGAGCAACAGCGTTGTACCTGTTCGGTTCGACGGCGCGCGATGACGCAGCCAGCAACAGCGACCTTGATCTTTTCATCGACTATGACCGTGGCGGGAATTTCTCCCTCATTGAATTGGTCGGCATCAAGCAACTGCTGGAACATCGCCTCGGCGTCCCCGTAGACCTGACGACTCGGGATAGCCTGGACCCTCTGCTGCGGGGACGGATCGAGGCATCTGCCGAACGCATCTTCTGATGGAACGGCTGGTTCGCCCTGCGATCCGAGCAATCATTGAGGCGATCGACGGCATCGAGGGCGCCACACAGGGCAAGACTTTGGACGACTTTGCCGCCGAGTGGTTGCTGCGCCACGGCATCCAGCGTGGCATTGAAATCATTTCTGAAGCCGCACGGCGCATACCGCCTGAACTGCAAGCGACCCAGCCGCAGATTCCCTGGCCGCAGGTCATGGGGATCGGCAACGTGTTACGGCATGAGTACCACCGGATTTCCGACACGGTAATCTGGAACGTCGTGCAAAACTATCTGCCTCCCCTGAGGGCGGCAGCGATCGCGATCGATGCGGATCTCGATGAAGGCTGACCGTTGACGGGGGCCGAATCGCAGAAACTCGCACCTCCCTGCTACAATCTTGGTCCGCTGCGCGTCCCCAGCGATATGCGCGATCGGGCCGCTGAAGCAACCGACTCCAAGCCAGACGAACGCGCGGCGCCTCGAATGCGGACCCTTGCGGCTCGATCGGCCCTCGCAGCGCGAGGGCGCGCGTTCCGAAATCTCGCGCCCCGGTCAGGGGATCATCGTGTTCACCTGGCCCGGCATGACGACGCTGATGACGCCGGTCCAGTTGCACATGCATTTCGATGTGTTATCCAACGCCGGCATGTTGGCGATCATCACTGTCGGCGCGCCCGGGGCCCACGGCGCCGCCGTCACCGGGATGCAGGGCTGCGGCGTGAGCACGCCCAGGGCTGCCGCCGTCGCCGCGGCAACCTGTGGGTTGGCGGGGCTGATGCACATGCCGAACGGCATGATGTTCGTCATGGGAATGTTGTCCATGATGTTCGCCGCCGGCACGCTGTTATCCATCACGCAGTTTTTCGGCAGCACGACGAACGCTGACGGCGCCATCCCCATGGTGCACATGAGCTGCGCGCCGTTCACCACTTGCATTCCCATGATCAAATCCCTCCCGACCAACAGACATTCCGGGGTGGAGCATGTACCAGTCTGAAGTTTATTGGCAATGAAAACTCGCAAGGCGCCGGACGGCTGGCGCCGATGAACCGCCGCCGGCAAGCGCGGGCGGTTGCGCCTGGAGCGGAACTGCGCTGAAACCCCGGCGGCCGAACCGCGAAAGGAACCGCCATGCCACTGCGCATTGTCGATGTGCGAGAAATCACCAAGCCGATCAGCTCGCCGATACGCAACGCCTATATCGACTTTTCCAAGATGACCTCCAGCCTGGTCGCGGTGGTGACCAACGTGGAGCGCGACGGGCGGCGCGTGGTTGGCTACGGCTTCAATTCCAACGGCCGCTACGGCCAGGGCGGCCTGATCCGCGAGCGCTTCGCCCCTCGCATCATGGAGGCCGACCCCGCGACGCTGCTGGATGCGACGGGGGAAAACTTCGATCCGGACAGCGTCTGGGCCTGCATGATGCGCAACGAAAAACCGGGCGGGCATGGCGACCGCTCGGTCGCGGTCGGCACGATCGACATGGCGGTGTGGGACGTGGTGGCGAAGATCGCCGGCAAGCCGCTCTTCCGGCTGCTGGCCGAACGGCACGGCATCGCCGCCGATCCGCGCGTCTTCGTCTATGCCGCGGGCGGCTACTACTATCCCGGCAAGGATGACGCGGCGCTGTGCGCGGAGATGCGGTCCTATCTCGATCGCGGCTACACCGTGGTGAAGATGAAGATCGGCGGCGATCCGATCGATATCGATCGCCGGCGGATCGAGGCCGTACTGGCGGAACTTGGCGGCAAGGCGCGGCTGGCGGTGGACGCGAATGGCCGCTTCGACCTGCAAACCGCGATCGCCTATGCGAAGATGCTGCGTGACTACGACCTGTTCTGGTACGAGGAAGCCGGCGACCCGCTCGATTACCAGTTGCAGGCCGCGCTGGCCGAGTTCTATCCGGGCCCGATGGCAACAGGGGAAAACCTGTTCAGCCACCAGGATGCGCGCAACCTGATCCGCTACGGCGGGATGCGGCCCGATCGTGACTGGCTGCAGTTCGACTGCGCTCTGTCCTACGGGTTGTGCGAATACCAGCGGACCTTGCAGATGCTGAAGGACGCAGGCTGGAGCTGGAAGCGCTGCGTCCCGCACGGCGGGCACCAGATGTCGCTGGCGATCGCCGCGGGGCTCGGGCTGGGCGGCAACGAGAGCTATCCGGATGTGTTCCAGCCCTATGGCGGGTTCCCGGATGGCACGCCGGTGAAGGATTCCATCGTCACGCTGCCGGAACTGCC
>DATHNI010000040.1:0-22777 GCA_035486135.1 Acetobacteraceae bacterium
CCCGCTCTCCGAGCTTGCCCGCGGCAAGAACAGTACCTGCATCCTCATCTGCGACATCACGCGGCCGGTGCCGAACCGATTATTCTTGCGCCCGATGATCGAGACGATGGTTGCCGCAGGCATCCCGCTCAGCGCCATCACGGTGCTCGTCGCCACCGGCCTCCACCGTCCGAACGAAGGCGAGGAACTCGCAGAGCTGGTGGGCGATCCGTGGGTGTTGGCGAACGTGCGCGTGGAGAACCATTTCGCCCGCGACGACGCGATGCATGTCGATCTCGGACGCACCGCGACGCGCGGCACACCGATCGGCATCGACCGCCGCTTTGTGGAGGCAGAGTTGCGGATCGCGACCGGGCTGGTCGAGCCGCATTTCATGGCCGGCTGGTCCGGCGGCCGCAAGGTCATCGCCCCCGGCGTTGCGCATCACGCGACGATCCGCACCTTCCACTCCGCCCGCTTCATGGAGGACCCGCTGGCGGTGCAGTGCAACCTCGTCGGCAACCCGCTGCACGAGGAGCAGCTCGAGATCGTGCGCCGCCTGGGTGATTGCTACGCGCTCAACACCATCATCGATGAGGACCGCGACCTGGTGCACGTGACGTTCGGCGGCATCATCGAAAGCCACATGGCGGCTGTCGATTTCGTCACGGCTTCCTGCAAGATCGGCATGGGCCGCCGCTACAAGACGATCGTCACCTCCTCCGCCGGCTACCCGCTGGACAAGACCTACTACCAGACGGTCAAGGGCATGGTGACCCCGCTCGACATCCTGGAGCCCGGCGGCACGCTGATCATCGCCTCCTCGTGTTCCGAGGGGTTCGGCTCACCGGAGTTCCGCGATGCGCAGGCGCAACTGGTCGCCATGGGCCCGGAACGCTTCCTCGCAACGCTGACCGCTAAGTCGCTCGCCGAGATCGACGAGTGGCAGACCGAGATGCAGATGAAGGCGATGCGCGTCGGCCGGATCGAACTCTACACCACCGGGCTGGACGACGAAGAGCAGCGTATCACCGGCGTCACCCTCACCCGGAATATCGACGACGCGCTGCGGGCGGCGATCACCCGCCACAACGACGCGGACGTGGCCTTCATTCCCGAAGGGCCCTACGTCGTACCCGTGTTTGCCGGCGGATGAGCCTCGCGATCAGGCTCGACGCGGTGGGTGGCGTGGCGGGGGACATGTTCGCCGCCGCCCTGGTCGATGCCATGCCGGACTTTCGGGCCCGCGTTCTGGCGGATGCGGCCGCCGTGCTGCCGCCCGGCACCGGCACTCCGGTGTTCGAGCCAGGCACCAGCGGCGGCCTGCACTGCCTGCGTTTCCGGCTTGCGCCGCCCGCCGGCGCGCGGCCCCGCCATGATCGCCACGCGCATGACCACGATGCGCATGGCCACGATGCGCATGCCGGCTTCCGCGACATGGTGGCGCGGATCGAGGCGGCACCGCTCAGCCAGGGCACGGCTGCCCATGCCACCGCTATCCTGCGCCACCTGGCGACGGCCGAGGCGGCGATCCACCACGTGCCGGTGGACGAAGTGCAGTTCCACGAAATCGGCGACTGGGATTCGCTGATGGACGTGACTGCCGCCGGCAGCATCGCCGCGGCGCTGGAGGGCGCTCGCTGGAGTGTGTCCGCCCTGCCACGCGGGGATGGTCTGGTCCGCACGCGTCACGGCCTGCTGCCCGTGCCGGCCCCCGCCACGGCATTGCTGCTGGAGGGCTTCGCCTGGCGTGACGACGGCATCGGCGGGGAGCGCGTCACCCCGACAGGCGCCGCCATCCTCCGCCATCTTGTTGCTGCGCCGCAGGCCCGGGTGGCCGGGCGTTTGCAAGCCACGGGCACCGGCGCCGGCACGCGCGAGCTTCCGGGTCAGCCCAACATCCTGCGCGCAGTGGTGTTTGCGGACGCCGGCGTGGCGCCGAGACCGGACGAAGAAGACATCCTGGAACTCTGCTTCGAGATCGACGACATGACCGCGGAGGAAATCGGTGTCGCGGCTGACCGGCTACGAGACGTCCCTGGCGTCAGGGACCTCGTTCTCGTCCCGGCCATCGGCAAGAAGGCTCGGCCAGTGCACACCTTCCGCTTGCTCGTTGAACCCGGGCACCGCGAACCGGTGACGGAGGCCTGCTTCACGGAGACTTCGACCATCGGCCTGCGCTGGCAGGTGACGCGGCGCGCTATACTACCCCGCGTGCTGTCGGAGGCAGGCTCGCTGCGCGTGAAAACGGTAGCGCGGCCCGCGGGGCCAAGTTGCAAGGCGGAGAGCGACGACCTGGCCGGACTCGCGGGCCTCGCGGCGCGTCGCGCTGCCAAGCGCGCGGCTGAGGAGCGCGCCGCCAAGCGCGAGGCGGAGGAACCATGATGACGCTGGCTTCCATCCTGGCGGACCTGCCGGGCCTCGCAATCGCCGTCAGCGGCGGGGTGGACAGCATGACGCTTGCGCATGCCGCGCACCGCGCCGGCGTATCGGGCCTGCGCATCGTCCATGCACTCTCCCCTGCCGTTCCGGAAGAGGCTACGGCGCGCGTGCGGGAGCACGCCTCCCGCTTCCGCTGGCAGCTTACGGAGGTGGACGCGGGTGAGTTCGCGGATCCCGACTACCGCGCGAACCCGGTCAACCGCTGCTATTTCTGCAAGTCCAATCTCTATGCACGTATCGCCCATGTGACCGAGGGACCAATCGCGTCCGGCGCCAATCTGGACGATCTCGGAGATTACCGCCCCGGCCTGATCGCCGCGGCAGAGCACCGCGTGCGCCACCCATTCGTCGAGGCCGGCATGACCAAGGCAGCCGTGCGCGCCCTCGCGCGAGAATTCGAACTTGCGGATATTGCCGAGCTGCCCGCCCAGCCCTGCCTGTCCAGCCGCGTAGAGACCGGCATCGCGATCAGCGCCGAGGACCTTGCGTTCGTCGCGCGCATGGAGCGCGCGCTCACCCCCCACGTCGCGCTGGGGACGGATCTTCGCTGCCGTGTCACCCATAAGGGCATCGTCGTCGAGGCGCCGGAACCGGACGAGGCGATGCGGCGAATCGCCAGCGAGCTGTGCCAGTCCGCGGATCGCCGCTTCCTGGGGTTCCGCCACTATCGTCGCGGCGCCGCCTTCCTGCACGACCGAGCGTGAGCGACTTCAACCTCGACTGGCAGCGTGAGGCACGCACCGGCGTCGCCGAGGCGGTGCTGTGCGAACCAAAGACGCCGGCCCAGATCGCGGCGATCCTCGGCGAAGCCGCGGCGCGTAGCGCCCGCTTGCTGCTGACGCGGCTCGCCCTAGAGCAATACGACGCTCTGCCCGGGGCGCTGCGGGAGAAACTCGATTTCGACCGGCTGTCCCGCACGGCGATCCTGGGCGGGCTGCCATCCGGAAAGCCGATCGAGGGCGCCCTGGTCGTCGCCGCCGGCACGGCGGACCTTGGCCCCGCTCGAGAGGCCGCACGGACACTCGCCTTCCATGGACACACGGCGCCGCTGATCGCGGATGTCGGTGTGGCCGGGCTCTGGCGCCTCAATGAGCAACTTGGACGGCTGCGTGAGGCACGCGTACTGATCGTGGCGGCTGGCATGGAAGGCGCCCTGTTCAGCGTCGTCGCGGGCCTGGTGTCCGCCCCCGTAATCGCGCTGCCGACATCGGTCGGTTACGGCGTGGCTGCAGGCGGTGTTGTGGCGCTGCACTCGGCGCTCTCAAGCTGTGCGCCAGGCGTCATGGCCGTGAACATCGACAATGGCTTCGGCGCCGCCGCCGCCGCCATCAAGATTATGGAAGCCGCCCGCCGGTAGCGAACTCTTGGTCAGCAGTTCAAGGCCCGGTTCCTGAAGCGCTCCGCGCCAACCTCCATCGAACGTAGATCGCGCTTGGGGGCCGGAGGGAGATAACTGCTTCAACCAGCCGTGCCGCAAAGCCCTGTGTCATGGCCGGGCCAAGCCAGGCCATGACACAGAGAGCTGTGACCCGCCCCAATTGATTCGGTCGTTCCCGAACGGACCCTTAGCGGACGACGCCGCGCTCGCGCAACGCGGCAATCTCCCCGGCCGAGTAGCCATGCGCCGAGAGAACCTCGTCGCTGTGTTGGCCGAATGCAGGCGCGGCGGTCGGCGCCGGTCCGGGCGTGTCCGAAAACGCGACTGGCTTCGTCATCGTGCGATAGTGGCCGACTACCTTGTGATCGAGTGTCGTCACCAGATCCTCGGCGAGAACCTGCGGATGGTCGAACATGTCCTCGATCGGCCGGACCGCCGCGCAGGGCACCTGTTCGCCGAAAATCTCCTCCCATTCGAGCGCGGTGCGTCCGGCAAGAGCGGCGCGCACTTCCGGCACCAATTCGGCGGCATGTTCGGCGCGGCTGCGCATCGTCGCGCAACGAGGGTCGTTCGCCAGCTCCGGACGTCCGATCAGCTCGCATAATGCGGCGAAGAAATGATTGGAGTGGACCGAGATATAGAGAGCGCCGCGCTTCGTCGGATGGATACCGGTCAGCCCACCGGTGCCGGAATCGCGTGCGACGTCGCGGCCCTCGCTCTCGGCCCACACAAAGCGGCCGGCCTGGATCGTCAGGGCGCTACGCAACAGCGAGAGGCTGAGATATTGTCCGGTACCGCTACGCTCGCGCTGAAACAGCGCCGCGGCGACGCCATACGCGAGCAACGCCGAGGTGAAGTAGTCGAGTACGGAGCCAAGCACCAGTTGCGGCTTGTCGGTGCCGCCGCCCTGGAATACCGCCATGCCGCTCAGGCACTGCAGGACCTGGTCGAAGCCGCCCTTCTCGCTGAGCGGCCCCGCGTCGCCGTACCCCGTCAGGCCGGCGTAGATGAGGCGTGGGTTGATGGCTCGCAGCCGTAGATAGTCGATCCCGAGCCGCGCTGGCACCGAAGGGCGAAAATTCTCGACCAACACATCGGCACTTGCCACCATGCGGTGCAAGACGGCCAACCCCTCCGGCTGTTTCAGGTCAAGCGTCAGTGCGCGCTTCCCGCGATTGGTACCAAGGAAGAACCTGCTCTCACCGTCGAGGCTGGACGGAAACTGCCGCAGCATGTCGCCTTGAGGGGATTCGATCTTGATCACGTCAGCGCCGAAGTCGGCCAGCAGCGTGCAGCCATACGGGCCGGCGAGATAGCTGCACAGGTCGAGTACCTTGACCCCGTCGAGCGGACCAGCCGTTTTGCCAGACATCATCGGCCCTCCCGTGCGCGTATCGCTGCGACTTTCTGCAAGACCCGCTGTGCGCGATAGACGATGGGGTAGTCGATGAACTTGCCGTCGAGCTGGATGGCGGCGCTACCCTCGGCTTCGGCTTTGCTGAACGCGGCGGTGACGCGCTCCGCAAACGCAACCTCGGCATCGCTCGGCGTGAATACCCGGTTCACGACTGCGATCTGATCCGGATGGATGCACATCTTGCCTTGGAAGCCGTACCCCAATGCTGTGCCGGCCGAAGCTTCCAAACCCTCCGGGTCGGTCAGATCAACCCAGACCGTGTCCAGCGGCGCATCGATTCCGCTCGCGCGTGACGCAGTGACGATCACCGCGCGGGCGTGGGCAAGTTCGGTTTCGCTCCGGCTCCAGGTCATGTTCACGTCTAGCGTGAAGTCGCCGGCACCGAAGGCAACGCGCCGGATGCGTGTGCCCGCCGCGAGGATCGCATCGATCTGTTGGACACCGCGCGCGGTCTCGATGATCGGGATCAGATCGATGTCACCAAGGGGCAGTCCCCGGTCACGTTCCAACTGAGCCAGCAGCCAATCGATCGTCGCGACCCCGGCGGCGCTTTCGACCTTCGGGAGAATGATTCCGTCCAGCCCAGGCTGCACGATCGCCACGAGGTCACCGTAGCAGAACTCGGTGTCAACGGCATTGATCCGGACATACAGCAGCCCCTGCCGGGGACGTTCCAGCGCAGCCGCTACCATCGCGCGGGTTGCGGTTTTCTCGGCGATCGCGACGGCATCTTCGAGATCGAGGATCACCGCGTCGGCATCGAGTGTCAGCGCCTTTTCGACGCGGCGCGCATGATTGCCCGGCGCGAACAGCAAGCTGCGCAGCGGCCGAATCGGTTTGTCCATGTCGTTGTCCTGGATTTCTTTGCTGGTGCCCGCACAATAAACGACTCGGCCGCCGCCAGGAAACCTGCGTGTCCACTGGACGCGATGGCGTGGGTTTCGTCCTATAGCCGCGCCGCCGGCGCCCGGTCCCGGGTTTCGGATCTGGCGGGATCGGTGGCGACATGGCACACCGTGTTGAAGATCATTGTCGGTCGGGTCTGAAGTACATCGTGTCGCCACCAAGGTGACACCGCTGACCGGGGTCTCAGGCACAGGCGACCGCGTAGACGTCCTCGACCCCGTCCGGCAGACGATACTCGCGCCACGACTCCCCGCCGTTCTCACTCCCAAACACCTGCCCGCCACGGGTGACGCAACAGAGCCGCGCGGGGTCGGACGGATGCTCGCTCACCGCCATCAGCGTCGACTCCGCCTTGACCCCGTGATCGATGCGCCGCCATGTCGCGCCCAGATCGTGACTGCGGTACAGTGAGCCGTCGGTGCTGAACGCGGCCGGGGACAAACACGTATACAGCACGTGGGGATCGTGCGTCGAAACGACCACGTCATGGCAATAGGTCAGCGGAGAGAAGCGGCCGATCTCGGTGTCGTGCCAGGTCGTTCCGCGATCGTCACTGCGGAACAGGCCCATGCGCAAGCCCAGAAAGACGGTGCCGGACGCGGCGGGGGAGATAGCGGTGGCATGCGAGTCGAGCATCCCCTCGCATAACCCGCAGTGACGGCCACCGACATTGCTTTGATAGCGCGGCTGCCCCGCGAATTGGATCAGCGGAGCAGACATGTCAGACCAGGTCTCACCGCCGTCGGCGCTGCGGATCACACCGCTGACTTCCAGCGCCGCATAGACATCGTCCGGCCGGTTCGGATCGACGGTGATGCGCAGGACACGGCTGTCGAAGCCCGCGCGCTCGCAATGAGCTGGTGAGATGGCGCTACGCAACCGATGCCATGTGTCGCCGCCATCGAGGCTGCGATAGAGCGCAATCGGCGCCGCCCCCGCGTACATCACGTTCGGCCGCGTGGGATGAGTGGTCAGCGACCAGATCATGACGTTCGGTTCGGGAAAGTCCAGCTTGTGCCAGTGATCACCGCCATCCGTGCTTCGGTACGGCCCGTCCGCCGTGCCGGCGAAGATCACGTCCGGATCGTCCGGTCGCGCAAGGATGGCGTGAACTTCCGCGCCCGCGGGAAGGCCGTTGTCCAATGCCTCCCAGGCACCGTCACCGACGGTGCGGCGGAACAGGCCGGCAACGCATGCGGTGCCGTTCCGCGAGGGGGCGGCGCCCGCGCCCACGAAGATGCGTGTGGTTTCGGCGTTCATGGCATCCCCCTCCAGATGTTCGCCGTCCGCGTCCGGTCTGTCGCTCTGGGCAATTCCGTCGCGGCATCGGACAATGGATCGAACAGACAGGAGGAAGGCCATGCCAGTCATCGACGTTCAGGTCCATCCCTTCGACCGAAATCATCCCGGACGGCCCTGGGCCAGTCCCTCGCATGGACTGGACTCCGCCACGGGTGAGGAAATGGTCGCCGCCATGGACAGTGTCGGCGTCGACGGCGCGATCATGGTGTCGTCGTTCAGCGCCTACGAGTACGATCCGAGTTATGCGCTCGAGGTTTACAACACCTATCCAGACAAATTCCGGGTCGTGACGCCGGTCGACGCGACCGATCCGGCGATTGACGATGTGGTGGCGAAATGGGCGGCGACGGACGGCGCGCGTGGCATTCGCATCCGCATGCGTGACGGCCTGCCGATGGACGCCGACCATCCCGGCCTGCACCGTGCTTTCGCCGCCGCCGCGAAATACGGTCTGCCGGTCAACTTGCTCTGCTGGGGAATCCTGGACAAAGGTTTGCCGCACATCCAGCGACATCCCAACACCGTTATCGTGATCGACCATCTCGGTCTGCTGCAGCCCGCACGCCCGCCGGTCCCCGCCGATGTCTGGGCCGATCTGCCGAAGCTGCTTGCCCTGGCCCAATACGACAACGTCCGGGTGAAGATCAGCGGGGCCTGCACGATGTCGCACCAACCATTCCCGTACGACGACATCTGGGATCCGGTCCTGCGGATCATCGATGCGTTCGGGCTCGATCGCTGCATGTGGGGCACCGACTGGACGCGGGCGATCGGCATGCTGACTTATGAGCAGGGCGTCGCGCCGTTCCGCGACACCAAACGGCTGTCCGAGAGCGACAAGGCGGCGCTCATGGGCGGAACGTTGCAAAAGGTCTACAAATGGTAGCGAGATCCCGATAATCCAGCCACGTCGGGCAATACGCAGTGGTTGTGAGGCCAGCCTTCGGGGAAGGCGCATCGGGCGCGTCCCATCGTATACCAACCGCCCGAAAGACTGATATCAGGCGCCGTAAACAGTGACTCTCGATGCGTTGCACCGGCCGCGCCAACCGTCATGGCGGGCGGAGGCCCGCCATCCACGACTTTGCAGCGCACCGCACGAGAAAAGTCGTGGATGCCGACCTGCGTCGGCATGACGAGGACGGTGCCGTCCGTGTGTCAGTCTTTCGGCGCCTGGTATGACACTCGAAGTGGTCACACCGGCCGCCCCAACCGTCATGGCCGGGCTTGACCCGGCCATCTATGCAGCCGCGCTGCCGCGATAGATGGCCGGGTCAAGCCCGGCCATGACGAAAGGGGCGGCCCGTGCCGGTAAGGCAACCTTCAAGGCGCCTGGTATTACCGTCACCCCGCCCGGCGCAAATCCAGCGTGCGTGGATGCTCGCGCGACCGCGCCACTACGGGCTCAGCCATCGGTCCGGGCGTGTGGCCGATCGGGAAGAAGCGTGCCTTGCGGCGTGCTTCCGCCTCGTTCGCGTTCACTGGGAAGCGTTCATAGTTCCGCCCACCCGGGTGCGCCACGTGATGCGTCAGTCCGCCCAGAGAACGCCCGGTCCAGCGATCGTAGATATCGAAGATCAGCGGCGTCTCCGGCGAGATCGTCGGATGCAGCGACGACGGTGGGTTCCATGCCTTGAAGCGCACGCCGCCAACGTACTCGCCCTCGCGGTCAGTCTTGGTCAGCGGCACCGCGCGGCCGTTGCAGGCCAGCACGTAGCGTTCGTCCACCCAGCCATCCACCCGCGCCTGCACCCGCTCCACCGAACTGTCCACATAGCGCGCCGTGCCACCGAGCGCCGCTTCCTCACCCAGCACGTGCCACGGCTCCAGTGCGTGCCGCAACTCCAGCGTAGCGCCGCGCAACGAAATCTCGCCGATCCGCGGGAAACGGAATTCGAAATGCGGATCGAACCAGCCGCGGTCCAGCGCGAACCCCAACCCCCGCAATTCGTCCAGCACATCGTCGAAATCCTGCGCCACGAAATGCGGCAGCATGAAATCGTCGTGCACGCGCGTGCCCCAGTGAATCACCCGCCGCTCATACGGCACCTCCCAGAAGGCCGCCAGCGCCGCGCGCATCAGCAGTATCTGCGCCGCCGCCATCTGCGCGTGCGGCGGCATCTCCAGAGCGCGGAACTCCACCAGGCCGAGCCGCCCCGACCCGCCCTCCGGCGTGTACAGCTTGTCGATGCAGAACTCGGTGCGGTGGGTATTGCCAGTCATGTCCGCGAGGATGTTGCGGAACAACCGGTCCACCACCCAAGGCGACGTCTGGTGGCCGGGCGAGATCTGCGAAAAAGCGATCTCCAGTTCCGCCAGACTATCCTGCCGTGCCTCATCGATCCGAGGATGCTGACTGCTCGGTCCAATGAACAGCCCGCTGAACAGATAGGAAAGGCTGGGGTGGTTGTGCCAGAACCCAAGCAGAGACTTCAACAGGTCGGGCCGACGCAGGAACGGTGAATCCGCCGGCTGCGCCGCGCCCATCACCACGTGGTTACCGCCGCCGGTGCCGACATGGCGGCCGTCCAGCATGAACTTTTCCGTCGCCAGTCCGACCTGGCGGGCTTCCTCGTAGAGTTCCTCGCTCCGCTGCACCAACTCGGACCAGTTATGCGCCGGGTGGATGTTGACCTCGATCACGCCCGGGTCGGGGGTGACGGAGAAATGCTCCAGGCGCGGATCGTGCGGCGGCAGATAGCCTTCCAGCACCACCTTGCGGCCGGTCTCCACGGCGGTGTCTTCGACCGCGGCGATCAGCGCCAGCCAGTCCTCGGCCGCCGTCAGAGGCGGCAGGAACACATGGATCATCCCGTTGCGCGGTTCGACGCAGAGCGCGGTTCGCACCAGATCCGGCTCGCCACGGCCGATCACCGGCGCGTCCTGCGCCATCGGACGAAAACCTTCGGGGCCGGCTGCCATGCCCTCGGCGGGTGGTTGCGGGCGGAACGCCTGGCGGGGCGGCAGGGGCGGATGCAGAGCGAAAGGATCCGGTTCGATGTCCGGCTCGATCTCGTCCGGGTCGGCCCAGGGCAGGCTGTCGAGCGGCAGGCGCAGTCCAATCGGCGAATCACCGGGGATCAGGAACAGCACGCCGCTGCGGAAGATCCACTTGCCGCCCTGCCAGATGCGCACGCCGTTACGCACCGCGCGGCGCACCGGCAGCACACTGCCGACCGGCGATGCCAGCCCCTGGTCGAACACCCGGGTCAGCCGTGCGCGCTCCTGCTCGTCGTGCAGTTTCGCGTCCTCGGCGATGACGTTGGCCGGCAGGCGGCGCTCGCGCCAAAGGTAATAGTGGACGTCCTCATGGGCCGGATGCACCAGCGACGGATCGACCTGCAGCCGCTCGGCCAGCGATGCCGCGAAATGCGCCGCATCGTCGGGGCCGGCGGATCCGGTCTCGTCGAAGGCGGCCAGCAGGGACTGGTCGCGCCACACCGGCTCACCGTCGGGACGCCAATGCGCGGTCAGGCCCCAGCGCGGCAATTGCTCGCCCGGATACTGCTTGCCGAACACATGCTGCAACGCGGCGCCTGGCGCCCAGCGCGCCATCAGCCGGCGCACCAGCTTTTCCGCGTAGGTCTGCTTGGTAGGGCCCAACGCGTCGATGTTCCACTCGGGTGCATCGATGTCGGTGGCGGAGACGAAGGTCGGCTCGCCGCCCATGGTCAGGCGGATGTCGGATTCACCCAGCGCCCGGTCCACGCGCGCACCGGTCGCCAGGATGTCCTGCCATTGCGCCGGCGTGTATGGCTTGGTGACCCGGGGAGTCTCGCGCACCCGGGTCACGTGCATGGCGAATTCGAACGTCGTCTCGCATTGTTCCACCAGGCCGGTGATCGGCGCGGCCGACACCGGATCGGGGCTGGCGGCGAGTGGGATGTGGCCCTCGCCGGTCAGCAGGCCGGAGGTGGCATCCAGGCCGACCCAGCCGGCGCCGGGCAGATAGACCTCGGCCCAGGCGTGCAGGTCGGTGAAGTCAGAGGTCGGGCCCTCTGGCCCTTCCAGCGGCTTCACGTCGGCGACGAGCTGGATCAGGTAGCCGGAGACGAACCGCGCGGCGTAGCCCAGGTTGCGCAGCGCCTGCACCAGCACCCAGGCGGAATCCCGGCAGGAGCCTTGCGCCTTATCCAGCGTCTCCTCCGGCGTCCAGACGCCGGGCTCCAGCCGCACGATATAGGCGATGTGCCTTTGCACCCGGCGGTTCAGCGCCACCAGCATGTCCACGGTGCGTTGCTCGCCGCGCAGCACGCCATCCAGCAGGGACCGCATCCGTGGCCCGACCGGGGCCATCTTGCGGAACGGCGCCAGCTCTTGCTCCAGCACCGGATCATAGGTGAAGGGCCAGAGTTCGGCTTCAGGCTCCAGGAAGAAGTCGAACGGGTTGATCGTCGCCATGTCGGCAACGAGGTCCACGGTGACGTCGAAATGCGACACCCGCTCCGGGAACACGACGCGGGCCAGGTGGTTGCCCTGCGGGTCCTGCTGCCAATTCAGGAAATGCGGCTGCGGCTCGATTTTCAGCGCGTAGGACAGGACGGGCGTGCGGGCATGCGGCGCCGGGCGCAGCCGGATGGTCTGCGGCCCAAGCGATACCAGCCTGTCATAGCGATAGCTCGTGCGATGGGTCAGCGCGACGTGGAGGGGCATGGGTCCGGGTTTTCAATCATGGGAGAGAAGTGAGCAGGCGGCGACGAATAGTGGGCGGCGCGTATGCACGGCGGTGGCGGCACGCAAGCGGGACTATTGTAGCCTATTCATAATGCGGCGGATTGTGCGGTGCAGCAAGGGGCTCCGCGCCCAGCAGCCGATCCCGGATCGCCCCCCCGCCCATAGGATGGCCGGACCTGTCAGACCGCAGGCGTCTTCTGACTCGATGTCCGCATGGCGCTGCCTCCGCCAATGTTATATCGTTCGTCAACCGCCCGGGTTCGTCGCGCCGATCATCGTGGGCACAAGCGGGCGGCAACATGGCGAGCGATCCGACAAGGAATGCTCGCGTTGTTTCGCCTGTCGTAGCCTGCGTTAGAGATCGCCAGGAGACGAACATGCAGATCGGCTGGCACGAGCTCGGCAGCAAGCGCGCCGACGCCGCGGATGGGGAAACGATCGAGCTGCACGGTTTCCCCGTCGCGTTCCATCCATCGTCCCGCGCGACCCGGTTCCTGTTGGTGGCGGACGCACCCTGTTGCGCCGGCTGCGTGCCAGGCGATCCGGTGGCCATGGTCGAAGTCCAGGCCGCTTCACCCGTGGCGATGCAGAGCGGCGCGCTGCGATTGGCCGGGCGATGGCAGGTGGCCCGTAACAGCCGGGATGCGCCACGCTACCAATTGCTCGACGCGCACACCCTGGAGCCGCCGGGATGGCGCGGCATCACGCGTCGCGGCGTGCTGGCTGCTGCCGGTCCGCTGATCTGCCTCGGGACCCGGGCGGCGTCGGCCGATCCAGCGCAGGCGCAGGCGGTGATTGCGGCCTCGACCACGGTGGATATTCACAGCCACGCGCAGTGGGGCATTGTCACCGGCCCCACGCCCGACGTTACAACGGTGTCTGCTCCGATGCGCCAGGGTGGCATGAAGGTCGCCTGCCTCGCGATCACCACCAATCAGTTCACGGCTGTCGCCAACGTCGGCGGCATTGCCACTTTCCGCGATCCGACCACCGTCACGCTGTATGAACTCGGCCAGAAGCGTTTTGCCAGCCTGCACAAGGTTGTGCAGACGCAGGGCCTGGCAGTGATTACCGATGCGGCGGAGATGCGTGCCGCGCAGGCCGGTTCTCCTTCCGTCGTCATCGCCGCCGAGGGTGCCGACTACCTGGAAGGCCAGATCGATCGGGTGGACGAAGCCTATACCAAGTGGAGCCTGCGCCATCTTCAGTTGACGCATTACCGGGTCAACGAGTTGGGTGATATCCAGACCACACCAGCGGTGCACGGCGGCCTGACCGATTTCGGCGCAGAGGTGATCCGGCGCTGTAATCGGCTTGGCATCGTGGTTGATGTGGCACACGGCACCTATGACCTGGTGAAGCGCGCTGTTTCGGTCACGACCAGGCCGATCGTGTTGTCGCACACCAATCTGCACGCCTGGCCGGGGACCTATGCACGCCAGATCACGGCGGCGCATGCCAAGCTGATCGCGGAGACCGGTGGTGTGATCGGCGTCTGGCCACCGGCCCACGAGTTTCCCACCATGGGGGCAATGGCCGCCGGCATGGCGCGCATGGTGGACGCGGTCGGGATCGACCACGTCGGATTGGGAACCGACCTACGCGGCTTAGGCGCGGCCACCGTGTTTCCCGACTACGACCGGCTGCCGGCCCTGGCGGAGGCGCTATTACAAGCCGGGTTCAGCCCCACGGACGCGGGCAAGATTCTGGGCGGCAACTACGCCAGGGTGTTCACAAGCTGCGTCGCATGAGCAGCCAAAGTCGCTGTCTTGCGCTGCGTTAGTTCAAAGTGTTAGGTGAAGTCGCCCTTGGTAAGATCGGCGATCCCGGCAAACGTCACACGCGTGTTGTCGGGCAGTGTGATGGTCACCGACCCGTTGGCATAGGTCTGGCTGGCCAGGGCGTCCTTCACCGCGTTCGGTCCGTAGCCTTGCAGATCGATCTTATCCAGGTTGGTGAAGTTCATCACCAGATCGGTGCCGCCATTCAGGCTTTTGACGAAGGTGAAGATGTCGTGGCCTGCCCCGCCCAGCATGGTCGAGCTTCCGGTGCCGCCGAAGAAGGTATCATTGCCGTGACCGCCGATCAGCGAATCCTTGCCTGAGCCTGCTACCAGAGAGTCCGCGCCGGTTGCCATGGCGGCCGACAGGGTTTCGTTGCCGATTCCCGCGACCAGTGCCTGTGCATCCGCGCCCTGGGCGTAGAGATGATCGCCTGCGCCGCCGCCGAACAGCGTCGCCGTGCCGGTGCCTCCGAGCAAGCTGTTGTTGCCGCCCTGGCCGCCATACACGATGGCGCGGCCGGAACCGCCAACGAAGGTGTCGCTGCCGGCGCCACCGAACAGCGTGACCGAACCTGCCCCGCCGAGGAACAGCAGGTGGCCGGTTCCGCCCTGCACCAGGTCATGCGCGTCGCCGGTCGCGTTGATGGTGTCGTGACCGCTGCCGGTGCCGATGGTGTCGCTGCCTGTCGATAACACGCTGTCGAGGCCGCTGCCGAGCTGGATATAATTATGTCCGCTGCCCGCGGCGACGGTGTCGTTGCCGCCGCCCAGCGCCAGCACCGTGTCGTTGCCACCGCCGGTGTAGATGCCCCAGGCGCCGTTGTCGCTGCCGGGCACGATGATCAGGTCCCCGCCGCTGGACCCGTGCCCCGAGCGATGCCCGTGATGGCCGTGGCCTTGAGCGCCGCCGCCGGCGACAACCGTGCCGGAGCCGCCGGTGGCGATGAATGTGAGCTCGCCTTCGCTCGACAATATCGCCTCGTTGGCATCGCCGGAGCCGAGTACCGTGGCGGACGCCGCAGTGACGACGACATCCTTGTACCCCGGCGTCATGATCGACATTCCGTCGTACTTCTGGACGAATTCGCCGGTCTTTCCACCTGGCAGAGGCGGGGGCACCTGAATTGGACCGGTGCCGCCATCGACCGGGATGACGCTACCGGCTTCGATCTCTTTGCTTATGGCTGCGGCTATTTGCGCCGCGATAAGTGCATTTGCAGTACTGTCATACGCCAGTCTTATTGTCTCGTGACCAGCTCCCAAGAGCGTTACGGACGGCATATGGGTTTCTCCATGGTTGGCCGTTCACCGGCGGCAGCGCAGGAACCATGGGCCTGGTGCTGCATCCGCGAAGTAAGGCTGCATCATTTGATCAATAATAATTTCGCGCCGATGCGGCCGCAGCACTGAGAAAACCCCGGCAGATTGCTGTGATTCCGGAAATGAAATTGAGTAACGATCTTGTAGTGATTGGCCTCGATTGCGTGAATCAGGGGTGAAATCCAAAAAAAATCGTTAATGTGATGTTCCGATGTGTCCAACCAGGGGCACTGCGACAATGGCATGACAGACGCCGACGTCGATGAAGGTGTACGGATTCTGCCATAACACAAACGAATTCACGCAGAACCCGCAGCAACTGCTCTCATTTGCAACCAATTGCGGCGGCGGGATGCCGATGAAGGTCCCGGCGAAGCGCCAACGTCTGCTCCTGTTGGCCCGGCGAATATGGGTACTCTCTTTTATATGTCCAGCTTGACCACGCCCGGAGCAGATCGATTGTCGCGATCAAAGCGCCTTACGGAAGGTGAGATTGATCCTGCAGCGTCCGGTCAGCACATCGTCTCCATCCGCCAGCTTGTCGACACCGTGGAACGCCAGCCGCGCGGGACCGCCCCAGACCACGACGTCGCCGCTGTTCAGCCGCAGGCGCCGAGTCCGGTCGGTGCGAAGCAGTCCGCCGAACAGGAAGACGGCCGGCAGGCCGAGCGACACGGACACGATGGGGGCGGTGAAATCGCGCTCGTTGCGGTCCTGGTGCAGCGTCAGCCGCGCGCCCGGCTCGTAGCAATTGATCAGGCAGCCGTCGGGGACGAACCCGGCGAACCCACCTGCCATCGCCGCCCGCGCCGCCACGTGCAGGAACAGGTCCGGCATCGGCGGCCACGCACGGCCGGTCTCCGGGTCGATCGCATCGTAGCGATAGCCGGTCCGATCGGTGACCCAGCCCACCGAACCGCAGTTTGTCATGGCGACCGACATCGTGTGACCGCCCGGTGTTACCATGTGGCGGAATGGTGATGCCGCGAGAACCTGCACCAGTGCCTTCAGCAATGCGGGAGCGTCGGTAGCGACGAAGCCGCGCAGCAGGATGGCACCCTCGGTCAGCCGTTCGAAGGCGCCCGGGCGTATGGGATGGCCGCCGAACAGATCGCGCATATCTTTGCCTCGCCGCTTGCTTATTCGGCGCCGCGGCCACGCGGGGCGGACGACGCGCCGTGAACGGGAGAAGCTGAATGCTCGTGGAGCAATCCTGTTCCGTTCGGCGAGTTCCTAACACGAGGCAAGCATGCGTATCCAGTCACGGCGGTTGGTGTTCTCGGGTTGCCGCAACCACTTCCCCGAAGCGCGCGAGGGGTCAACCTCGACTCACCACCGCACTCTACTGCACCATGGTGATTGCGTTGCGGTTCTTCGACCACGCGTCCTCGGTCGATGACGGATCGGTCGGCCGGTCCTTGCCGTAGCTGATCAGTTGGATCCGCGCCGGATCGATGCCATGCGCGACGAGATACTCACGATCGGCGTTGGCGCGGCGCTGGCCCAGCGCGAGGTTGTACTCCTCGGTGCCGCGCTCGTCGCAATTGCCGGCGATGACGACGCGCACCGTCGGATAGCGTTGCAGCCACGCTGCCTGCTTGTCGAGCGTGGCGCGCGCATCGTCGTTCAAGGTGCTCTGATTGGTGGTGAAGAAGATGCGGTCGCCCACTGTCTGCACCAGGTCCTCTTCGCTGCCGGGCGCGGCGTTGCCGGCATAACCACCGGGACCGCCCGCACCATTCGCACCGTACGGACCACCAGCGCCGTACGCCCCATTGGCGCCCCCCGCGCCGGTGCTGACGCCGGAATCGCCCTGCGAACAAGCTGCCAGCAACACGGCGAGACCGAGCATCCAGAAATTACTGGGGCGCATGATGGAGTCCTCTCTGTAACAACGACGCGCGGGAGCCTAGCGAGACATCGTCATCACGCAACCGGCAAACCGCGCGTCACGACGATTTCACCACCCATCCACTCTCACACGAATTCGCCGCTCCGCATCAACGGATCGGGCGTGCCGCCGGCCATGATGCCATCCACATCGACCTGCGGCGAACCGATCATCCAATCGACGTGAATCAGGCTGCGATTGGCACCACGCGCGGCCAATACTTCGGCGCCTGCCTTGCCGCGGTCGGTGAAGCATCGGCTATAGGATTGTCCCAGCGCGATGTGGCACGCCGCGTTCTCGTCGAACAGCGTGTTGAAGAACAGCAGCCCGCTGCGCGCGATCGGCGACGACGCCGGCACCAGCGCAACCTCGCCAAGTCGCCGTGCCCCCTCATCCGCCGAGATCATCCGCTGCAGCACATCGTGCCCTGTGCGCGCTGTGGCTTGCACGATGACGCCGGCTTCGAAGCGCACCGCGATGTCCTCGATCAGTGTGCCTTGATAGGACAGCGGTTTGGTGCTGGCGACGGTGCCCTCGACGCGACGGCTATGCGGCGTGGTGAACACTTCCTCGGTTGGAATATTCGGATTGCCGGTGATGCCGTTGCGCGCGGTGCTAAGCCCGCCCATCCATTCATGCTCATCGGCGAGGCCGACGCGCAGATCGGTGCCCGGGCCGCGGAAATGGAGCGCGGCGTAGCGTTTCGCATTCAGCAAGCGCCGCCGCGCCATCAGCGTCGCGTTGTGCGTGGCCCAGGCGGCAACCGGATCGTCAGCGTCGATGCGCGACGTTGCGAAGATCGCTTCCCAGAGGTGCTCCACTGCCGCCGCTTCCGGCAGGTCGGGAAACACTGTCCTGGCCCAGGCCGGTGTGGCGCTGGCAACGATCGACCAGTTGATGGCGGTGTCGGTGATCAGCTCCAGCGCGGGGCGATAGGCGATCGAGCGCGCCTGGTTGGCGCGCGCCACCTTCGCCGGATCTTCGCCGGACAGCAGGTTAGGATCCTCGCCGACAATCGCCAGGCGCGCGGCGCCGTTGCGGAACGCCGCGGCCATGCCGTCATACAGCCAGCCGGCGGCCTTGCCGAAACTGTCATCCGGCGCGAGGCGATAGCGCAGCAGCGTGGCTGCGTCGTCCGACAGCAGCGTGGTGACCAGCGACGCGCCGGCGCGGTAAGCGTGCGCGGTAATGCGCCGCGCGAGGGGCAGTGCTTCCAGCGGCGCGGTCATCAGCAGTTCCTGGCCGGGCTGGAATCCGCCGAGTCCGACCCGCACGGCGATTTCGGCCAGGCGGTCGAGGCGAGTGTCGTGCGTCGTGGCCGGCGCGGCGGGGCTGATGTCCATGCGTGGGGGCTCCCTCGGATATACGAGTGTCATGTCATGGGGATTTGTCGGTACTGTGTCATGGCCGGCGCAGGCCGGCCACCCACGACTTTTCTTCATACCACGCAGCAGTGGCGGGCCGGAGCCGGCCCCCGGCGCTTGACCCGGAGGCCGGCCATGACACGAAGCGGCGGAGCGTGCCGGCCCGCCTTGCGTCAAGCGGGCGGATCATCCGGTGCAACAACGCGATCCACGATCAGCCGCGCACAGTCTTCCGATGATGCGTGCGTGGTATCGACGACCATGTCGTAGATCACGCCTTGATGAACCAGGCGTGCTTGCATGGCGGCCATGCCCGGCACCCGGTCACCGCGGGCGGCCTCGCGCGCCGCCGCCACAAGCGGATCACACTGCACTTTGACCCACAGGACATCGAGGTCCACCAACACATCCCGCCAGCGTTGCTGCGCCGTTGCGCCTTGCAGGAACACCACGTCAAGGATGATTCCGGCACCGGCACGCGCCATGGCGGCGATGCCCCGGGACCACGCTGCGTCCAATCGGCGCAGTGCCGGACCGACGGTGATCTGGCCGTCCGGGGCGACTACGACGCCGTCCTCCGACTTCAGCAACGCGGGAGGAATCGCGGTGAGCAGGTCGTCGACGCCCAGCGTCAGCCAAGGGTCCGGTAGCAGGGATTGCAGGCAGCGCGCGATGCTCGATTTGCCCGCACTGGAGGTGCCGTTGAGGACGATGACGTGGGTTGGCATTTGGGGAGGATAGCGAGCATCTCGTCGCTTTGAAATTCTGGTGTCGACGCGGCTTCGGGGGTCGTCGGGGACGGCACGGAATCATAGTGTGCCGACCCGATCACCCTCACCCTTGACGCTTCGCGTCTCGACCTCTCCCGCTCCCGCGGGAGAGGTTAGTCTGACGTGTCGACCGTGATTTCCACCTGCACGTCCATGCCGAGGAAATCGCCGGGCTTCCCGGTGAACGAGCCCGCCAACGGGATCGCCTGCTTCGGATCGCGGGTCACCGCGATGCGGATCAGGTTCTGGCCACCGACCAGGGCGTTGGTCGGATCGAACTCCAGCCAACCGGCGCCGGGCAGATAGATCTGCACCCAGGCATGCGTGGCGCCGCTGCCCACGACGGTGTTCGCGCCGCCCTCCGTCAGGCTCTCGTCGTACAGATAGCCGGAGACGAAGCGCGCCGCGAAACCCAGGCTGCGCGCCGCTTCCATCATGAACAACGCATAGTCGCGGCAGGTGCCGGACCCACTCTCCAACGTCACCAGCGGGTCCTGAGTGCCCATCTCGTCGCGCGGATTATAGTTGAATTCGGCCTTGATCGCCTCGGTCATCGCCACCAGCAGCGCCATCGTGTCGTGGCCGTTATCGGCTTCCACGAAGCGGCGCGCCCAGGCATCGATCTTGTGGTCGGGATCGGGATAGTGGCGCTCGGCGGTCCGCCCGAGATCGGGGATTTGCTCGGCGTCGTAGCTGAACGGATAGACGCGGGCGAACTCCTCCAACGTCACATCCAGCATCGGCAGCGGGTAATGCTCGAACCTGATTCTCGATTCGACCAGCAGTTCCTGCCCGGGCTCGCAAAACTTCGCCATCGCGACGGAGTTGCCGAACACGTCGAACATCCAGCGCACCTGCGCGGACGGCGAGATGGTCAGTCCGGTGTCGATCAGCCGCAGGTCGTGGCTATCGCGCGGCCGCATCATCATGCGGTGCTCGCCGAATTCAACGGGATTGGCGTAGCGATAGTGCGTGCGGTGCAGAAGCGAGAGGATGCTCATTGGCGGGTTCCAGTGTGGGTTCATGCAGCGCGCCGACGTCTTTGCGAAGGGCGTCGCGACGGGCAACTTCCCGCCCGGAAAGCGGCCAGTTTCCCGAATCGCTTCACCAGGGAGACTGCTTCACCGCAACGCTGTTCGCAATGACGTGCTGGGACAGGGGCAGGCGGGAGCAACGCAGCCGCGCCCGTCAGGTTCCCGCCACCGCCGGCTCCAGTTCGACGCGCACCGACAATTCATGTTCCGAGCCGCCGAGGATCACGCCTCGCAGCGGCGTCACGTCGCGGAAGTCGCGCCCCCAGCCGAGCACCACGTGCTCTTCCTTCACCACCAGGTTGTTGGTCGGGTCGAGATCGACCCAGCCATGCTCTGGCCCGAGCCAGCATCCCACCCAGGCGTGCGACTGGTCGGCACCCAGCCGGGTCTTGCCGCCGGGCGGCGGGTGGGTGCGGATGTAGCCGGAGACATAGCGTGCCGGCAGGCCCAGTCCGCGCAGCGCGCTGATCATCAAATGAGCAAAATCCTGGCAAACGCCCTGCCGTCTGCTCAGCACTTCGTGGACCGTCGTCGCTGTCGTGGTGACGCCGGAGCGAAACCTGAACTCCCGGTAGATGCGCGTGTTCAGCTCCAGCAGACCGGCCAGCACGGGACGCCCGGGCGGGAAACACGGGGCGGCGTAGGCGGCGGCTTCAGCATCGCCAGGCGCCAGCGGACTGTCGAACAGGAATTCCGCGGCCTGCCAGGCCAGCGGACCGCCACGCCGCGCGGCGGCGCTTACCGTCTCCCAGTCCGTGGTCGCATCGGCCGGCGGCGGATCGGGGAAGCTGACGTCCACCGTTGCCTCGGCAGTCACCTTGAACGCCGGGTGCGCCACGTCCAGGAACAGCCAGGTCACGGTGTTGCCGAAATGGTCGATGCCGTCGCGCCGCCAGGACGCCGCCGGTTCGGCGTGCAGCCGGGAGGCCAGCACGCGTTGCTGGGGCAATGCGCGCGGCAGCAGGTGCGCCAGGTGGGCGCTCAGGACGACCGGCGTCTCGTAGTCGTAGCTGGTGACGTGGTTCACCCGGTAGATCACGCCGCCCCCAGCCGCGCCGGCGCCTCGCTGTCGATCCCGACGCTGCGCGCGGTGGGCAGCAGAGCGAAATACCGCCGGGACACCCGGTTCGACAGCCCGGCCACCTCGTCGCGCAGATCGCGCAGCCGCGGTGGCAGCCGGGTCGCGGCGCGCGCCTGGTCCGGCGCTGCCTCGACCGTGCGCACCATGGCATCGGCCGCCCCCAGCAGGGTCGTAGCGATGCCGGCCAGCGCCGCATCCTGCGTGCCGGCGATCTCGTTCAGCAGAACCCCCGCGGTGACAAGCTGGAACGCCAGGCCGCGCGGGTTGCCCGGGTCCGCCAGCATCAGGTCCAACGCAGGCGCCGGCTGGAGTACCCCGGAATAGCGGCTGCGATAGGTGATGACCGAGTCGCGCAACTCCAGGGCGAGCCGCAGGCCATGCTCCACCAGCGCCGGCTGGGTATCGGCGCCGGGCAGTTCCAGCGCGCAGGCCAGTTCGTCGGCGACCGCCTGGGCACGTTCCACCCGCCGCCCCAGGTCGAGGAACAGCCGACCGCCACCGCGTACCATGTTCTCGGCGGCCAGACCCGCGACGGTCGCCGCGAACTCCAGCACGCGGGACATCGCCGAGGTGCCGGCTTCCAGCGCCTTGCCGTCCTCGCGCGGACGGATTTGCTCCAGCGCGTCCTCCAGCTCGGCCAGACCGCGCGCCATCACGGCGTGCATCTCGCCGGTGACGCGGTCGCGCAGCAGGCCGGTCATGCGCGACACCCGGCCGGTCATGGCGTGGATCGCGCCCCACGGCGCGGCGGCGCGCAGCAATGCCTCGGCCAGGCCCGCCGGGCCGAGGCCGGTGACGGTCTCGGCGTTCAGCACGCCGGCCTGGGTCAGGCAGGCGGTCAGCACCTGGAGTTCCGCCAGTTCATGCGGCGCCGGGGCCGGACGGGCCAACCGGAGCAGGGCGGCACGCAGGAGCCGGGCGGCGCCTTCCAGGCGTTCCAGGTAGCGGCCGAGCCAGAAGAAGTTGTCCGCCGCCCGGCTTGGCAGGTCGCCGGAGGTGCGCCGGATCGCCAATGCCGGCACTCGCTGCGCCTGCGGCCCGGTGATGTCGAGCGGGTCCTGCGCCAGCACCCAAACGTCCTTGGCCAAGCCCGGCGTGCCGATCGGCCAGGCGGGCACACCGTCCGGCAAACCGCAGCCAAGGCCGCCTTGCATGGCGCGCCACACGCCGTCGGAGTAGGCCAGGAACAACCGGATCACCAACGGCCGCGGCACGAGCTGGCCGCCATCGAGGCACGGTGCCGCGGACGCCGCGACCGGCGATCGTGCCACGTATTTGCCCGGCGTGGTGGCAATCCGGGTCAGCAAGCCATCGATCGCCTCCGCCGCCATCCTGGCGGGGGACAGCGGCGGCGCATTGGCGTCCAGCGCCTGGCGGATCACCCATGCATTCGGATCGCGCAGCACCGCGTCGCGCGTCGCTGCCCCATCCGGCGC
>DATHNI010000041.1:0-19727 GCA_035486135.1 Acetobacteraceae bacterium
GCATTGCTCGCCAGCAACGCGATTTCCGTCGCGTTGTTGGCGATCGCGACGGGACCGTCCTCTACGGTCAGCGCGGCGGTACCACGGCTGAAGTTCGTCATGCTGGCCAGCGTCGCGAAGTCGGCGGCATCCACCTGCGCATCGACGAGCAGCGTGACAGTGCGGGCATTGGTAAGCAGCGGACTGCCGGCGTCGTCGAGCAAATTGCTCGCCGAGTCCGTCACGACGTAGCCGGCGTTTGCGATGGTTTGCCAACCGGCATTGGCACCGGCATTCAGATCGCCAATCGTGTCCTGAACGGTAATACCGACGGGCAGGAAGTTGCTCAACCTGGCAAGCACAGCGGCCTGAGCGGCGGTGAGCGTCTGCGACCCGCCGGTCAGCTCCAGCGTGGCGATCGAGGTGATGGAGCCGGGCAACGCTTCCAGGTCCGCGTAGCTGCCCTGCACGGTCAATGTTACGTCGTTGCCCAGGGTAAAGTCCGGCAAAGCGGCGAGGGCATTGGCCGCTGTTGCATTGACGCTGGCGTCCTGGTCGAGCACGGCGCCGCTGACGAGCGCAGTCTCCAGGCTATTCAATGTCGCCAGCTCCGCGGCGGTATCGGAGACCGTCAGGGTTTGGTGATTCAGGCTGAATCGGCTGCCAAGTTCAGCAAGCTGCACAAGCTGCGGCACAAACACCACGTCCCCGGACTCCGAGAGTTGGAGCGTGGTCGCCGCCTGGCCCGGGATCGATCCCAGCGCCAGCAATGCGGATGCCGTGTCGCTGATCGTCAGTGTCTGTCCGCCGGTGCTGAACCGCGCATTGGCGAACAGGCTGGTGGCATCGGCCGCATCAACGATAGTGGCACCGGACAGGGTAATGGCGGTGGCGATTCCCAGTCCCGCCGTGTTCGACAAACTGAGCAAGGCCGCCGCGGTGTCGGAGACGATCAGCCTGTAGCCAGCAAGATTGACGGATAGAGCGGCCAGTGCGTCGGCCTGCGTGGCGGTCAGTACGGCATCGCCGATCATCGCGATGCTGCCGGCGGCCGCGGTTTCCTCGGGTGTCAGAGAGGCGAGGTCTTCACCGCTGTCTGCCACCGTGAGCATATGGCTGTTGGTGCTGAACGAGCCGTATTGGGGCAGGGTCGCCAGCGCCTCGATTTGCGCCGCTGTCGCGATGGCGTTTTCGGACAGGGCAATCGGCGTCGCCGCGAGCACACCGCCATTGTGCGCCAGGGCGGGGGTGGCCAGCGTGAGCAGGTCTGGCAATGTGTCGGTGATCGTGATCGCGGCGTCGGCGTTGACCTGGAAGGTCTGCATTCCGATCAAGGCTTCCGCTGCGGCGACCGTCATGCTGGCGGCTTGCGAAAGCTGGACGTGGTCGGCCAGCGCCAGGCCGGATGCGTAGCCGCCGAATGCCAGGTTCGTGGCGAGATCGCTGACCGTGACCTGGTAGCTGCCCTTGCTGAAATGGGCAATCGCGGCAAGCTGCGTCGCGCTTGCCGCTGACAGCGCCGTTTCGTCGCCGGACAGCGTGACGACACCAGCCAACGCAAGACCGTCGGCATAGGCACTCGTAAGCAAATCCGCGGCGCTGTCACGGACGGTAAGTATATTTGAGCCGGCGCTGAACCGGCCGTCGAGCAACGCAAGTTGCGCCGCTTGTTCCGCGGTGACGAAGACCGTGCCGTTGCCCGACAGCGTCACCGAATTGGCAGCAAGTTCGCCGGCCCAATCGTCGGGCTGCGACCCATTAACGGTGGCCAGCAGCAGATCGGCCGCGCTGTCCAGGATTGTCAGGTGCGCAATGCCGGTCGTGAAGTTGGGTAGCGTTGCAAGTTGCTCCGCTGTCGCGGCGGATAGGTTCGTTGCGGTCGTGCTCAGCATGATCGCGGAGGCAAGCGTGACGTTGCTGTGGACGAGCCCCAGCAGATCTGCCTCGGTGTCGAAGATCACCAGCACGTTGCCGTTGTTGCTGTATCTGGGTAGTGCGCTGATTGCCACGAAGTTGGCCACCGAGGTCAGCGCACTGTCCTGGAGTCCGATCGTGCTCGCGATTGCCAACTGCGCCGCACCGAGCGTGGCGAGGTTTGCAGCGGTATCAACGATGGCGATCGGGTTCGTGTCGGTGGTGAAATTGTGCAACGCGGCCAGGGCGGTTGCTGTCGCGACGCTGACCGTTGCCGGCGTGCTGACCTCGATCGTGCTCGCCAGCGACGCCGTGTCGGCATCCAGCGTTGCCAGGGCGGTCGCAGTGTCGCTGATCGTCAGGGCGCTGCCGCCAACACTGAAGCCGGGCAGCGCATGCAGGGCCTCGGCGGTGGCAACCGTCACTGTGGCGGGGGTGCCGAGGGTCACCGTGACGTGCGACAGCACCGACAACGACAAGCTGCTCAAACTCGACGCCAGGGCGAGCAGCGACGTGGCGGTGTCGGTGACGGCGACAGTGCCGGTGAAGCCGGCCAGGGAGAAATGCGGCAGCGCGAGCAAGGCGGCGAACTGCGTCGCGTTGATGGCATAGCCGGCTGTGTTGCCGCCGTTGCCGGTGATTTCCGTCGCCAGCGATACGAGGCTGGCCGGCGTGGCGAGACTTGCGGCCATGGCGGCAAGCGCAGCAGGCGTGTCGGAAATGGTCAGCAGATTGTTGGCGGAAAAGCGTGGCAGTGCCTCCAGCGTTGCTGCATTGGCGGCGGTTACGATGGAGGCTTGCGAAATCTGCACGGCATAGGCGAGCGCCAGCACGCTGCCGCCTGCGCCCAACAGATCGTCGGCACTGTCACTGAGCGTCAGGTGAGAGATGCCGACGTTGAAGCCCGTGAGCAGGCTGAGCGTGGTTGCATTGGCGACGCTGACGCTGGCGCCGGCCGTCAGCACGGCCTCGCCGTTCCAACCGTTCACCGTGGCAAGATCGGGGGTCGATCCTGCCAGCGTCTCCAGGTTGGCCGCCGTGTCGGCGATCGTGACGAAGAAGCCGTTGGGCGAGAACTTGCTGCCCATTGCCACGAATTTCAGCGCGGTAGCCTCGGAAATACGGGCGTCGCTGGTCAGGTTGACGCTGGTGGCCAGCGCGATCGCACCCGCCGTCGCAGCCGCGAGGTTCACCGCGGTATCGTTCAGGATGAGGTGGTTGCCGTTCAGGCTGAACCCCGTCAGCGTCGCCAGCGTGGCGGCGGCCGCGGCGGAGACGCTCTCGACATCATTGGCGAGGATGCTGGTGGCAACCGTCGGTAACGTTGCCGCTGCCGCAAGGATGGCAGTTACGCTGTCCGTCACTACCAGCGTCACGTTGGCGGCGCGGGAGAAGCTGGGCAGCGCAGCCAGCTCGAGTGCCTGCGCGACGTTCGAGCCCGCAGTGGCGTTGAGCTGCGCGGTGCTGCCGCTGGCACAGTGCAACGTCGGGTCGAGCAATTGTGTCATCGTGCCGGCGAAGGTGCCGGACGTGACGGTGATTGCCTCGAACCCCTGGCCGAAAATCTGGGAGGCCACAGCGGACAACGCGCTGCCAGTGTCGGCGACCGCAAGGGCGTAGCTGGTCAGGATTGTGCCGGTTTCCACCAACGCGGCGGCAGCGCCCGCGGTGAGGATCGTGCGATCTATGGACGTGATGGTGTCGACCGTGACGGGTCCATCGGCCTCCAGAATGGCAATGCTCGCCGCGGCGCTGGACAGGGCCGCCGAGGTATCGTTGATGGTCAGCGTGGATGCCGTGCCGTTCGCGTGCAGCGTCAGCGTGGCATGCGCCGAGAGTGCCGCCAGCGCCACCGCCTGCGAGGCGTCCAGTGTGTTGCCGTCAAGTTCGGCGACGATTGCGCTGGCACCGGACAGCGCCGTTGGCTGCGCGGCGAGCAGGTTGGTCACCGTATCGTCGATCGTTTCGGCAGAGACGAGTGCGTGCTCTGGATTGGTGAGCATTGCCAGGGCGGCGAGCGCATCGTCCACGGTCAACGCATGACTTGGCACAAAATTCGGCAGTGCCGCCAGGATCGCGAGTTGTGCCACGCTCGCGATGTCGTTGCCGCTCAGCGTGATTTCCGTGGCGATGGCGGCCTGGCTGGGCGTGAGAGTGACGAGATGGACGACTGTGTCGGCAATGATAAGGCTCTGGCCCGACTTGACAGCGAAGTTGGGCAGTGCGGCGAGTGTGGACGCCTGACTGACCATGATCGTGCCGCTGTTCGAAAGCGTGACACTGACATGGGGATATGCAGACCACTGGAACGTGGACCCCAGCGTCAGCAGGCTTGACAGCGTATCCGAAGCATTGACCGCTACTCCTGATAACGCGAGCACATTGTGGAGCGCGGTAGCGTCCGTAGCGAGGTCGTTGAGTGTGTCGGAAATAGTCAGAGTGATGCTATTGACGACGGCGAAGTGCGACATCCCGCCGAGCGTGACGGCCTGCGCCGCGGTGACGGTGGAATTGATCCCGACCTCGAACACGGTCAGTGCGGGCTTCGCTTCGGCCGGCGTGAATGCCAGCAGATTGGTCGCGGAGTCCGATAGGGTCAGTGTCAGGCCGGCGGCGCTGAAGTTGGACAGGCTCTCCAGCATCAGCAGTTGTGTCAGGGTGAGCGTCGCATTGGCCGTCAGCACGACGCTGTTCGCGTTCCGGATGATCGGGTTGCTGTAGGCATTCACGATATCGATGGCGGTGTCATTCACCGCCACGAGGATACCGCTTATCGTGAGCCCCGCGGCATTGCCCGCGGCGGTGAGCTGGGCGACGGTGTCGCGTACCGTCAGCGAGTAGCTGTTCAGGCTGAACTTGTTGCCGATCGCCGCCAGCGCCGCCGCCTGCCACGCTGCGACGGCGTCGTTGCCATTCATGTAGAACTGGGTGACGCGGGAAACCAGGGATGGGTTCGAGAGGTTATTCGCAATGTTAGCGGCGGTATCGGCGACGAGAAGGCCGTTGGCCGAGGTTGCCAGGGCCTGAGCGACCGTAATCGTGGACATATCGCGAACCTTCCTTGCATGGCCGATCGCCCGGAGGAGCCGCACCCACCATGCCTGGAGTTGGGAGCGTCACCCGCCTTGCACGCAGGAAGATGCCAGCCATGTCTTGACCAAAAGTTAGGATCGAGGGGAAAGATCGAGGTCCAATGGGTGGTTTTTCGAGAACAAAACGAGAAGATGTGGAGTGGCGGGTTTGCCGGAAGGCTCTGGCGGGCAGCCCCGGCGCCTGATAGAGGCGCCTGCATGGACGCCGCCACGCCTCGCGCCGCCTTGCAGCGCGGTCCCGACAGCACCCGCGTATTGCTCCTCCGGCTCTGGCGGGAGCATGTCTGCCATTACAAGCCACGGCTGGTGCTGGTCCTGGTGCTTACCCTGGTGATGGCCGGAACCACCGCGCTCTATCCCGTGGTGATCGACCATGCGTTCCAGATGTTCACCGATCGTGACCGGCGCATCCTGTATCAAATCCCGGCCCTGGTCGTGTTTGTCACGGCGGTGAAGGCGGCGGCGCAGTATTTCCAGAACGTACAGGTGCAGCAGATCGTGTTGCTGGTGATTCGCGAGCTGCAAGGCCGCATGTTCGCCCACCTGACGCGCACCGACCTGACGCGGCTGGAGCGGGAAGCGCCGGCGCAACTCGCCGCCCGCTTCACCACCGACGCGGCCACGATCCGTGAGGCGCTGACCCGTGCGGTGAATGGCATCGCGGATGCGGTCACCGTGGTGGGGCTGGTCGCTTCGATGCTCTATCTGGATTGGCTGCTGTCGCTGATCGGGGCGGTGCTGTATCCGCTGGCGGCGATGCCGATCCAGCGTATCGGCAAGCGGGTGCGGCGCGCCTCCGGCGGCATGCAGGAACGCATGGGGGAAACCGCCGCGCTGCTGAATGAAAGCTTTGCCCAGGCGCGGACGGTGCGTGCCTACCGGCTGGAAGACCTGGAGACGCAGCGCGCCGAGGGTGCCTTCACCGAGCTGTACCGCGCCCTGCTGCGCATGAGCCGCAGCCGGGCACGAACCGATCCGCTGCTGGAGGTGCTCGGCGGCGCGGCGGTTGCGGCGGTGATCGGTTTCGCCGGGTGGCGAGCGGCGATCAGCGGCCACACGATCGGCAACTTCACCGGCTTCGTCGCTGCGCTGCTGATCGCGTCGCGGCCGTTGCGCGCGCTGGGGTCACTGAATGCGGCGCTGCAGGAAGGACTGGCCGGGATGGTCCGCGTGTTCGCGGTGGTGGACGAGCAACCGACCATCCTGGATGCGCCGGATGCGGTGGCGCTGCCGCCGGGGCGAGGGCATGTCGCGTTCGAGGACGTCCAGTTCGTCTATCCGGACGGGCGGGTAGGGCTGGCCGGCCTGAGTTTTGAGGCGGCGCCCGGGTGCACCGTAGCGCTGGTGGGTCCGTCCGGCGGGGGCAAATCAACCGCGATCTCGCTGATTCCGCGGCTGCACGATGTGACCGCCGGTGCGGTGCGGGTGGATGGCGCCGACGTGCGGCAGGTGACGCTCGCCAGCCTGCGCGATGCGATCGCCTATGTCGGACAGGATGCCCTGCTGTTCGACGACACCGTCGCGGCGAATATCGGCATGGGCCGGGCTGGCGCCAGTGAGGCCGAGATCGAGGCAGCCGCGCGCGACGCGGCAGCGGCCGATTTCATCGCTGCGCTGCCGCTGGGGTTTGCGACGCGTGTCGGTCCCGGCGGGCGGCGTCTGTCCGGCGGGCAGCGGCAACGCGTGGCATTGGCTCGGGCGCTGCTGCGCAATCCCCGGATCCTGTTGCTGGACGAGGCGACCAGCGCGCTGGACACCGAGAGCGAGGCGGCCGTGCAGACCGCGCTGGCACGGTTGCGGCAGGGACGCACGACGATCGTCATCGCGCATCGCCTCTCGACCGTGCGGGACGCCGATCTCGTGGTGGCGATGGCCGACGGACGCGCGGTGGAGCAGGGGACGCACGCCGAGCTGCTGGCGCGCGATGGGCTGTATGCGCGGCTGGTGCGTAGCCAGTCATTGGCGCAATAGGCGCGCGGGCCGGGGGCCAGGCTCTGGCCTTACTCAACCGTCAGCAAGTAAGGCGGCATGCAATCATGTGTCATGGCCGGCGAAGGCCGGCCACCCACGACTTTGCTGTGTAGCACAAAGAAAAGACGTGGGTGGCCGGCCTTCGCCGGCCATGACACGACGGGCGCGTGCCACCTTGGCCGTACGTCAGCGTTTCCACGGGTTGGTATTACTTGCAGACCCCCGCGTAACAGCGCTCCATACCTCGTCAGGCGATGACCTCCTCCTGGATGACGACATTGTTGAACTGTGCCAGCAGGCGGGGCACCTCGCAGCCGGGCCGCGGCGGGCTGAACAGGTAGCCTTGCACCTCGGTGCAGCCCTCAAGGCGCAACTCTGCAAGCTGAGCCGCGGTCTCGACGCCCTCGGCGGTGGTGGCAATGCCGAGGCCGTTGCCGAGGCTGGTAATCGCCCGCGTGATCGTGCTGGCTTCCCGCGTCCGCGCCAGATCCTGAATGAAAGAGCGGTCGATCTTGATCTTGTCGAACGGACACTGCCGCAGGTAGCTGAGCGAGGAATAGCCCGTTCCGAAATCGTCCATGGCGATCCTCACCCCCATGTTACGCAATTGCCGCAGGGCGGTCAGCGTCTCCTCGTTGTTCTGGAGCAGCGCGGCTTCGGTGATCTCGAGTTCCAGCCGCCGAGGGGGTAACCCTGAAGCCGCGAGAACATTCGCGACGACCTTGACCAGCCGTCCCTTGCGGAACTGCACCGGCGAGAGGTTGACCGCGACCTTGACATCCTGCGGCCACCCGGCGGCATCGTTGCAGGCGCGCCGCAGCACCCACTCGCCAAGCGGCACGATGAGGCCGGTATCCTCGGCGAGGGGAATGAAGTCAGCCGGTGAAACGAGGCCGCGGCTCGGATGCCGCCATCGCACCAGGGCCTCGAAGCCGATGATCCGGCACTGCATGGTACTGAGCACCGGTTGATAGAACACCTCGAGCTGGTCGGCTTCGAGGGCACGGCGGAGGTCCGTTTCAACTTCTCGCCGGGCCAGCAAGCGACTGTCCATGTCTTGCTCGAAATAGCGGAACGTGGTGCGCCCATCGGCCTTGGCGCGATACAGGGCCATGTCGGCGTGCTTGAGGAGATTGCTGGGATCCGCGCCGTCCTGCGGGGCGAGCGCTATGCCGACGCTGGTTCCGACCGCAATGCTGTGGCCCTCGATCTCGCAAGGCCGCGAGACGACCTGGATCAGGCGATCGGCCAGTTCCGCCGCGTCCTGCGGCTGTTTGATGGCAAGCTGGAGCACCGCGAACTCGTCGCCGCCAAGCCGTGCCACGGTGTCGGTCTCGCGCACGCAATCGCGCAGCCGGCCGGCGACCACCTTCAGCAGGCCGTCGCCGATCGCATGGCCAAGACTGTCATTGACCTCCTTGAAGTGATCGAGGTCGAGGTAATGCAGCGCGAACTGCTGTCCGCGGCCAATGCAGGAGATGGCGTCCGCCATCCGCTCCTGGAACCGCATGCGGTTGGGCAAGCCGCTGAGCGCGTCGTGCCGCGCCATGTACTCCACCTGCCGCTCCTGCTGGCGCCGCTCGGTGATATCCTCCAGCGTGGCGACCCAGCCGCCGTTCGGCAGTTGACAGTGGTTGATTGTGACGGCGCGGCCGTCCTCGAAGTGCAGCTCCGAATGGCGAGTTTGTCGTGTTGCAATGCAGTTCAGCACCAGGGCGACATGTTCATCGACCGTGACATCCATGATCAGGCCGCAACTGGCCAAGTGTTCCACGATATCGCGAAACAGCATACCCGGACGAACGGCATCGGCCGGAAAATGCAGAATCTCGCAAAATCTCCGGTTCACAACCAGCAGCGTGTTGTCGGGCGCGAACAGGCAGAGCCCCTGTACGATATGGGTGATCGCCCCATCGAGCAGCAGGTTGGCGCGCTCGATTTCTGATTTCGCCTCGTGCAGGCGGAGGACATTGTCCTTGAATACCTGCACTGCCGCCGCCATGCCGCCGATCTCATCGCGGCGCCCGGCTCCGGGAATCCGGATCAGCGGATCGTCCTCGGAAAGCCGTTGCATCGCACGGGTCATCGCGGCGATCGGCCGGCTGACGCGCAACAGCACCACCAGCAGGCCGCCTGCCCCAAGCACCACTGCCATGATCAGGACAGCGCCGAAGCCTATCGCCGCCATCCGTGCCTGCGCGGCGACTGCGTTGGCCTGGCGCGTGATCAGATCCATTGCGACCAGCGAAACCTGACCGACCGCCTGCTGCGGACCCACAGTCTTCTCGCGCCAGTCGGCGAGAGTGATTCCGGGATCGCGATCGTTCCCCAAATTGTTCAGTAACTGCGCGTATAGGTCCACGAAGGGGCCGCTGAAGGCGGTCCGCTGCGCCGCATCGAACGCCGCCCTCAACTCTGGCGGTGCCTGCGGCGCTTCGACGAGCCGCCGCACCAGGCCCCAGGCATCGTCGATCCGGCCTTGGTTGGCCCGCATCGTCGCCAGTTCATCCGGCGTGAAACCGCGATGCCTGAGCATGGCGCCGTTGAAGGACAGCATGCTAGCGCCCAGGGCGCTCCGCGCGGTCCATGCGAGCGACTTGGTCACGAGCAAATCGGCGATTGCGGGATCGAGCCGCCGCATCTCGGATTCGAGGATGGACGACACCCTCTCTATGGTGATCTGCAATCGCGAGGTGAGCGGCAGAAAATCATCCTCGAAGTACCGGTCCCGCGCCTCGAGCGGCAGCTTCGCCTGGCGCTCGACCTGGTCCCGCAGTGCCTGATAGGTCTGATTGTCGGCCTTCAACGCAGCGACGGCGCCCGGCAGATGCGCGATATCGAGCACATCGAGGCCCGGAATCGCCTCGGCGAGCCCGACATCCACGCCGCGGCGGTTGAGCATGACGAACGGCACCTCGGCGGCAGCCTGATCCGCGGGCTGCTCCAGAACCAACCGCATGGCGCCGCGTTCGAAGCGGAAATGTTGCACTGCCTGAAACAGCGCCTTGTCGATGAGCGAGATCGTCGCAACACGCTGCGCGGCATTGCTGCGTTGATTGGCGCCGAGCGCGGCGATCCCCATCTGGGCAACAAGTGCGAGGGCCATCAGGCCGATGGTACCGCCCAGAATATGGCTGATGGAAAATACGCCGGACTGTGTGCGATGCGCGCCCGCATCGCGGATGAAACCCCGTTGCATGAGATTTGGCCTGATCACATGAGCGGCTGCCGCGCCGGCCCATCCACCTCGTACCACCACGACGTTTCGAAACGGTTAACCCGCCGCAGGTTTTCAGGCGGCTCGAATGTCCCGGCGATCCGGGGGTTGCGCTCCTGTATCGGCCTAGCGATGGTGGGGCAATGAACGACCAGACGACCCCCGTCAGGTCTGCCGGGACCGGAAGCCCGCCAGGTCACGATGCGGCACGCACAGGCCGGCGCGGCCGCACGGCGAAGTGGCTGCTGCTGCTGATCGTGCTCGCCGCGCTGGCCGGAGCGGTTGGCTACTGGTATCTGACCAAGGACGAGGCGACCACCGACGACGCCTATACCGACGGCGATGCGGTCACCATTGCGCCGCAGGTGGCCGGCGAGGTGATCGCGCGCGATGTCGATGACAATGCGCGGGTGACGGCTGGCCAGGTACTGGTCGAGCTGGACCCGCGGCCGTATCAGGCGGCGCGCGACCAGGCGGCGGCCAGTCTGCAGGTCGCACGGGCAGAGCTTGCTGCGGCGCGAGCCAACCTGGAGACCGCGCGCGTGACCTGGCCGGCCAAGCTGGCCAGCGCTCAGGCACAGCTTGTCGCGTCGCAGGCGAGGCAATTCAAGGCGCAGGCCGACGAGCGGCGGCAACGCAGCCTGCCGAAGCAGGCCACCATGCAGCAGGACATCGACAACGCCGAATCCGCGTTGCGCAACGCGGATGCCGCAGTGGGGGAGGCGCAGGCCAACGTGCGAGGCGCCGACATCGTCGCGCAATCGATTGCCCAGGCCGAAGCGCAAGTGACTCAGCTCGAGGCGCAGGTGGAACTGGCTCAGGCGCAGCTTGCGCAGGCGGAGCTGAACCTGGGCTGGACGAAAGTGCGGGCACCGCAGGATGGCTGGGTCACCAAGCGCAACGTTGACAAGGGCAACTACGTGCAGGTGGGGCAGTCGGTGATGGCACTGGTCACGCCCGAGGTCTGGGTGACGGCGAACTTCAAGGAGAACCAGCTCGATCGGATGCGGCCGGGGCAGCGTGTCGATATCGATGTGGATGCGTTTCCCGGGCTGCATCTGGTGGGTCATGTGGACAGCGTGCAGCTTGGGTCGGGCTCGCGGTTCTCGGCGTTCCCGGCGGAGAACGCGACGGGGAACTTCGTGAAGATCGTCCAGCGGGTGCCGGTGAAGATCGCCATCGACAGCGGACTGGACCCGGCGCATCCGCTGCCGCTGGGGATTTCGGTCGATCCGGTGGTCCGGCTGCGGTGAGGTATGGGCCGGCATCTTACCTCTCCCGCTACGCGGGAGAGGTCGGCGCGCAGCGCCGGGTGAGGGTGCCGCGAATGCCCCACCAGCCTTTTTGCGCGTGCGCAAGAGAGGTGCGTGCCGACCCGATCACCCTCACCCTCGTCGCTTCGCGCTTCGACCCCCGGGTCAAGCGCGTCAAGCGCCCGGGGGCATGCCTCTCCCGCGCGAAGCGCGGGAGAGGTTTTAGATGAGCCACGCGGGGTTCCATCCGCGCGCCAACCCGTGGCTGATCGCCATCGTGGTCACCATGGCGCCGTTCATGGAGATCCTCGACACCACCATCGTCAATGTCAGCCTGCCGCATATCGCCGGCAGCATGTCGGCGAGCTACGACGATGCGGCGTGGACGCTGACCTCCTACCTGGTCGCCAACGGCATCGTGCTGCCGATCTCCGGCTGGTTCGGCCGGCTGCTTGGCCGCAAGCAGTACTTCCTGCTGTGCGTCGCCATGTTCACCGTATGCTCGTTCCTGTGCGGCATCGCCACCAACCTGAGCGAACTGGTCGTATTCCGCCTGCTGCAAGGCTTCTTCGGCGGCGGGCTGCAACCGAACCAGCAATCCATCATCCTCGACACGTTCGAGCCGTCGCAGCGTGGCCGAGCGTTCTCCGTCGTCGCGGTGGGCATCATCTTCGCGCCGATCCTCGGGCCGGTGCTGGGCGGCTGGCTGACCGACGCCTTTTCCTGGCGCTGGGTTTTCCTGATCAACGTGCCGGTCGGCATCTTCGCATTCCTCGCCGTGGCGCAGCTGGTCGAGGACCCGCCCTGGGTGCGTGCCGACCGCGCCCGGCTGATCGACGTGGACTATATCGGCCTGTCGCTGATCGCGATCGGCTTCGGCGCGTTGCAGCTCATGCTGGACCGCGGCGAGGACTACGACTGGTTCGACTCGCCGACAATCCGGCTCGCGGGCCTGGTCGCCGCCGTGGGGATCATCGGAGCGACATGCTGGCTGCTGCTGGCGGACAAACCCGTCGTGGACCTGCGCGCGCTGGCGGACCGGAACTTCGCGGTCGCGTCGGTGGTGTGCTTCGGCATCGGGCTCAGCCTGTATTCCACCCTTGTGCTGATCCCGCTGCTGGCGCAGGGCTGGCTGGGCTATACCTCGCTGCTGAGTGGCTTGGTGCTGTCGCCCGGCGCGGCGGTCATGATCATCATGATCCCGCTGGTGGGGCGGCTGGTGCTGCCCACCGTCTCGACGCGCCTGGTGATCGGGTTCGGCTTCTTCTCGCTGGGCTGTGCGTCGCTGTATGCCACGCGGCTGACGCCGGATGTCGATTTCTGGACGCTGGCGCTGATCCGGGCGTTCCAGACTGTGGGGCTGGGGTTCCTGTTCGTGCCCAACAGCACGATCGCCTATGCCACGCTGCCGCGCGCGCTGAACGCCGACGCCACCGCGCTGTATTCGATGTTCCGCAACATCGCCGGCTCGATCGGGATTGCCGTGGCGACGTCGCTGGCCGCCAACCGGCTGCAGACGCATCGCGCCTACCTGGCGGTGCATCTGTCACCACTAGAGCAATCGTATAACGATCTGCTGGCGGGGTACGGGCGGACGCTGCGGAGCCTGGGCTATGCCGCCGGCTCCGCGCATGACAGTGCCATGGGACTGCTGAACCTGGCACTGAACAAGCAGGCGGCGATCATGGCGTACAGTGACGTATTCGGGGTATCCGCGCTGGCGGCGTTCGCTGTGGTGCCGCTGGTGTTCCTGTTCCGGCCGGGGATTGCCGGCCGGCGGGGATAGGGGGCATGCGAGCAAACGCCGGGTGACCCGACCAAAAAGCAAGGTTCTCCCCCTCCCCTTGAGGGAGGGGGTTGGGGGGGAGGGGTTCCGTACGGCACGGACCCCTCCCCCCAACCCCCTCCCTTAAGGGGAGGGGGAGTGTCCGTCGCGCGACGGCCTCGCAGTGCGATGTCAGTAGTGCCCGTCGGCTCGACGAACTGTTCGCATTGCCGCCGGTTGGCACTTTGGTTTACGGTCCGCTTGCGGCGGGTGGGTGCGGCCGCCCGAGTGCCGTAGGCGGCCTGCCGGAGCGCTGGCTTGCCAGCCGTGCGAAAGTGCTCTGCCCGAAGATGATAGAACCAATAACGCAACGATGACGTGCCAAGAAGCAAATATGACGTGCCAAGCGGATTGATCGCCGCCGGCGAGCGGCTTCACAGGGAGGCTCCGCGATGCTCGAACTTCTCGATCGGCAACAGAAGCTGACCGCAAATCAGTGGAAGATTGCCATTGCCGCGACGCTCGGCGACATGCTGGATTTCTTCGACTTCTTCCTGATCGGGTTTGTGCTGGCGTTTATCGTCAAAGGTTGGAACCTGACCTACGGACAGTCGGGGATGATCCTGCTGGCTTCCGGCATCAGCGCGCCGTTCGGATCGCTGTTCTATGGTTGGTTGGCGGACAAGATCGGCCGCCGTAAGGTCATGATCCTGACCGTGCTGAACTTCTCGCTCGCCACCGGCGCGATGGCGCTCACGCCAACCGGGGCGTGGTTCTATCTCGTCGTCTGCCGTTTCATCGTCGGCCTGGGAGTGACCGGGCTGTATTCGGTGGACATCACGCTGGTGCAGGAATTCGTTCCGACCCGCAAACGTGGCTGGCTGACCGGACTGACCACGACGATGCTGCCGGCGGGTGTGCTGCTGGGAGCATTCCTCGGCGCCTACGCGACCCCGTATATTGGCTGGCGCGGGCTGTTCGCCGTGGGCCTGCTGCCTGCATTGCTGACCCTGTACATTCGCGCCTGGGTCCCGGAATCGCCGCATTGGCTGATGCGCATGGGCCGGGTCGAGGAGGCGCGCCGCTCGATCGCCTGGGCATTGCAGGTCGATCCCGCATCGATCCCGCTGCCGACCACGGCGCCGGTGATCGAACACACAAGTTGGATCGAAGTGTTCAAGTATCCGCGCAGTCTCGTCGCCGGTTGCCTGACCGGCCTGACGCAGACCGGCGGAGTCGCACTCGGCCTGTGGATGGTGACACTGTTCGTCATGGTGCTGCAGATCACGCCGGCCCAGGCATCCGGGCTGGTGATCTGGGTCAGCCTCGCGGCGGTGGCCGGCCGCTTCTGTTGCTCGTGGATGTCCGACGCAATGGGCCGCCGCGCCTCCGGCGTATTGAGCTGCCTGATCGCGGCGGGGTTCATGTCGGCCGCCGGCTATCTGCACAGCGTGTTCATCGGCGGCGTGTCGATGTTCTTCGTCATGATCGTGCTGCAGAGTTTCATGGGCAGCGGCAACTACTCGATCGTCGGGCCGTACATGGGCGAGTTGTGGCCGGCGCGGTTGCGCGGCAGCGGCATGGGGCTGGTCTACGGCGTCGGTAACCTGGGCAAATTCATCGGGCCGGCGGGGCTGGCGCTGATCGCCGGGTCGTCGAATTTCGTCGCACCGAAGGCAACACTCGACGCGCTGATCCCGGCGTTCAACTACTTTGCGTTCTGGTACGTGCTCGGCGCTGCTGCCTTCTGGTTCATCGGCATCGAGACGAGCGGGCGCACGATCGAGGAGATCGATGCGGCGCTGACCGCTCCGGCCCCGGTGGTGGCGTCCAGCCGGGTTCCGGTGAGGTAACTGCCGGTCGCGGTGCGGCACGGTCTTATGCCAACAAGCGGGCCGGCGGGGGGGCCGGACCCATTCTATGCCGAATCTCGTTGCCGTCTCAGAATCCCGATTGGCGCAACGTCGTTCCCGGTTTCCGTGCCGGTCCCGTCAGGCTGCCTTGCCAATTTGCTCGCCGCCGAACGTATCCAGCATGGTCAGTAGTTCGCTCGTGCCACGGACCAGCGCGTTGATCACTGCCGGATCGGTGGGCAACGCCACCGCGTGGAAGAACGCCTTGGTCCGTGGCGTGACGCCGCCATCGTGGCGGATCTGCGCCGCGGCCACCACCTGCCCCCGCATAAAGTCCTCCTGCGAGCGTTTCGCGAAGTCCTCGCGGTGGATGCTGGCTTCGAACATGCATTCCACGGCATGGGCACCGCACAGCACGATCTGCACGGCGAGGCGCCCTTCGTAGGCGTCGCCCGGGCGCAGGACTTCGAACGCCTCGATCGCGGTGGAGAGGCGGCGGTGGCGGAGTTCGGGGTCGTCGGACACGGGCGCCGGCAGGGACTTGGCGAGTTCGTCGTAGTATTCGAGCGTGGCGGGGGTGGAGAGGTCGGACATTGGTGCGGCTCCCGGGTGGTGAGTGCGACAGAACCGGGACGCTAACATAACTAACTAACTAAAGCAAGTGACGCGGTGTCTCGTTAGGTCGGCCGAGGAGTTCTTCCGCGTCGGCGTGCTGTGCTGCGATGCCGCCGGCCGGGGCAGGCTGCTCTCTGGTGTGGTCTACGGCGACCTGCACGGCGTCGGATGTGCGGCGCCGGCGCGACCCCTTAAAGCGACGCTTCGAATCGTCAGGCGCTAGGCGGCGGATACAGCATCCGATTGCAAACCGTGCCAGCCAGCGCATTGCGAGCGTCGTCTTGGGTGGCATGACTCCAGAATACGATCGGCTCTAGTCGCCGCACGCGTCCTCGGCTCTTCGACCGTTGGTCGGATCGCAAGGACAACCTATTGCATGGGCGCACGGAAGGTAATGGCATAAGTTCAAGCACCGAAGCAGCCCCAACATTGCCCCCCACCCCCCACCAAGCTTATCCTCACCACCCAGGAGGAGCCCCAACCCGTGACCACCCCCGCGCCCGGCGCGATCGACTGCGACATCCACCCGGCCCTGCCGAGCATGCAGGTGCTCGTCCCCTACCTGGACGAGTATTGGCGCGCCCACGTCCAGATGCGCGGCCTCGACCGCGACAACTACACCGCCAGCGCCTTCCCCCCGAACGCGCCGATCAACGCCCGCCCCGACTGGAAGCCCGCCCGCGGCAACGCCGGCACCGACTTCGCCACGCTGAAAACGCAAGCCCTCGACGCCTTCCAGACCCGCCACGCCATCTGCAACGTCCTGCACGGTGCGCCGGCGATCTTCAGCGAGGACCTCGCCGCCGCCTTCTGCCGCGCCATCAACGACTGGGTCGCCAGGGAATGGCTGGACAAGGACGATCGCCTGCGCGCCTCCATCGTCGTGCCGATGCACAGCCCGGAGCTCGCCGCCAAGGAAGTCGAACGCGTCGCCGCCGACCAACGCTTCGTGCAAGTCCTGGTCTGGGAAATGCAGGAGATCCCACTCGGCCGCCGCATCCACTGGCCGCTGTATCGCGTGGCAGAACAACTCGACCTGCCGATCGGCATCCACGCGGGCAGTTCGTATCGCCATCCGCCGACCAATATCGGCTGGCCGTCGTACTACCTCGAAGATTACGTCTCCTGGTCCACCGGTTTCGCCGGCGTCCTGAACTCACTGATCTCCGAAGGTGTGTTCGTCGAATTCCCCCGCCTGAAGGTGGTGCTGATGGAATCTGGCGTCACCTGGCTGCCCGGCTGGATGTGGCGCGCCAACAAGACCTGGCGAGGCATCCGCGCGGAAGTCCCCTGGCTGGAAAAATCCCCCGCCGACTACGCGCGAGAGCACGTCCGCCTGACCATCCAACCCTTCGACGCCCCGCCCCGCGCCGACCAACTCCAGCGCATCATCGAGGAGATCGGCTCCGACGAGATGCTGCTGTTCTCCACCGACTATCCGCACTGGCACTACGAGGGCACCGACGCGGTGCCGGACGGCTTGCCCGATCACCTGCTCCGCAAGATACTCACCGATAACGCGCTGAAAACCTATTCACGGCTGACACGATAACAAGAGGAGCCATCCGATGAACGTCGCTGTTACGGATCGCCGCCCGGATACCAGCAACCAGACTCAACTCGGCATCGTCGATTGCGACGTGCATCCCTACACCAAGTCGCCGGCAGACCTGGACCAGTTCCTGTCGGAGCGTTGGTGCAAGCATCGCCAGGAGATCGGCGGCCGGTCGCGCTCGCCGTTTGCGAATGCGCCGAACTATCCGCGGATGTCGCCGTTCACCGGCATGCGCATCGACTCGTATCCGAAGGACGGCACGCATCCCGGCTCCGACCTGCCGATGATGCGCGAGCAATTGCTCGACCAATTCAACGTAGCCTACGGCCTGATGATGCCGCTTCTCGGCCGAGGCTCCGACGAACGCAACGTCGAATTTGGTGCGGCGATGGCGACCGCGGCGAACGAGTGGGAAGCGCAGGTGTGGTGCGACGCCGAGCCGCGCCTGAAGGCCGGTGTGCAGATCCCGCTGGAATACACCGAAGCCGCGATCAAGGAGATCGAGCGCCGCGCCGGCGACCGCCGCTTCACCCACGTCATGATCCCGCCGCGCGGGCTGGAGCCGCTGGGCCGCCGCCGCTATTGGCCGATCCTGGAAGCCTGCGCCGCCAACGGCTTTTCCATCGCCCTGCACCTCGGCGGCACCAGCGGCCACGCGTCCACCGGAGGCGGCTGGCCGTCCTTCTACCACGAAGAACACCCGTCCTATCCGCAGAGCAAGGAAGCACTGGTCACGTCACTGGTACTTGAAGGCGTGTTCGAACACATTCCCAATTTGCGCGTCGCGCTGGTGGAGGGCGGCTTCGCCTGGCTGCCGTCGCTGACCTGGCGCCTGGACAAGCAATACAAGCGCCTACGCGACGAGGTCCCGCACCTGAAGCGCCTGCCGTCGGAATACATCCGTTCGAACATCTGGGTCACCACCCAGCCGATCGAAGAACCCGAACGCCCCGAAGACTTGCTCGCCACTTGCGAGTGGATCGGCTGGGACCGCATCATGTTCTCCACCGATTATCCGCATTGGGACCAGGACGATCCGCGCTACGCCTTCAAGGCTCCATTGCCGGAGAAGGAAAAGCGCATGCTGTTCCGCGAGAACGCGCTGGCCTTCTACGGGCTGGAGTAGGCGGGACCATGCGGCGGTGGCGGCGCCAGTGCCCATCCGTCATGGCGGGCGAAGGCCCTGCGATTGGCGTCATGGCGGGCGAAGGCCCTGCGATGAGCGTCATGGTGGGCGAAGGCCCACCATCCACGACTTTGCTGCGAGACGCACGAAAAAATCGTGGATGGCGGGCCTGCGCCCGCCATGACGAGCAGCGCTGATGCCACGTCACGTCGTCGCAACAGTTGACGAAATCGCGCCAGGCACGTGCAAGATCGTAGCCGTATCGGGCCGCGAGATCGGCGTGTACAACGTGCACGGCGAATTCCACGCGCTGATAAACCGCTGCCCGCACGAAGGCGCTGCGCTGTGCCTCGGTCCGATCCTGGCGCGCTTCACCGCCGATCGCCCTGGCGAATATCGCCTGACCCGGCATGGAGAAATGCTGCGCTGCCCCTGGCACGGCTGGGAGTTCGACATCAAGACCGGCCAGTCCTGGTGTCACCCAGAAAGCGTCAAAGCGCGCACCTATCCGGTGGAAGTCGTGCCCGGCGAAGCCCTGGCAAAGGGGCCGTTCGTCGCTGAAACGGTGCCGGTCAGCGTCGAACAGCAATACGTCGTGGTCGAGGTGTGACCCTTGATGGGTTTGTATCTCTGAACAACGATCAAGAAAAATTCACTACAAAAGCACAAAGCTCGGCGTTTTGAATGAACTTCGTGTCTTTGTGGTGATTCTGCTTACTTTCTTACCACCCAACGGGGAGAAAACACAAAATGGCCGATAGCCCACTGCGCGCCAAAGGCCGCGCGATGCGTCGCAAGCTGATGGGCGACGCCTATGCCGACAAGCTCGACGGCAGCCTCTACACCGATCCCATCATGGAGAAATTCGCCGAGGTCACCCAGGAAACAATCTTCGGCACGCTCTGGACCCGCCCCGGCCTCGACGTCAAAACCCGAGCCCTCATCTGCATCATCTCGGACACCGCCACCGGCCGCACACCGGAGCTGAAGTTGCACATCCGCTTCGCCCGCAACCAGGGCTGGACCGAGGACGAACTCGTGGAATCGATCCTCCATCTCCTCGGCTATGTCGGCGCGCCGCTGGTCCGCGAGGCGCTGCTGACAGCGAAAGAAGTGTTCGCCGAGATGCGCGCCGAAGGCTGATCCCGTTCACCACCAAGGAACGTCGCAATGTACGATCTGCACTACTGGCCGACCCCGAACGGCAAGAAAGTCTCGATCCTGCTCGAGGAGCTTGGCGTGCCCTACAACGTCATCCCGTGCAATATCGGGCGCGGCGACCAGTTCACCCCCGAATTTCTCAAGATGAATCCGAACCACCGCATGCCGGTACTGGTCGATCGCAACCCGGCCGACGGCGGCGAGCCACTGCCGGTCTTCGAATCCG
>DATHNI010000042.1:0-5342 GCA_035486135.1 Acetobacteraceae bacterium
GACAGAGTGGGGATCGAGCGCGAGTGCTTGCTCATACTCGGCAATCGCCTGCGCGAAATTCTGGCGCGACGCCGGCCGGTACATCGCGGCGCGCCCGCGGAAAATATGATCAAGCGCGTCGGGACGCTCGGTCGGCCGGGCGGCCTCCGATACGATCAGCTTCACGCTTAACGCGATCGCGATGCGCCCGGTGATTTCGCTCTGCAAGGCAAGCAGGTCGCCGATGTTGCGATCGAATTGCTCGGCCCACAGGTTCGTGTCGCTATCGGTGTCGATAAGCTGTGCGTTGATGCGTACCTCGTCGCCCGAGCGCTGCACGCTGCCTTCAAGCATATAGCGCACGCCGAGCTCACCGCGAACCCGTTTGGCGCTGACCGCCTTGCCTTTATAGGTGAAGGCCGTATCGCGCGACATCACCAGCATGTCGGCAAGCCGTGATAGATCGGTGGTCAGGTCCTCGGTGATGCCGTCGGCAAAATACTGCTGCGCAGGGTCGCCGGAGAGATTGGCGAACGGCAGCACGACAATCGACAACCGCGGCACCGCGACAGCGCCAGCAAGCCAGCGGGACTTCACTTGCCAGGCTGCGCTTGCGACGACGAGCAATATCAGCGCGCCGGCGGCCCAGGCGATGACGGGGCCGCGGAACTGGTAACGTAGTCGCGAGTTCGAGTCTGGCCGGTGATCGGCAGGATCCGGCTCCGGAGGATCCGAGGGCTGGGCCACCGATGGTGCGGGCCGTCGGCCCCGAAGCACCGGTGCGACGAAGCGATAGCCGCGTCGTGGAACTGTCTGGATGCAACTCGTGGCAGTCGCGTCGTCGTCGAGGGCCCGGCGAAGCGCGGCAATCTGCATGTTAAGATTATTGTCCTCGACTACCGTCTCCGGCCAAGCGGCGGCGATGATCTCGTCCCGCGTGATGACGTCTCCCGCGCGCTCGACCAAGGCACCGAGAACGTCCAGGGCGCGCGCACCGATCGACACCGGGGTAAGGCCGCCGTTTCCGTCGCGCCGGAACAGCCCGCCGCCGCGCCGGTCGAGGAGAAAACCGTGAAAGAGGAGCAACTCGTCCGGATCGGCCACGTCCCTGCCTCCCGATGGGCCCCAGTTCATGACTTGCGTATAATTTAGTGTTTTTTATTCCCGCCCCATAGCGTTCGGCAGATCGCGCAAGGTCAAATCGATCGTGCCACCTAAACCTCATCGGGGCTTTGTCGCAATGCGTGCAGGGAACCGTTGCAGTCGCAGTGTTAAAAGATTCGTGATCCGGCTGATCGACCGGGTCACCATCGAGCGTCAGAGCAACCGGCTCTTGATCGCATCTCATCTGCGACGGAGGCCTCACCGTCGTCTCGCACTTTGGTTGACTAGGACAAATGTCCGAACCGCCCTGGTGCGGGCTTTGTCCGTAACCACAACCGCGGGGGTCCTGTTATCCGCGGCGGTCTTCCTCGCGCCGATGTGGGACCGCGCGATCTTTGTGAAGTCATTGCTCGAAGCCCTGAACACCAACCCGGCACTGCTGCAGGGCCTGTGAGGCTCCGGATGATGCCCCGGCCGACCAGGACGGCAATGTGCAAAGCAGCGTTAACAATTCCGACACGGAGCGACACCGATGGAACGACGTGCACCTGCCGAGGCATCGGCCCTTTCGGCGCTCACCACGGCGATCGCGCTGCTTCTCGCCGCAGTCACAGCACTCGTCAGCGCACCGCGCAGTGCCGGCCGAGGATATGAGAAGGCGGAGGCGCTCCTGACGACGATGGCAGCGCCGGATTGGAACCTCGTGGCCTGCGCCGTGGGCTGTACGTTCCCCGCACCGCCGTAAACCGCCGCGCGCCGGCGGGGCATGCCCCGCACGGCAGGCGGCCAATCACATGCACAATGCAGGTCCGGTTCCGCCCAACCGATGCGCCAACGCCGGCACTGGCTGGCGGCGGCTTGCCGCTGGAGGTGATCCCGCATGAGCAACCTGTTGTTGCTGTTGGTCGTTCTGTGCCTTGGAGTGCTGCTGTGGCGCGGCATGGCCAGGCTGCGCGTGCCGATTGACGGGTTTATCCTGGCGCTGGTGTTGGTGCTGCTGGCGGCCACTCTGCTGCCATGCCGGGGCGAGGTCGCCCGATGGTTCGGCCTGCTGGGCAATTGCGCGATCGGCGCGCTGTTCTTCCTGCAGGGTGCGAGGCTGTCGCGCCAGACGGTGCTGAACGGCGCGACACACTGGCGGTTGCATTTGTTCGTCGGCGCCGTGACTTTCCTGGTGTTTCCGCTGTTTGGTCTCGGGCTGCTCGCCCTGTTCCCGAATCTATTGCCGAATTCATTGTGGCTGGGCGTCTTGTTTGTCTGCGCCCTGCCATCAACGGTGCAGTCCTCGATAGCCCTGACCTCCATGGCGAACGGCAATGTATCCGCCGCGATCTGCGCCGCAACACTATCCAACGTCGTCGGTGTTGCATTGGCGCCGCTACTGTTCGGGGCGATGTCGCATCTGCACGGTGGCGGCATCGACGCAAGGGCGGTCTTGCAGGTGGGCATGCAGCTATTGCTGCCATTTCTCGCCGGCCATTTGCTGCGGCCGTGGTTGGGCGCCTGGGCCGAGCGCAACCGGAAACTGTTGTCGATTACCGATCGGGGATCCATCCTGCTGATTGTCTATACCGCGTTCAGCACGGCGGTGCTCCGCGGCATCTGGCAATCGCTTCCGCCCGCGACGCTGGCCGCGCTGGGGTTGGTCATGGCCGGAATGCTGGCGTCCGTGCTGGCGACGATCGTGAGCACTGGCCGGGCGCTGGGGTTCGATAGGGCGGACGAGGTCGCGCTGCTGTTCTGCGGATCGCAGAAATCCCTGGTCAGTGGCGTGCCGATTGCCAATGCCCTGGCGTCCGGCGCGGTAGTCGGGCCGCTGCTGTTGCCGATCATGTTGTATCACCCGATGCAATTGCTCGTCTGCACCTGGGTCGCCCGATTCTACCTCCGCGCCGGGCAACGGGCAGAACGAGCCGCGGTGTCCGCACACCCGGGCGTCAGGAGCCCGGTGTAGCCGCCGGGGGCCTGCTCGCCACTGCCCCGCAAACCTATCGCCCCGCCAACGCGGCCCGCGCGTCGGCCAGCGTCATATGCACCGGGATGACCTGATCCAGCCCGGACGCGGTGAACAGCCGGGCGTTCTCGATCGAGGTGACGAACACCACCAGCCGCCCGCCCTGCCCTGCCAGGCGCCGCGCAGCCGTCAGCAACGACCGCAGCGCCATGCTGGTGACGAAGCTGGTCATCGACAGATCCACCAGAACCCGTTCGTTGCCCAGCAGGCTGGCTGCCGCGAGTTGCCGCTCGAACTCCCGGACAGCACCGGCGTCGAGGCGGGCGGCCGGCTGCACGATGGTTTCTGCCACGCTGCGATCTCCCGTTGCCATGACCTTCAGCGGCCCGGTCACCACCGCAGGTTAGCGCGAAACCGCGTATCGATGCCAAGCAGGAATGTCGCCAGGGACTGGCGGCGCGCCGCCGAGCGGGGTATCCCGCGCCGTAACTCCGGGGTCCCGCCATGACCGACATCGTCGCCATTCGCCGCGCGCTGGTCTCCGTCTCCGACAAGGCCGGGCTGGTGCCGTTCGCCTCGACGCTGGCGGCGGCGGGGGTGGAGATCCTGTCCACCGGCGGGTCCGCCCGTGCCCTGCGCGAGGCTGGTATCGCGGTGACCGAGGTCTCCGACCACACCGGCTTTCCGGAAATCCTCGACGGACGGGTGAAGACGCTGGTGCCGCAGATCCACGGCGGCATCCTTGGCCGGCGCGACCTGCCGGAACACGTGGCGCAGATGCGGGCGCATGGCATCGCGCCGATCGACCTGGTGGCGGTGAACCTCTACCCGTTCGAGGCGACCGTCGCGCGTGGCGCCGCGCCGGATGACTGCGTCGAGAACATCGACATCGGCGGCCCGGCGCTGATCCGCGCCGCGGCGAAGAACCACGACTTCGTCACCGTGCTGACCGAACCGGAGCAATACGCCACCGTGCTGGAGGAATTCTCCACCCACGGCGGCACGACGCTGGCGACGCGCCGCCGCCTGGCGGGCGAGGCCTATGCCCGCACCGCCGCCTACGACGCGGCGATCGCGGCGTGGTTCGCGGCGCAGCGCGGGGAGACATTTCCGCATCGCCTGGCGATCGCCGGCACGCTGCGCCAGACGCTGCGCTACGGCGAGAACCCGCACCAGGCCGCGGGCTTCTACGTCAACGGCGACCGTCCCGGCGTGGCGACGATGCGGCAGGTGCAGGGCAAGGAGCTGTCCTACAACAATCTGGCCGACACCGACGCGGCGTTCGAATGCGTCGCCGAGTTCGACGCCCCGACCGTGGCGATCATCAAGCACGCCAACCCGTGCGGCATCGCCTCGGCGGCGACGCTGGCCGAGGCGTGGGATCTGGCGTTCCGCTGCGACCCGGTCTCGCCGTTCGGCGGCATCGTGGCGGTGAACCGCACGCTGGACGGGCCGGCGGCGGAGAAGATCGCGAAAATCCTGACCGAGGTGATCGTCGCCCCCGACGCCGACGAGGCGGCGATCGCGGCGGTGGCTCGGCGCAAGAACCTGCGGCTGTTGTTGACCGGCGGCATGCCCGATCCGCTGGCTCCGGGGATGACGTTCCGGAGCCTGTCCGGCGGGTTCCTGGCGCAGACGCGCGACGCCGGGCGGATCGGCGCGGCGGATTTGCGGGTGGTGACGCGGCGCGCTCCGACAGACGCGGAACTCGCCGACCTGCTGTTCGCCTTCCGCGTCTGCAAGCACGTGAAGTCGAACGCCATCGTCTATGTCCGGGATCGTGCGACGGTGGGCATCGGACCCGGCCAGCCGAACCGCGTCGATTCCGCCCGCATCGCCGCCTGGCGCGCGGTGGAGGCGGCGAAGGCGGCCGGATTGGACACGCCGCTGACCCAGGGCAGCGTCGCCGCCTCCGATGCGTTCTTCCCGTTCGCCGATGGGCTGGAGGCGGTGGTGGCGGCCGGCGCCTCGGCGGTGATCCAGCCCGGAGGATCGCTGCGCGACCCCGAGGTGATCGCCGCGGCCGATGCCGCCGGTGTGGCGATGGTGTTCACCGGCATGCGGCATTTCCGGCACTGAGAGATCGTCGCGCGAAGGATGCTCCCCCTCCCCTTGAGGGAGGGGGTTGGGGGGAGGGGTTCGTACCCCGCACGGAACCCCTCCCCCAACCCCCTCCCTCAAGGGGAGGGGGAGGCTGGTTCTCGCCAGGCGCGCCGCGCACCCCGCAATGACAGTGGAATTAGCGGCATTTCCAGTCAGGGCAGAACCGCTGTAGAGCACTGCCGATGACCCAACGATTGCGCGT
>DATHNI010000043.1:0-19613 GCA_035486135.1 Acetobacteraceae bacterium
GCGTGTCGGAGGATGCCGGGCTGATCCGCTACCTGATGCGTCACCGCCACTCCACCCCGTTCGAGATGTGCGAGATCAAGTACCACGTGAAGCTGCCGATCTTCGTGGCAAGGCAGTGGATCCGCCACCGCACCGCCAACGTGAACGAATATTCCGCGCGCTACTCCATCCTCGACCGCGAGTTCTACATCCCCGCCCCGGAGCATTTGGCAGCCCAGTCCGCAGTCAACCGCCAGGGCCGCGGGGAGGTGCTGACCGGCGACGAGGCAGCGCAGGTGCTGGATCTGCTGCGGACCGACGCGGCACGCTGCTACGACCACTACGCCGACATGCTGAACGAGGACGCGACGGGGGCGCAACTCGATCGGGCCCGGCAGGGGCTGGCGCGCGAGTTGGCCCGGATGAACCTGACGTTGAACACCTACACGCAGTGGTACTGGAAGATCGATCTGCACAACCTGTTCCACTTCCTGTCGCTGCGCGCCGATGCCCACGCGCAATACGAAATCCGTGCCTACGCCGATGCAATGCTGGAAACGGTGCAGGCGTGGGTGCCGCTCGCCTGCCAGGCGTTCCGTGACTACCGGCTGGGCGCGGTCACCCTGTCGGCGCAGATGCTGGCGGCGGTGCGGCGCATGCTGGCCGGCGAGGCCGTGGGACAGGCCGATAGCGGGCTGAACCGCCGGGAGTGGGCGGAACTGATGTCGGCACTGGGGCGGGATTGAGAGGGTATACGTGCTGTGCGTATAAGATGGTCACTCGGGTTGGCGCATGTCCGTCGACCGTTCTCTTCTACACCTGGGGACGGCGATGGCATTAAACGTTGTGGACCTCGAAATCGGGCGTGACGATGTCGTATACGTCCGCCTGTTGCATGGCACGATTGAGATTGAAGCCATGTTTTACGCTCACCTGACCGGGCGTGTCGCCATCTTCAGCCGGTTGGACATTCTAGGCGCCGGACCGAATACCCTCGGTTGGTCGGCGTTACGCGAATTGGCGCAGTCGGTGATGGAGTTGCTTGATGTCGCCGAACTCCGAATTGAGGGCGCGGCTCGCACGTCTGGGGCCGCTTCGGGATGCCGACCCGCCCCCCCTCGTTTTCCGGCGAGTTGGTAGCCTTGGTGCTTAGGCTGGTCGGTCCGCTCGATAAGGGGATCACGGTCGCCAAGCGTCTGCGTGCAGCCGGCCTGACCTTGCGTGCCACGCACGCGATCATCAACCGGCTGGCCGAGACGCGGCTGGCGGTCTGCCGGATTGCCGAGGGTGCGAATATCCCCGCGCTTGCCGCCGACCTCGTGGCCATGAACGTGCACACCTATCGCCGCCGTCAACCCGATCCCGGAATTATCGTCGAGGTGCGCGCTCGCCACGGATTGTCACAGCGTGAATTCGCAGATGTGCTGGGCATCGAAGTGGACACACTGCAGAACTGGGAACAGGGCCGCAACAGGCCGGACCCCGCTGCGCTCACCTTGGTCGCGGCATACGACAGGGCTCCGGAAGTCATTGCGCAAGCCATGTTCGAGCCGGTGGTTTGAACCTGACGAGACCGGTTGCAGCCCCAGAATTTCGGTTAACCCCTCATCAGCGTCGGCCTGACCTTCGGCGACCGTCGCGTCCCTCCCGCCTCGGCTCCAGCACATGCGCGCAGGGTACGCCCGGTGGAAGGTGGGCAGACCTGTCATTGAAGGCGCCGGTCGCTGCGGCGATCGCTCTAAACCCGTCGCCACGCCGGTTTGCTCGGATCGACCAACGCGAAGTCCACAGGTCCCATCCCGAACAGCGCGATCACCGCGGGCTCCCGCCCGCCGCGCTTCACGCCGTCATAATGTGGCGTGTGGGCGACACGTCTGACGAAGCCTCCGGCCGGCACCGGAACCGTATTGTCAGGGTCGAAATCTGCTCCGCTATTCACCCACCAGGTGCCGGACAGGACCAGCGATAACCGATCGGTCGCATAGGTGTGCGGCGCGCTCATGTAGCCCGGGTACCATTTCATCAGCACGACATACTGCGCCGCGGCGTTCAGGTCGCCATGTAGTGTCGCCATCTCGCCGCTGTGCGGCGGGCCGCTCGTCCAGGCTGTCCATTTGATCGCGCCGGGCAGCGTGACCTGCGTCTCGGCCGGGTCGAGCTTGGCCGCCAGCGCCGGTTGATCCGCCAATCCGACCGCGGCCGCCGCCAGCAGGGGCGCCAACAATGGCGCGAGTATAAGCGAGCGCCGTGGTGACACGGCCGGATCGGACGTTGCGGTCGTGAAGCCCGCCGGGACAGCCGGCAATTGATTGCCATCGCGCATCATCGTCTCTCCTGGCGTTGCCATGGCTGCGTTCACCTTTGCTCGCGCGCCGGTTTGCGATGGGCGATTGGCAGCGCGAGGCATATCGGCCCTGACGACAAGCCGGCCAAATTCGCATTGTGCATAGAGCCATTTCGTTGCGTGGCGGGTGAACGGGGGCGCGACGTCCCACCTGCTAACCAGCATACGGAGAGGCTAACATGGAACAGATTGAGTTGGACGGCAGCGGCATGATGTCGTCGCGTATCGCGCTCGGCACCTGGGCGATCGGCGGCTGGATGTGGGGCGGCACCGACGACCGCGAGTCGATTGCCACGATCCATGCGGCGCTCGACCGCGGCATCACCATGATCGACACCGCACCGGCCTATGGCTTCGGCCGTTCCGAGGAGATCGTCGGCCAGGCGCTCGCCACCAGCGGCCGGCGCCATCAAGCGGTGATCGCCACCAAGGTGGGGCTGAACTGGCATGACGGCCAGGTGTTCCGCGACGCCGGCGCGGCGCGGGTGCGCCAGGAGGTCGAGGATTCGCTGCGCAGGCTGCGCACCGATTACATCGATCTGTACCAGGTCCATTGGCCGGATCCGACCGTGCCGATCGAGGAGACCGCCCGCGAGCTCGAGCGGCTGTTCCGCGCCGGCAAGATCAACGCAATCGGCGTCAGCAATTTTTCCCCGGCGCAGATGGAGCAATTTCGCGGAGTGGCACCGCTGCATGCCGTGCAGCCGCCGTACAATCTGTTTGAACGCGAGGCGGAGACCGACGTGCTGCCCTACGCGAAGGATCATGGCATGACGGTGCTGGCTTATGGTGCTCTGTGCCGCGGTCTGCTGAGCGGGCGGATGCGCGCGGACACGCAATTCACCGGCGACGATTTGCGCCAGGTCGATCCGAAATTCCAGCCGTCGCGCTACAACCAGTACCTCGCGGCGGTGGATGCGCTGGATCGGTTCGCCCGGGAAGGCTTCGGCCGCAGTGTGCTGGCGCTGGCGGTGCGCTGGATTTTGGATCGTGGGCCGACGATCGCTCTGTGGGGTGCGCGGCGCCCGGACCAACTCGATCCGGTGGCCGAGGCCATGGGATGGTCCCTGAATGAAGCGGCGATGCGGGAGATCGACACCATCCTTCGTCGCAACGTTACCGACCCTGCCGGACCGCAGTTCATGGCGCCACCGGAAAGGTCGGTGCAGCGCTCGGCCGCGTGAAAGAAGGCGAGGGGGCTCTGCCACATAGGCGTCAGGATAAGACGGTGCGGCGCGAAAGAACTCCCCCTCCCCTTGTGGGAGGGGGTTGGGGGGAGGGCTCGTGCACGCAACATCTTCGCGGCGTGGCCCCTCCCCCCAACCCCCTCCCACAAGGGGAGGGGGAGTATTCTTCTCCCGCGCCGTCTTATTCCTGACGCCCATGGGGCTCTGCCAGCTTGCAGAGGGGCAAAGCCCCTGACCTTCTCAGCGCCCCGGTTTGGCGCCATGTTAGCGGCATGAGCGACATGGACTTCGACAGTGCGCTGATCGCCTCGTTCTTCCGGCTGGTGGCAACGCGCGGCTGGGTCAGAACGAACGTGGCCGACGCGGCGCGAGCGGCAGCCCTCTCCCTGGCCGAGGCACGCACACGCTTCCCTGGTCGCGCCTCCGTCCTGCTCCGCCTCGGCCGTATGGCGGATAGCGCCGCGCTGGCCGACGCCCCGTCCGAGGGGACCGTCCGCGACAAGTTGTTCGACCTGCTGATGCACCGCTTCGATACATTGCAAGCGCATCGCGCCGGCGTGGCTGCCCTGCTGCGTGCTCTCCCGTCCGACCCGCCGACAGCGCTGCTGCTGGCCTGCGCGACGCGGCGCAGCATGCGGTGGATGCTGCAGGCCGCCGGCGTCTCCACCACCGGATTGCGCGGACAACTCCGCGTGCGCGGATTGGTTGCGGTCTGGCTGTGGACCCTCCGTGCGTGGGAGCGGGACGAGAGTGCCGACCTGTCCGGCACGATGGCGGCGCTCGACGCGGCCCTGCGCCGTGCCGACCGGCTTGCGGCCATGCTGGGCGGCGGCGACGGCCCCCCGCCAGAGGCAGCCGGCACAACAGAAGCCGACGCCGCGGCCGCCGAGACCACGGAAGCCGACGCTTCGGCCGCTGAACCCGACGCGGAGCCGATCGCTCCCGCACCGGATGCTCCGCCCGCCTGAGCCTTGCGTCCGCACGCAATCGCTCGATCCTGATCCGCGTCCGGCCGCGGTGCGCTGGCGGTGCCGCGCCACCCGATCTAGTATCGCCCCCGAAATCCAGACCAACAAAGGGAGCGGAACGATGGCCAGCGGTCCACAATCCAAATCGGGCGGCACCACAGCGCAGCCCGGCGCGGGGCTCGCCGCGGATTTCACCAAGCTGTTCAGCGAGATGAAGCTGCCCGCCATGCCGGACATGGAGGCGTTCATCGCCGCCAACCGCCGCAATATCGAGACCTTCACCGCGGCCAACCGCGTCGCCATGGACGGCGCCCAGGCAATCGCGCGCCGCAACATGGAGATCATGCAGCAAAGCATGGCGGAACTGACCGAGGCCATGAAGTCGCTGGCGACCGCCGAGGGCCCGCAGGCCAAAGCGGCGAAGCAGGCCGAGATGCTGAAGCACGCCTACGAACGTGCCGTCGCCAACATGCAGGAACTGCGCGACCTCATCCAGCATTCCAATGCCGAGGCGCTGGCGCTGATAAACCAACGCTTCGTCGAAGCGATGGACGAGGTGAAGGCGCTGGCAGAGAAGCCATAGCCGGCTACGCCCGAAACCGTTCGATCAGGGCTGCGCCCTCCAGCACCTGCATCGTCGTCTCCTGCAATTCCTCGGCGGTGACTGGCGCAGCCTCGCCACCCAGGCAGTCCGCGAGGAATTGCTCGGCCACCGCCACGAATGCGAGCTGGTTTTCCGGCCGCACAAAACCATGCCCCTCGTCGGGATACAGCAGATAGGTGACCGGCACGCCGTTCGCCTGCATGGCGCCCACCATCTGATCCGATTCCGCCTGCTTCACGCGCGGATCATTGGCGCCCTGCGCGATCAATAACGGCCGCCGGATGCGCCCGGCCTGGTGCAGCGGCGAGCGCTCCCGCAGCAGCGCGCGCCCGTCCTCGGTATCCGGATCGCCGAGCGCGCGGATTAGTTGTGCGCGAAACGACGCCCAGTACGGCGGCACCGTCGCCAGCAGGGTTTCCAGGTTCGACGGTCCGACCACGTCAACGCCGCAGCAGTACAACTCGGGATTGCGGGTCATGGACGCGAGCACGGCGTAGCCGCCATAGCTGCCGCCGAAGATGGCGATCCGCGCGGGGTCAGCGACGCGCTGGTCCACCGCCCAGGCGACAGCGTCCAGCAGGTCGTCGTCCATGCGCCGGCCCCACTCCAGGTTGCCGGCGTTGACGACATGCTTGCCCAGCCCAGTGGAGCCGCGAAAGTTGACGGTCATCACGGCATAGCCCCGGTTGGCGAGCCATTGCGCGTACGAGTTGTAGCCGAACGTGTCGCGCGCCCAGGGCCCGCCATGCACCAGCAAGACCAGCGGGCCCGGCGCATCCGGCCGCCCCGTGCCGGCCAGATCGACGCGGCGCGGCAGCGTCAGATAACAGACCAGGTTCAGGCCATCCCGTGCGGGAATGGTCACCGGGTGCATGCGCGAGAGCGGCGCGCCGGAAAGCTCGGGCCGCGTCTCGTAGAGCAATCGCAGATCGCGGGCCTCGCGGTCATAGAGGTAGGCCATCCCGGGCCTGGTGTCGGAGTGCGCACCGACGATCCACAGACGGTCGTCCTCGGTGCGGCTCATGATCCACCAGTCGCCGATGTCCTGTGCGGCCAGGAAATCAAGGTCGGGCTGCACGCGTGGGTCGAGCGCGATGTAGGACAACCGCTCCACCGTCACGTGGTACGCCAGCGGAGCATAGGTGTCGCGATCGGTCAGGACGCCACCAATGTCCGCTCGCGCATCCGCTGCCAGCAGCTTCCGCGCGCTCGTTGCGAGATCCACTGCGACCAGCGCTGCCGTGTCGCGTCCCCGGCTGTCGCGCATGTAGAGCGTCGTGCCGTCCGCATTGAGGTGGCTGACGGCGGTGCTGAAGGCATCCTCGGCCGGGATGTGATCCCAGTCCGTCCAGGTGCCGTCGGACGCGGGACGCAGGATGTCCATGCCGCCATCCGGGGTGGATCGCAGCGCCAGGCGCGGCATGTAGCGGTCGTCGGCCATGAAGCCGGCGAAGCCCGGGTTCTCGGCGACCACCGCCATCTCGCCCGTGGCAAGTTCGACGCGGAACAGGTCGGGATAGCTGGGATCGCGCTGGTTCAGCGTTACCAGGACCGCGTCGCGCACGTGCCGGCTGGTGCCCGCCGGTGTGGCACGCGCGCCCTCCGGCGTCAGCGTCCTGGTCTCGCCGGTATGGACATTCACGGCATGCAGGCGCCAGTTTTCGTCGCCGTCGCGGTCCTGCAGGAACAGCAGGTGCTGGCCGTCATACGCCCAGTAGTAATCGCGCACGCCTCGCTTGGTATCGTGTGTGACGGCTCGCGCCTGTTCCGGCGTGACGCGCGGGGCGATCCAGACGTTCATCACGCCGTCCAGCGGCGCAACCCAGGCGAGGTGGGTGCCATCGGGGCTGATGGTGCCGTTCAGCCGGTTCGGGTTGCCAAACAGATGGGCGCGCGGGATCAAGCGATCTGGCATCGATGCCTCCAGCCAAGGGGCGAGCGAAGCGCGGCGTCCCCTGTCATTGCGAGGAGCAAAGCGACGACGCAATCCCCCGCCTGATAAGCCGCCGTCGGCTCGTCAGGCGGGGGATTGCGTCGTCGCTTTGCTCCTCGCAATGACAGAGGCCTCGATAGGCCCATCTGCGCGGAGAATGCTGCTCTTGCAATGACATATGGTACCGCGTGCCTACCCTCCAAGCCGGGGACGTATCACGCGCTGGAAGGCGTCGATTTCGGCGACTGGCATGGTATAGCCGCCGGCGAGATCGTGGGCCGGGAACAGGAAGACGTTGTCGACACCGGCCTCCTCGCGCGCCTGCAACAGCCGGTCCGCGCAACGTTCGGGTGAGCCGAACAGGCCAAACGCGTCGGCGATAAGCTGTGCCAGGGTCTCGGGAATGGCAGCGGGATCGTGCGCTGCGCCGATGTCCAAGCCGGCTTCGCGGACCCAGTGAAGGTTCGCAATGCTCGGATAGGCGAGGAACGGCTGTCCCGGAGCGAACCAGCTTCGCACCCAGTGCGCTCCGGCCTCGGCGTCGGATCCGAGACCGAGCGTGACCACGAACACCACCGGAAAGCCGGCCAGCGAGCGGCCGGCCCGCCTGGCCCCTTCCTCCAGGTGGCGCCGTGCGGCGCGGATGGCAGCCGGATGCAGACCGACGAACAGGAACGCGCCGTCGGCAACTTCGCCGGCGAGTTCGATCATCCGGGGGCCGGCCGCGAGCAAGTACACCGGCGTTGGGGTGGCGCTGCGGTTCCGGAGGCGGGTTGCGGTCGGTCCGAACCCCACTTCGTGCCCGGCGAGGAGCCGGCGCAGATCGGTGATCGCATCACGCATGCAGCCCAGGCCGGCGCGCTTCTGTCCGATGCTGCGCGTCGAGATGAAGCCGGGAGCGACGGTGAGATACGTGCGTCCCGGCGCGATTTCCTCCAGGCTGTGGGCCAGCGAGGCAAGCACCAACGGATGCCGGACCACCGGGCTGGACGTAGCCGGGAACAACCGCAGCCGCTGCGTCGCCTGGGCTGCCAATGCGAGCGCCAGGTAGGCGTCGCGCCCGCTGGACGGATGGTCGTGGATGCCGACGCCGTCGAAGCCGGCGTCCTCGCAGCGGGCGGCGAACGCGGCGACTTCGGGCAGGGGGCGGCCGACCGGAACCCGGATGGCGACGCGGAGCAGGGTCATGGGGCAAATCCGTCATCCCGTGCGTTCACCGATACAGAGTTTCGCCGGGATTGAGAACAGGCGTCGCCTGCTGCCGAAATCTCGCTTCGAATGTTCCTGGCGAAAGGAGGGCAGCGTTGGGCTCGCCGCAGAGAATGCGCAATACCAAGTATCGCAGGGCAATCGCATTTGGATGGGAATGAGGGCGATCGGCCAGCGGCGACACCCGCAAGGTCTGTGCGGCGCGCTCTGTTGCAAGCATTCAACACGGAGTTAGCCAGCGGCCGCGGCCGCACCCCCATGGCTGAAAATGCTGGTGCGGTGTCGGGGGGAGTGGTGGCGCGGGCCAGCCGGCGCCAGAATGCCGGTGCGATCGTTGGAGGTCGTAAAGTTCCGCGGTGGTGTTGCTGTCCCCGACACGGAGTTTGACCCGCGCCGCCTGAAGGGTATTGCCCTTTGTCGCCCCCGGCAACGGGGAGCACGCATGGTAGAGACTGAGTAAACCGCGCGGCGTAACGATCGGCCTTGGTTCCCTTGTCATGGAGGAGCTGATGGAAGCCATCGTTGAACGCTGTGCCGGCCTGGACGTGCACCAGGCAACGGTCGTGGCCTGCCTGAATGTCGGTGCGGCGGGCACCAAGCCCACCAAGGAGATCCGCAGCGGGGGACGTGACCGCGTTGGCGGCTGAGTTGGGGGTGGGACGGGAACTCTTATACAGATGGTGCCGGAAGTATCTTGCGCAGGGGCCCGACGCTTTGCAGCAGATTGGCCGCCCGTTGTTCACGCCGGCCGCGGTGGAAGCGCCAGTGGGATCGCGTCCCGAGGATGCGGCTGCGGCGGCCCAGCGGCGGATCGCTGAGTGTAAGGGCGCGCGGGGAAATAAGTACGTCAACCGCGGCTGCGTCGTACTCCCCTGTGTCATGGCCGGCCTTCGCCGGCCATGACACGCGGGAGCATGACACGCGGGGCATGACACGGGGGAGGCTGCGCGATCGGCTGAAGCACTTGTTTCCGCTTTTCGCCTGGTCGAGGTCAATGCACCCTTCCGGCCGCACCGCCGTGAGTGCGCTTCGGACTGACCGGCATGACAGCCGGTGCGGCCGGTGCCGCGCCGCTGTTTTCCGATCGGCCAATCTCCCTGGTCCCAGCATCATTTATATGCTCTCTATATGCCGCCACGCCGCACGGTACATCGAAAATATATGCCGGACGGCTTAGCTGGCTGGCGCCAAGGCCGCCATCGTTGATGCCGCAGCGCGAGGACGCGTGTGCCGGCACCGCCATGCGTGCCGCGTTCGAAAGGACCATCGTCATGCTGGACGTCATCTACTTGCTCGTGGGCGCCGCCTTCCTGGGCCTCTGCGTGCTCTATGCCTACGCCTGCGACCATCTGTGAGGACAAGGCCATGGTCATCGACTACGTGCTCGGCGGCATCGTCACCGTCGGATTGCTCGCCTACCTGGTCTTCGCGCTGGTCCGCCCGGAACGCTTCTGAACGTCGCCGGCGATGCTCGCCGGCGACATCCTTGAAGGCGTCCCTGGTGGCATCATCTCGATCGGATTGCTGGCCCGGCTGGCGTTCGCACTGATCCGCCCCGAGCCATTCCAGAACTTCTCAAGCCCGAAGGCTGCTTATCATGACCATCAACGGATGGCTGCAGATAGCGCTCTACTGCGTATTGCTGCTGCTGATGACCCGCCCTATCGGCGGCTACATGACGCGCGTCTTCAACGGCGAGCGCACGATGCTTTCCGTCGTGCTGCGGCCGGTCGAGCGCGTCATCTACCGGCTGTGCGGCGTTGACGAAACCCAGGAACAGCACTGGGTGAGCTACGCGATCGCCATGCTGGCGTTCAGCCTGGCAGGTTTTGTCGTGATGTACGGCATCCAGCGGCTGCAAAGCGTGCTGCCGCTGAATCCGGCGGGACAGGACGCGGTATCGCCGGATCTCGCGTTTAACACCTCGGTCAGCTTCATGACCAACACCAACTGGCAGTCGTACGTCCCCGAGACGACGATGTCCTATTTCACCCAGATGACCGCGCTGACGGTGCACAACTTCGCCTCCGCCGCGACCGGCATCGTGCTCGCCGTCGCGCTGGTGCGCGGGTTCGCCCGCCGCTCGGCGCAGACGATCGGCAATTTCTGGGTCGATCTGACACGCTGCGTGTTCTACATCCTGCTGCCGGCGTCGATCGTCGTGGCGTTGTTCTTCGTCTGGCAGGGCGTGCCGCAGAACCTCGGCGCCTATACCGACGCGACGACGCTGGAAGGTGCCAAACAGGTCATCGCCCAGGGACCGGTGGCTTCGCAGGAAGTCATCAAGATGCTGGGCACCAATGGCGGCGGCTTCTTCAACGCCAACTCGGCGCATCCGTTCGAGAACCCGACGGCGCTGACCAACTTCGTCCAGATGCTGTTGATCTTCTCCCTGGGCGCCGGGCTGACCAACCTGTTCGGCCGCATGGTCGGCAGCCAGCGCCAGGGCTGGGCGATCTTCGCCGTCATGTTCGTGTTGTTCTTTGCCGGCACGGTGATCACCTACTCGGTCGAGTCGAAGGGCAACCCGGCCTTCACGCCGTTCCACGTCGACCAGGTCGCCAGCGCCACGCAATCCGGCGGCAACATGGAAGGCAAGGAGGTGCGCTTCGGGATGGCCGATTCGGCGCTGTTCACCACCATCACCACCGATGCCTCCTGCGGCGCCGTCAACAATATGCATGACAGCCTGCTGCCGCTGGCCGGTGCGGTGCCGATGGTCAACATCATGCTGGGCGAGATCATCTTCGGCGGCGTCGGCTCCGGCCTCTACGGCATGCTGCTGTTCGTCATCGTGGCGATGTTCGTCGCCGGGCTGATGGTCGGACGCACGCCGGAATACCTCGGCAAGAAGCTCGAATCGAAGGAGGTCAAGATGGCCATGCTCGGCATCCTGATCCTGCCGTTGTCGATGCTCGGCTTCACCGCGCTGGCAGTGGTGCTGCCGGCCGGCACCAGCGCGCTGGCCAATGCCGGCCCGCACGGCTTTTCCGAGGCGCTGTACGCCTACGTATCGGCCACCGGCAACAACGGCAGCGCGTTCGCCGGACTGTCCGCCAACACGCCGTTCTGGAACGACACGCTCGGGCTGGCGATGTTCATGGGCCGCTTCCTCATGATCATCCCGGCGCTGGCGATCGCCGGCTCGCTGGTGCGCAAGAAGATCGTGCCGGTCTCGGCGGGCACCTTCCCAACCGACAGCCCGCTGTTCGTCGGCCTTGTCGTCGGCGTGATCCTCATTACCGGCGGGTTGATCTTCTTCCCGGCCGTGTCGCTCGGCCCGATCGTGGAGCACTACGCGATGCACGCCGGCACCCTTTACGCGTCAGGCAGCTAGTCATGGAAAACCGTACCAACATGCGCGGCACCCAATCCACCATGCTCGACCCGGCGATCCTGGTCCCGGCGATCGGGCAGTCCTTCGCCAAGCTCGATCCGCGGGTGATGATCAAGAACCCGGTGATGTTCGTGGTCGAGGTCGTCGCCGCGCTCACCACCGTGATCTTCGTCCGCGAACTGGTCTCGGGCGGAGGCTCGCTCGGCTTCACCTTCCAGATCATCGTCTGGCTGTGGCTGACCGTGGTGTTCGCCAACTTCGCCGAAGCCGTGGCGGAAGGCCGCGGCAAGGCGCAGGCGGCGACGCTGCGCAAGGCGCGCACCGAGACGCAGGCCAAGCGCCTCGCCTCGCTCACCGCGACGAACTACGACATCGTCGCCGCGCCGTCGCTGCAGCCAGGCGACATCGTCCTGGTGGAAGCCGGCGAGTTCATCGCCAGCGACGGCGAGGTGGTGGAAGGCATCGCCTCGGTGGACGAGTCGGCGATCACCGGCGAGTCCGCGCCGGTCATCCGCGAAAGCGGCGGCGACCGTTCTGCCGTCACTGGCGGCACGCGGGTGCTGTCGGACTGGATCAAGGTGCGCATCACCGCGGCGCAGGGTTCGACCTTCCTCGATCGCATGATCGCGCTGGTGGAAGGCGCCGAGCGGCAGAAGACGCCGAACGAGATCGCGCTGAACATCCTGCTGGCCGGCCTGACGATCATCTTCGTCATCGCAGTCGCGACCATCCCCAGCTTCGCGACCTATGCCGGTGGCGCGGTGTCCGTGGTGATCCTGGTGGCGCTGTTCGTCGCGCTGATCCCCACCACGATCGGCGCGCTGCTGTCGGCGATCGGCATCGCCGGCATGGACCGCCTGGTGCGCTTCAACGTGCTGGCGATGTCCGGCCGCGCGGTGGAAGCCGCCGGCGACGTCGATACGCTGCTGCTGGACAAGACCGGCACCATCACGCTGGGCAACCGCCAGGCCACCGAGTTCTTTCCGCTGACCGGCGTGTCCGAGGCGGAACTGGCCGACGCCGCACAGCTTGCGTCATTGCCGGACGAGACGCCGGAGGGCCGCTCCATCGTCGTGCTGGCGAAGGAGAAATACGGCATCCGCGGCCGCGAGATGGCGCCGATGGACGCGCACTTCATCGCGTTCTCGGCGCAGACGCGGCTGTCCGGCATCGACGTCGAGGGTGGCTCGATCCGCAAGGGTGCGGTCGATGCGGTGCTGGCCTGGGCGCGCGGCATCAGCAACGCGCAACCTGCCGGCGGCGGTGTTGCCACCGCGGTGCGGCCGACGATCAGCGACGCCGCGGTGCGCGAACTGCAAGCGAAATCCGATGAGATCGCCAAGGCCGGCGGCACGCCGCTCGCCGTCGCGCGCAACGGCAGGTTGCTTGGCGTCATCTACCTGAAGGACATCGTCAAGGGCGGCATCCGCGAGCGTTTCAGCGAGCTGCGGCGGATGGGTATCCGCACCGTGATGATCACCGGCGACAACCCGCTGACCGCCGCGGCGATCGCGGCCGAAGCCGGGGTGGACGACTTCCTCGCGCAGGCCACCCCCGAAACGAAGCTGAAGCTGATCCGCGACGAGCAATCGCAGGGCAAGCTGGTGGCGATGTGCGGCGACGGCACCAACGACGCGCCGGCGCTGGCCCAGGCCGACGTCGGCGTGGCGATGAACACCGGCACCATGGCGGCGCGCGAAGCCGGCAACATGGTCGATCTGGACAGCGATCCGACCAAGCTGATCGAGATCGTCGAGATCGGCAAGCAGTTGCTGATGACGCGCGGCGCGCTGACCACGTTCAGCATCGCCAACGACGTGGCGAAGTACTTCGCCATGATCCCGGCGATGTTCGTGGTGTTCTATCCGCAGTTGCAGGCGCTGAACGTGATGCGGCTGCACAATCCGCAGAGCGCGATCCTGTCGGCGATCATCTTCAACGCGCTGATCATCGTCTTCCTGATCCCGCTGGCGCTGAAGGGCGTGAAGTACCGGCCGATCGGGGCCGCCGCCATCCTGCGCCGCAACCTGCTGATCTATGGCCTTGGCGGGATCGTCGTGCCGTTCATCGGCATCAAGCTGATCGACATGCTGGTTTCCGCCATCGGCCTAGCCTGAGGACATCGGACCATGAACCACATTCGCCCCGCCATCGTGATGATCGTCCTGTTGACGATCATCACCGGGCTCGCCTACCCGCTGGCGATCACCGGCATCGCCCAGGCCGTGTTTCCGTATCAGGCGAACGGCAGCCTGATCGAGAAGGACGGCAAGGTGATCGGCTCCGCGCTGATCGGGCAGAATTTCACGTCGGAGAAGTACTTCCATGGCCGGCCGTCGGCCACCACCGAGCCTGATCCGAAGGACCCGTCGAAGACAGTCCCGGTGCCGTATGCCGCGGACAACTCCGGCGGCTCGAATCTCGGCCCCACGTCGAAGGATCTGGTGGACCGGGTGAAGGGCGACGCGGAGAAGCTGGCGGCGGAGAACCCGGGCACGCCGGTGCCGGTGGACCTGGTGACCACGTCGGCGAGCGGGCTTGATCCCGACATCACGCCGGCCGGTGCGTATTTCCAGGTGCCGCGCGTAGCCAAGGCGCGCGGGCTGCCGGAGGCGCAGGTGCGCGAGCTGGTGGCGCAGCATACCGACCAGCGGTTGTTCGGGCTGATCGGCGAGCCGGTGGTGAACGTGCTGCAGCTCAACCTCGCGCTGGATGCGCTGAAGGGATGAGGTCTACGGGACAAAGCGGTGCAGGTCGTCCTTCAGAAGAACAGCGTTGAAGTTCATCAGAAGGGCGACCTCACAGCCGCTGGAGATCGGTGCGGGTTTGTGCTTGGTGGATTGGCAGGATGTGCTCGATCGATTTCAGTTCAAGCAGGACGGTGCGTGCAACGATGATATCGGCAAAGTAGACTTGGCTCAGTTGGATGTCTTCGTAGACCAGACGGAGTGGGGCTTCCCGTTCGAATTCCAACCCGGCATGTTCCAGCTCCCAGCAGAGGCAGTGGTTATAGGCGGCTTCCAGCAGACCAGGGCCAAGCTTGCGGTGGACTTTGATGGCTAGGCCGATGATACGGTTGGTCAGGGGAGGGGTGGGTTCGGGAGGATACATGGCTTGGTTATCGGGCGGACCGGTTGCTGAAACGTTAATCCCGCAGTGTCGCTACCGATCCATCCGCCGGTCCGTGAGGGGGGCTGAAAGGCCAGGCGTGCGCCGCAGATGCTAACTGTTTCTTGCAAATTTTGCGCAAAGTTCGCAAAGACGCAGAGGCCGCAAAGAAGAAGTCTCTGATCCGCGGTGGTCGGCAGCGCGGGGAACGCGGCGCAATTTCGCGGTAGCGGCGGTTCCCCGGTCGGTGCCAAGGCCCGGTCACCATTAAAACCTTCTTTGCGACCTCTGCGTCTTTGCGAACTTTGCGCTAAATTTGCAAGAAACAGTCAGCACCTGCGGCGCCGACTCAACCGCCAGCCTAAGCGGGTAGTTCCTCAAGCCCAAGTTTGCAGCCCAGCTTCCGGACTCCTTCCCCAAATACCATCGACCACCGCCCCTCCCTGCAACCCCGAAAAAAGACTACATTACTCCCATGTCAGACCGCGACGGCCGTCCTTCCCCCGAGGCGTTGCTGGCCGAAGCCCAGCGGGAATCGCGTGGCCGGTTGAAAATCTTTCTCGGCGCTGCGCCGGGCGTCGGCAAGACCTACGAAATGCTCTCCGCCGCCCAGGCCCGCGCGCGCGACGGCACCGACGTCGTGATCGGCGTCGTCGAAACCCACGGCCGCACGGAAACCGAAGCGCTGGTGGCCGGGCTGGACGTGATCCCGCGACGGCATGCCGAATACCGCGGCCGCAAGCTGGAGGAGATGGATCTCGACGCCCTGCTGGCGCGCCATCCGCAGCTCGCGCTGGTGGACGAACTGGCGCACACCAACGTCCCCGGCAGCCGCCATCCCAAGCGCTACATGGATGTCGAGGAATTGCTCGCCGCCGGCATCGACGTCTACGCGACGCTGAACATCCAGCACGTCGAAAGCCTGAACGACGTGGTGGCGCGCATCACCCGCATCCGGGTGCGCGAGACGGTGCCGGATTCGGTGATCGACCGCGCCGACGACATCGAGCTGATCGACCTCACGCCGGAAGACCTGATCCAGCGCCTGAAAGAGGGCAAGGTCTACGTGCCGCACCAGGCCGAGCGCGCGATCCGCCACTACTTCGCGCCCGGCAACCTCACCGCCCTGCGCGAACTCGCCCTGCGCCGCACCGCGCAGCGGGTGGACGAGCAAATGGTGCGCTACATGCAGGCGCACGCGATCAACGGGCCGTGGGCGGCCGGTGAGCGCGTGCTGGTCTGCGTCAGCGGCGATCCGGACAGCGTCGCGGTGGTGCGTCATGCGCGGCGCCTGGCGGACCGGCTCAAGGCGCCGTGGATCGCGCTGCACGTCGAGACCTCGCGCAACCTGCGCATGACGGAGGCCGAGCGGAACCATGTCGCGGAGGCGCTGCGGCTGGCCCAGCGCCTGGGTGGCGAGGCCGTGACGCTGCCGGGCCAGGATGTCGCCGAGACCGTGGCCGAATACGCCCGCGCCAACAACGTCACGCAGATCATCGCGGTGCAGGCGCCGCGCGCGCGCTGGCGCGACATGCTGTTCGGTTCTGTTGCGCAACGTATCATTCGCAAGGCCGACGGCGCGACGGTCTATGTCATCAGCCAGCCGCGCCAGCCCGACGAGCACGACGCCCCGCACACGCCAACCCCGCCGCGGCCCTTCGAATTGCAGGCCGAGACCTGGCTGGGCAGCCTGGCATGCGTGGCGGTCGCCGCGGTGGTGGGACTGCTGGTCCGCCAGATGATCGGCGCCGGCAGCATCTCGCTGCTGTTCCTCACCGCCGTGCTGGTCAGCGCGGTTTTGTTCGGTTTGTGGCCCGCCTTGCTCGCCTGCATCGTCAGCACGCTGGCCTATAATTTCCTGTTCCTGCCGCCGCTCTATACGTTCACCATCGCCGATCCGGAAAACGTGATCGCGCTGTTCTTCTTTGCCGTGGCGGCGGTGATCGTCAGCAACCTCACCGCGCGCGTGCGCGCCCAGGCGATCACCGCCCGCGCCCGCGCGCGCACCACCGAGGAGCTTTATCTGTTCAGCCGCAAGCTGGCGGTGGCAACGAATCTCGACGACCTGCTGTGGGCGACGGTGCATCAGATCGCGCTGATGCTGAAAGTCCGCGTCGTCCTGCTGCTGCCGGAAGAGGAACGGATCGTGGTGCGCGCCGGCTTCCCACCGGAGGATACGCTGGACGACGCCGACCTCGCCGCGGCGCGCTGGTGCTGGGAGAAGAACCGTCCGGCCGGACGCGGCGCCGATACCCTGCCGGGCGCCAAGCGCCTGTTCCTGCCGATGCAGACCGGGCGAGGCGCCGTCGGCGTCATCGGCATCGACCGCGACGAACCCGGGCCGATGCTGACGCCGGACCAGCAGCGCTTGCTCGACGCGCTGGCGGACCAGGCGGCGCTGGCGATCGAGCGGGTGAACCTCGTGGAAGCGGTCGATCGGGCGCGCCTCGCGGTGGAGACCGACCGGCTGCGGTCCGCATTGCTGACGTCGATCTCGCACGACCTGCGCACGCCGCTGGCGTCCATCCTCGGCTCCGCCACCAGCCTGTCGGGCGCGCTGGACGTGGCGACGCGCGATGCGATGGCGCGCAACATCCAGGATGAGGCCGAGCGGCTCAATCGTTTCATCGGCAACCTGCTGGACATGACGCGGCTGGAATCCGGGCCGCTGCCCACGCGCACTTCGCTGACCGAACTGTCCGACGTGGTCGGCAGCGCGTTGCAACGGGCGAGCAAGGTGCTGGTGAACCACGCGGTGCAGATGCGGCTGGAATCCGGCCTGCCCTTGCTCGAACTGGACGACGTGCTGCTGGAACAGGCGCTGTTCAACCTGCTGGACAATGCCGCGAAATACACCCAGCCGGGCTCGCGAATCACCATCAGCGCGTGGCGCGAGGGCGGCCAGGTGAAGCTGCAGGTGATTGACGAAGGGCAGGGGATTCCACCGGCCGACCTGGAACGCATCTTCGACAAGTTCTATCGCGCCGGTGGCCCGGATCACCGGCGTGCCGGCACCGGCCTTGGGCTGTCGATCTGCCGAGGCTTTATCGAGGCGATGGGTGGCACAATCGTCGCCTCCAATCGCACGGACCGCCCGGGCGCGGTGTTCACCATCGCGCTGCCGGTCCCCGCCAGTGCGGACCGGCCGCTGGAGGCAGCAGGATGAACGCCGGGCCGTTGCGCATACTGGTGGTGGACGACGAGCCGGCGATCCTGCGCTTCCTGCGTGCCGGCCTGTCGAACCAGGGCTACGTGGTGACCGAGGCCGAGACCGGTCAGGCGGCGCTGGACCAGATCCGGCGCAAGGCAGCGGACCTCGTCGTGCTGGACCTCGGCCTGCCGGATCTCGACGGGCTGGAGGTGATCCGCCAGGTGCGCACGGCCGGCTCCGTGCTGCCGATCATCGTGCTGTCCAGCCGCGACGACGAGGAGGCCAAGGTCGCCTCGCTGGACCTGGGCGCTGACGACTACGTCACCAAGCCGTTCGGGATGGACGAGTTGCTGGCGCGCATCCGGGCGGCGCAGCGCCATCGGCTGCAGCAGGAAGGCGAGAAGCCGATCTTCCGGACCGGCGACCTGACGGTGGACCTGGTGCGCCGGATCGTCACGGTGCGCGGCCAGGAGGTGAAGTTCTCGCCGCGCGAATACGACCTGCTGCGGCTGCTGGTAGCGAATGCCGGCAAGGTGCTCACCCACAACCATATCTTGCGCGAGGTGTGGGGGCCCAATACCGATGTGCAATACCTGCGCATCTACATCCGCGCATTGCGGCAGAAGATCGAGGAAGACACCGAACGGCCGCGCTACATCGTCACCGAGACCGGGGTAGGGTATCGGTTGCGGGCGCCGGACTGACGCGCGGCACGGAGGTGGAGCAACGGCATGGCGATCGCTGAACTGATCGGTCCCGACCAGGTGGTGGTGGGCCTGCGTGTGGCCGACAAGGGGCAGTTGCTGAACGAATTGTCGCGCCGTGCCGCGGCGGCGCTGTCGCTGGAACAGGGGGGGTTGCTGCGCGCGTTGCAGGCGCGCGAGCAATTGGGCTCGACCGGGCTGGGACGGGGGTTCGCGCTGCCGCACGCCCGGCTGAAGGAGTTGCCGCGGATCTTTGCGTGCCTGGCGCGGCTGGGGCGGCCGATCGACTACGAGGCGGTGGACGACAAGCCGGTGGACCTGGTGGTGCTGCTGCTGACCCCGGAGTCGGCGGCGAACCAGCACCTGGCGACCCTGGCGGCGCTGTCGCGGCCATTTCGCGATGAGGCGTTCATGCAGCAGGTCCGCAAGGCGCCGGATGCGGCGGCACTGCACAAGGTGCTGACGGGGGTGTGACCGGGGTTCCGACGCTGATGAACCCTCGGGCGAACAGGTGGGCTTGCTGGTCGGCGCGGCGATCAAGCTGGATAGTGTGCTAGCGCAGGCGCTGGGTCGCGACGACCTTCGCCGCTGCCTCGGGCGGCTGCATGGCCAGCGCGGACCGCCACGGGCAAGAGCAATACCGTACGCCGCCATGACGGCCGGCGCGCGGCTGCGCGAAGGCGCAGCGGGAATCCCCTTGCCGCTGACCAGCGTCCACCCAATTGGACATAGCATGAACAACCTGGGTGCGACACACCGATCTTGTCCCGTGATAAAGGAAGTTTTGGCGTCGGTGATGGGCCTGACTTCGGCAAGCTCCGTCACTGCTGAATACTCGCGACCACGCCGGGGGAGCTGGCGGATGCGACAGCCCATGTCCCCATCCGCGTGCGTCTTGGTCGAGCATTTGCTTGCCTCGCCGCGTGCCGTCCCTTGCCGGGAGGGTGGCCGGTTCTTCCGCGTCAGCCAGAACCCCATGCACCAATTCGCCGCACCTTGCATCGTGGCGCGACAGCCCGACGGCAGGGGGCACAGCCAAGCCGTGTATCGCCGGCTGGCACCGGCCCGCCGGACGCTGCACGAACAGAA
>DATHNI010000044.1:0-23013 GCA_035486135.1 Acetobacteraceae bacterium
GCCTGGTGGCGGAAGCGGAACGCTTCGGTCTGACGGTGCGCCGTGCGCCGCGGCCCACCGCCCTGGGGCCCGCCGCCCTGGGGCCTGCCGGTGACACCGCGGGTCCGCAACTGGAACTGCGCCCGGTCGCCATCGAGGACCTGCTCAACCGCCCGCAGGTCCCGCTGGACCGCGATGGCATGGCGCGGCTGATCCAGGGCCGCCGCGCCATCGTCACCGGCGCCGGCGGCACCATCGGCAGCGAACTCGCCCGCCAGGTCGCCGCGTTCGGCCCCGAAACCCTCATCCTGCTCGACAACGGCGAATACGCGCTGTGGCAGATCGACCTGGAGCTGGCGGAGACCCACCCGCAGGTGCGCCGCCACGCGCTGATTGCCGACATCCGCGACGAGGGGCGCGTCCGCGCGGTGTTCGAATCGCTGCGTCCTGAGCTGGTGTTCCACGCCGCCGCGCTGAAACACGTGCCGATCGTCGAGGACAACCCGCTCGAGGGCCTGTTGACCAATGCCGCCGGCACCCGCCACGTCGCCGACGCGGCCCGTGCGGTGGCAGCCCAGGCGATGGTGCTGATCTCGACGGACAAGGCGGTCAACCCGACCTCGGTGATGGGCGCGTCCAAGCGGCTGGCGGAGATGTATTGCCAGGCGCTGGATATCGAAGCCCGTGCGCATCCGCGCGATGCCTCCCGGACGACCGGCCAGGGCATGCGCTGCATCACCGTGCGGTTCGGCAATGTGCTGGGCAGCACCGGCTCGGTGGTGCCGCTGTTCCAGCGCCAGCTCGCGCGCGGTGGCCCGCTGACGGTGACGCATCCCGACATGCGCCGCTACTTCATGACGGTGCGCGAGGCGGTGGGGCTCGTGTTGCAGGCCAGCGTGCTGGGCGTCGGTGACGCCGAGCTGCCGGCGGCGCGCGAGGGCGGCATTTTCGTGCTCGACATGGGCGAGCCGGTGAAGATCGTCGACCTCGCACGGCAGATCATCCGGCTGGCAGGGCTGCTGCCGGAGAAGGACGTGGAGATTCGTTTCACCGGCCTGCGCCCTGGCGAAAAGCTGCACGAGGAGCTGTTCCACGGCCACGAGCCGCCGGTGCCGACCGGCTATCCCGGCCTGCTGATGGCGACCCCGCGCACCGCCGACCCAGCATTCGTCGGCCGCGCGCTGGACGAGATCGCAACCGCTTGCCGCGGCGGCCAGGCGCGCCTCGCGCTGACCCTGCTGGGCCGGCTGGTACCCGAGTTCGCCCACAATGCCGATGGTGCGAGCGGCGACTCGCGCGCCGGCGGCGCAGCCGAATGAGCCTACGGACGAGGGGCGGCGTGTGGCGATGTCTGTGCCAGGTTCCGGCGGCGTTCGCGGCCGGCACAAATCAAGCAAGACTCAATGCAAATGAACGCAAATAAGCCCAGATGAACGCGAATAGGACTGGGGACATCGCCGCGGCGTGGCTTTGTGGGAACGGTCGTGCGGTGTTCGCCGTGAACGATCGTGCCGAATTCAGGCGCATTCGCGTTTATCGTTGCTTATTTGCGTTCATTTGCGTTGAATCTTTCTTGTCACGCCTGCGTACCGCACTGTCTGCCGGGACGCGCACGGGTACATGCAGGACATGGCCCCACTCCCTTTGCCCAGCTTCAACGAGTGAGTCGAATGACTGAATCCGCCCATCGCGCCGTGCCGTTCCTCGACCTCAAGGCGCAGCAGGCGCGCATCGCCGCCGACCTGCGCGCGCGGCTGGATCGCGTGCTGGCGCATTGCCAGTTCATCCTCGGGCCGGAGGTGGCGGAACTGGAAGCCGCACTGGCGAAGTTCTGCGGCGCAAAGCATTGCATAGGCGTCAGTTCCGGCACCGATGCGATCCAGATCGCGCTGATGGCGGAAGCCATCGGGCCCGGCGATGCGGTCTTCCTGCCCGCGTTCACCTACACCGCGACCGCCGAGGTGCCGTTGGTACTTGGCGCTACGCCAGTGTTCGTCGATGTCGATCCACGCACCTTCCAGATCGATCCGGCACATCTCGAACACCGCATCGCCAACGTGCGCCGCGCGGGGACGTTGCGGCCGCGCGCGCTGATCGGCGTGGACCTGTTCGGCCAGCCGGCGGATTGGCCAGCACTGCGGGAGATCGCCGCGCGTGAGGGCCTGTTCACGCTGGACGACCTGGCGCAGAGCTTCGGCGCCACGCATCACGGCCGCGCGCTGGGTGCCGAGGCCGACGCGACCGCGACCAGCTTCTTCCCGTCCAAGGCGCTTGGTGCCTATGGCGACGGCGGTGCGCTGTTCACCGAAAGCGACGAGCGCGCCGCGCTATATCGCAGCCTGCGCACGCATGGCGAGGGCACCACGCGCTACGAAGTGCTGCGCACCGGCATGAACGGGAGACTCGATACCATGCAGGCGGCGGTGCTGCTTTCGAAGCTGACGGTGTTTCCCGCGGAACTGACGGCGCGCGAACACATCGCAAGCTACTATGACTCGCGGCTGGGCAACGCGGTGATGACGCCGGCGCGCGTGCCGGACAGCACCAGCGCCTGGGCGATCTACGCCATCCTGCTGCGCGACGCGGCGGAGCGTGAACGAGTGCAGGCATCATTGAAATCCGCCGGCGTGCCGACGGCGATCTATTACCCGCGTCCACTGCATCGCCAGCCGGCCTATCGCGACCAGCACGACGGCGCGACGCTGCCGGTGTCGGAAGATCTGGCGGAACGCATCCTTGCATTGCCGATCCATCCGGACCTGACCGAAGCGGATGCGGCGCATATCTGCGACTCCCTGCTGGCGGCGGTGGCGGCGTGAACCGCGCTTTCAAAAACCTCTCCCGCCTTCGGCGGGAGAGGTCGAGGTGCGTAGCACCGAGGGTGAGGGTGATCGGGTCGCCTCGCTCTACCTGCTTACGTGCCGACCCGATCACCCTCACCCTCGGTGCTGCGCACCTCGACCCCGGATCAAGTCCGGGACAGGCTCTCTCCCGCTCCCGCGGGAGAGGTTTACTGGTCATCCTTGCCCTGCTCACACTGCTCTTCGCACCATTTACCACCAACGCCCGCACCATCCTGGCCGCCGTGCCGATCAGCCGCATGGACCTCTCGTGGTGGCGCGCACGCTTCGACAGCAAGCAGACGGAAATGCGCGAACACCATCCAACCCTGGTGTTCTACGGTGATTCCATCACGCAGGATTGGGAGCACCACGGTCCGCCGCCCTGGATGGACTTCATCCCCGTCTGGCAACGCTTCTACGGCGATCGCAACGCGGTCAACCTCGGCTTCATCGGCGATACCACCGCCAACCTGCTGTGGCGCATCGACCACGGCGAAGCGACCGACATCGCCCCGAAGGTCGCGGTGGTGCTGATCGGCGCCAACAATCTCGGCTATCTGCATTGGTCGGCCGACGACACCGTGATGGGCATCGACGCCATTGTGAACGAGCTGCGCCACCGGCTGCCCGCCACGAAGCTGCTGGTGCTCGGCATCCTGCCGTCGGAGCGCTCCGACTGGGCGACTGCAACGACACTCGCGGTCAACCGCAGACTGGCGCAAGAATATTCCCAGGGCGGCGCGGTGACCTTCCTGGATGTCGGCCACGTCTTCATGCGCGACGGCAAGCTCGATCGCGACCTGTTCCTCGATCCCAGGAAGACTCCGCCGGAGGCTCCGCTGCATCCGACGGCGCAGGGCCAGGCGTTGCTGGCAGCCGCGATGGAACCGACCCTCGCAGCGCTGCTGGGCGATCACGTGCATCAATAAACCGCGTGCAGCAACAGGGAGTGCAGGATCATGGCCAAAGGCTATTGGATCGTCGGTGTCGATGTGACCGATCCCGAGGGCTACAAGGAGTACGTTGCCGCCAACGCCGCGGCATTCCGCAAATACGGCGCGCGCTTCATCGTGCGCGGCGGGCGCTTCGAGGCACCGGAAGGCAAGCCGCGATCACGCAACGTTGTGCTGGAGTTCAAGGACTACGAAACCGCGCTGGCCTGCTACCACTCCCCGGAATATGCCGCGGCGAAAGCACTGCGCGACGGACGCGCCGAAGCGACCCTGATCATCATCGAGGGTTACGACGGCTGACGCTCTGCTTGTTGCGAGAAGTTGATGGCGCCCCGCCTCACGGACGTCACAACCGCTGCCTAGGTTGCCGGACGAAACGAAGGAGGTTCTCGTGCGGTCTTCGATGAGTGCGCTGATGATTGCCGGGGCGCTGCTGGCATTGCTCGGGATTGTCGGGCTCGCAATTCCCGAATTCACCACAGAGCATACCAACCAGGTGGCCAAGGTCGGGCCGGTGCAGGTGAATGCCACCGAACATGACTCGCATTTCGTCCCGCCGGCCGTCGCCGGCGGTGCGCTGGTGCTTGGTGTCGTATTGCTCGGCGCCGGCTTCGTGCAGCGGCGGTGAACGCGGCGCGTATCAGTCCCGCGGCAACCTCACCCCTCCCGCATCATCCTCGCTCAGCCTCTCCCGCGCATAACGCGGGAGAGGCTTCATGCGACGTCACCTTCACTCCATCGGCCGCGTCGAAAGCGACCCGTCGGCGTGCTGCACAATGGCCGCGACGCGCGCCTCCGCCTCGGCCAGCTTCGCCTCGCAATGCCGCCGCAGCGCGGCGCCGCGTTCGTACGCGTTGATGGCGTCTTCCAGTTTCTGCTGCCCGCTCTCCAGGCCGCGCACGATTTGCTCCAGCTCGGCGAGCGCGTCCTCGAACGACAGCCCGCTGACATCGGGCGGCGAGCGCTTGGCATCCGACATCCGTTACGTCCCCTGGTTCGAATAACGCCCGCGTCAGGCCCGCATCAGGCCGCGCACATGCGTCGCCGCCGACACTGCGAGCGCGTCCAGGTCGTAGCCGCCTTCCAGCACCGACACCAGCCGCCCGCCGCAATGCCGTTCCGCCAGCCGCACCAGCTCGTCGGTGATCCAGGCATAGTCCCCCGTCTCCAGCCGGAGCTGTGCCAGCGGGTCGGCCTTGTGCGCATCGAAGCCCGCCGAAACGATCAGCAACCCGGGCCCGAAACGGTCGAGGTCCGGCAGGATGATGTCGCCCCACGCCGCGCGGAACGCGGCACTGCCGTCGCCCGGACGCAGCGGCGCATTCACAATGTTGTTTGCCGCGCCGCGCTCCCACGCGTCACCGGTGCCGGGATAGCACGGGCTCTGATGCGAGGACGCATAGAACAGGTCGCCGTCCTGTTCGAACATGGCCTGCGTGCCGTTGCCGTGGTGCACATCGAAATCCACTACCGCGACACGCTGCACGCCCCATTGCGCGCGCGCATGCATCGCGGCGACGGCGGCGTTGTTGAACAGGCAGAAGCCCATCGGACGCGCCGGCTCGGCGTGATGGCCGGGCGGGCGCACCGCGGCGAACGCGGCACGCGCCCAGCCTTCCATCACCGCGTCCACGCCGGCGACCGCGGCACCGGCGGCGCGTAACGCGGCGTCCGCGCTGCCTGCGCTCATCGACGTGTCGGCATCGAGTTGCACGCTCTCGCCGAGTTCAGGGCGGATCGCCAGGATCGCCTCGACATAGTTCGCCGGATGCACGCGCTCGAGTTGTTCGACCGTCGCTTCCGGCGCCGACTCGCGCAGCAGGTCGGCGAATTCCGGCGTCTCCAGGGCGGTCAGCACGGCGCGCAGGCGCTCGGAGCATTCCGGGTGGTAGGGGCCGTTGTCATGTTCCAGGCAGGCTGGATGGGTGATCAGCGCGGTCGGCACGTCACGCCTCCTTTGGTTCGGCGGTATCCGGCCGACGGCGGATGACGAAGCTGAACACGCCGGCTTCTTCGCTCCAGGCGAGCAAATCGTGGCCGGTTTCGCGGCAGAACGCCTGGAAATCGGCGACGGCGGCGCGGTCGGTCGCCAGCACGCGCAGGCGCGCGCCGGGCATCAGGGAACGCAGTGCGCGGTTGGCCCGCAGCACCGGCAGCGGGCAGTTCATGCCCTTCACGTCCAGCAGAGTCTCGCTCATGGGGCGCGGATAGTGCTGCGGCGGCGGGGCGGGGGCAAGGCGGCTGCCGGGATCGCGGGAGGGGGGCGATCACTTGTCGGCCGGCGGAGGAGCGCACGGTTGGCCCGCGGCAACGGCCGCCGGAATTCCTGCCCTGCGCTTGCGGCGGGAGTCTTCGGCATCGGGGGCTCGCCGCCGCCAGGCGGTCCCTTGGGCGCCTGGTCTCTCACTTTCATTGGCACGAAGAGGGATGATACCGCCTTGTCGATTGCGCAAGTCATTCAGCACCCCGCGGAGCAGCCGGCACCACGCCTGCAAACAACCGGGGAGTCGGATGGGATTCCGTGGGTCTTCCGAGCCTACGTGCCGTTTCTGCATAGCGAGTGCTGAAAGAGCCGATTACCAAGCCGCGGTCCGCAAGCGTGCGATTGTTTGTTTTCCGCCAAAGCCTGCCCCTCGGGCCCAAGAACTGTGCCGGAGAACGCTCGTATCAACGTCAGCGCCAAGGAGACAGAAATCATGAGCAGCGAGGACAAGAACCACCGCTCCCACCTCCCGATGCCGAATACGGTGCGACGCGGCCTGATCACCTATGACGCAAAAGACCCCGACACGAGGTTCCCGCCGATCGAGCAATTACGGCCACCCAAAGGTGCACCTAATGTTTTGATAATCCTGGTCGACGATGCCGGGTTTGGCTCCGCGAGCGCTTTCGGCGGCCCCTGCCAGACGCCGAACGCGGAAAAGCTGGCAGCGAATGGCCTGAAGTACAATCGCTTCCACACCACCGCCCTCTGCTCGCCGACCCGCCAGGCCCTGCTGACCGGGCGCAACCACCATTCCTGCAGCATGGGCGGCATTACGGAAATCGCCACCGGCGCGCCAGGTTATAGCTCCGTGCTCCCCAACTCCATTTCGCCACTGGCGCGCACGTTGAAACTCAACGGTTATTCGACCGCGCAATTCGGCAAGTGCCATGAAGTGCCGGTGTGGGAGACAAGCCCGGTCGGACCGTTCGATGCCTGGCCGACGGGCGGCGGCGGTTTCGAATATTTCTATGGTTTCCTCGGAGGCGAGGCGAACCAGTGGTACCCGACGATCTACGAAGGAACCACACCGGTCGAGCCGAAGACGACGCCCGAAGAGGGCTACCACTTCATGGAGGACATGACCGACAAGGCCATGGCCTGGATCTCACAGCAGAAAGCGTTGGCCGCTGACAAGCCGTTCTTCGTCTACTTCGCGCCCGGCGCCACCCACGCCCCGCACCACGTGCCGGGCGACTGGGCCGACAAGTACAAGGGCAAGTTCGACCAGGGCTGGGACAAGGTGCGCGAGGAGACCTTCGCACGTCAAAAGGCTCTCGGAGTCATTCCGCCGGAGTGTCAACTCACGCCGCGCCACAAGGAAATTCCGGCATGGGACGACATGCCGGAGGCGTTGAAACCGGTGCTGCGCCGGCAAATGGAAGTCTATGCCGGCTTCATGGAATACACCGATCATCATGTCGGCCGCCTGCTCGATGGCCTGGGCAAGCTGGGCATCCTCGACGACACGCTGGTTTACTACATCATCGGCGACAACGGCGCCTCGGCCGAGGGCACGCTGAACGGCACATACAATGAGATGCTGAACTTCAACGGAATGTCGGCGGTCGAGACACCGGAATTCCTCAACGCTCGGATCGACCGGCTCGGCGGGCCGGACTCCTATAACCACTACGCGGTTGGCTGGGCGCACGCCATGGATACGCCCTACCAGTGGACCAAGCAGGTGGCCTCGCACTGGGGCGGGACGCGTAACGGAACCATTGTCCACTGGCCGAACGGGGTCGCCACCAGGGGTGAGATGCGGTGGCAGTTCCACCACGTCATCGACGTCGCGCCGACGATCCTAGAAGCAGCCGGCCTGCCGGAACCGGTTTCGGTGAACGGCGTGGCGCAGCAGCCCATCGAAGGCGTCAGCATGCTTTACTCGTTCAACGACGCCAAGGCGGCGGAACGGCACGAGACGCAGTATTTCGAGATGTTCGGCAACCGCGGCATCTACCACAAGGGCTGGACCGCGGTGACGCGGCATAAGACGCCCTGGCTGCTGATCGGCGAGAAGACCCCCGCTTTCGACGACGACGTCTGGGAACTCTACGACACGGAAAAGGACTGGAGCCAGAACAACGACCTGTCCAAGCAGATGCCCGAGAAGCTGCACGAACTCCAGCGCCTGTGGCTGATCGAAGCCACGCGCTACAACGTCTTGCCGATGGACGACGACCTCGGAAGGCGCATGAATCCGGACGTTGCCGGGCGGCCGGTGCTGATCAGGGGAAACACCCAGCTTCTGTTCCCCGGGATGGGCCGGCTGTCTGAGAACTGCGTCATCAGCATCAAGAACAAATCCCACGCGGTCACGGCGGAAATCGTCGTGCCGGCCTCTGACGCCGAGGGCGTGATCATCGCCCAGGGTGCGAACATCGGCGGCTGGAGCTTGTACGCCAAAGGCGGCAAGCTCAAATACTGTTACAACCTGGGTGGCGTGCAGCACTTCTATGCCGAATCCGCGGACAAACTGCCCGCCGGCGAGCACCAGGTGCGCATGGAGTTCGCCTATGCCGGCGGCGGTCTGGGCAAGGGCGGCAAGGTGACGCTCTACGTTGACGGCAAGCAGGTTGGCGAAGGGGATGTTGCCATGACACTGGCGATGGTCTTCTCCGCCGATGACGGCTGCGACGTCGGCGAGGACACCGGCGCTCCCGTCTCCCCGGACTACGGCCCACACGGCAATGCCTTCAATGGCCGGATCAAGGGGGTGCTAATCGCCATCGCCGAGGCCGCCGAAAATTCGGATCACCTGGTTTCGCCGGAGGAAGCCCTCCGCGTGGCCATGGCGCGCCAGTAAGAGCACAGACGGCCGGCAGCCCAAAATGGGTCTGCCGGTCGCCAATGGCACCATCCAAGCCCCTGTCGACCGACCGCACTGCAGCCTGGAGATGGCGCCTCCATCGCCGTAAGCTGACCCCGCCATGACCCAGCACCGCATCGGTATCGACCTCGGCGGCACCAAGATCGAGATCGCCGTCCTCGCGCCGGACGGCAGCGAGGCGTTGCGCCATCGCGTCCTCACCCCGCCAGGCGGCTACCCCGCCACCATCGCCGCGATCGCCCAACTCGTGCGCGACACCGAGGCACAGCTCGGCATCTCCGCGACCGTCGGCATCGGCATCCCCGGCGTGATCAGCCCCGCCACCGGACGGGTGAAGAACGCCAACTCAACCACGCTGAACGGCCACCCGTTCGACCAGGACATGAGCGACCTGCTGGGCCGCGAGGTGCGGGTGGAAAACGACGCCAACTGCTTCACCCTGTCCGAGGCCGCCGACGGCGCCGGCGCCGGCTATCGCCTGGTGTTCGGCATCATCCTGGGCACCGGCGTCGGCGGCGGCATCGCGGTGGACGGGCGGGTGCATCGTGGCCCCCATGCCGTGGCCGGCGAATGGGGACACAACCCGCTGCCCTGGATGCTTCCCGCCGAATACCCTGGCCCACAATGCTGGTGCGGCCTGCGCGGATGCCTGGAGACCTTCGTCGCGGGCCCGGCCCTGGCGCGCGACTGCGACGGCCCGGACGCGCACGACGCCAGCCGCCTGCCCGAGCGCGCCGCCGCCGGCGACCAACGCGCGCAGGATGCCCTGGCCCGCCACACCGACCGCCTCGCCCGCGGCCTCGCACAGGTCATCAATTTGCTCGATCCCGACGCGATCGTGCTGGGCGGCGGGCTGTCCAACATGGCGCATCTGTATACCGAGCTGCCGAGACTGCTGCCGCGCCATGTGTTCAGCGATGTGATCGCCACGCCGATTTTGCAGAACCGGCATGGGGATTCGTCGGGCGTGCGCGGCGCGGCATGGCTATGGCCGGCGCCGGAGCCTAACCTCTCCCGCTTCGCGGGAGAGGTCGAGACGCGTTAGCGGCGAGGGTGAGGGTGGGGCGGTTCACCGAGAACTTGCCGCCGACCGCAGCGGAGGCTGGCAGCGTGCCGACCCGATCACCCTCACCCTCGCCGCTGCGCGTCTCGACCTCTGCCGCTCTCGCGGGAGAGGTTAAGGCTTCGCTCTGCCGCGATTGTTCGGCGGTGTTCGAAACAGCCGCCACCTGCCCCACCTGCGGCGGCACCCGCACAATCACCCACCCCGAACTGTTCAGCCTCACCCTCGCTCATATCGACTGCGACGCCTTCTACGCCAGCGTGGAAAAGCGCGACCGGCCGGAACTGGCAGCGAAACCCGTCATCGTCGGCGGCGGCACGCGCGGCGTGGTCACCGCGGCCTGTTATGTTGCGCGGTTGTATGGCGTGCGCAGCGCCATGCCGATGTTCAAGGCGCTGAAGGCCTGTCCGGACGCAGTGGTGATCCGCCCCGACTTCGCCAAATACGTCGCCGTCTCCCGCCAGGTGCGCGCCCTGATGGGTGCCCTGACCCCCCTGCTCCAGCCTCTGTCGATCGACGAGGCTGTCCTGGACCTCGCCGGCACCGAGGCGCTGCACGGCGCCCCACCCGCCGTTGTGCTGGCCCGCTTCGCCCGCACGGTGGAACGCGACATCGGCATCACGGTCTCGATCGGGCTGGCCGCCAACCGGTTGCTCGCCAAGATCGCCGCCGGCCGCGACAAGCCGCGCGGCTTCGCGGTGATCGGCGCGGCCGAGGCAGCGTCGCTGCTGGCACCCGAACCGGTGCGCCTGCTGCCCGGCATCGGTCCCGTGCTGGCGCGCAAACTGGAGGCGCTCGGCATCACCAGGCTGGGGCAGTTGCAGGTGCTGGCGGACCGCGACGCGATGCGCCGGCTGGGCGAGGACGGCCCGGCGCTGGTCCGCCGCGCCCGTGGCGAGGACGCGCGGCTGGTCGATCCAACGCGCGAAACCAAGTCGATCAGCGCCGAAACGACATTCGATACCGACCTCAGCGAGGTGCCAGCGCTCGAACGGCATCTGTGGCGGCTGGCGGAAAAACTCGCCCGGCGACTGAAGGAAAACGATCTCGCCGCGGCCGGCGTGGTACTAAAGCTGAAGACAGCGCAGTTCAGCATTCGCACCCGCGCCGCCCGGCTGCCCAGCCCGAGCGTGCTGCCGGACCGGCTGTTCTCCGCCGCCCGCGAGCTGCTGCTGCGCGAGGCCACCGGCACGGCGTTCCGGCTGATCGGCATCGGCGCCAACCCGCTGGTACCGCGTAGCGAGGCCGATCATGGCGACCTTGCGGACGCGTCAACCCCTCGGCTGGCGGCAGCGCAGGCGGCGATCGATGCGTTGCGGGATCGCTACGGCGCGACGGCGATCGGGCGCGGGCGCGGGTTTGGTGGGGGGAGAGGCGAGGCGGAGTGAAGGCCCATATCGCACAAAGGATACTCCCCCTCCCCTTATGGGAGGAGGTTGGGGGGAGGGGTTCGTACGGCACGGAACCCGTCCCCCCAACCCCCTCCCACAAGGGGAGGGGGAGAATCCTTCGCGCGGCGGCCTCGCAGTTTCATTCAGGGCGGGTCAACCACCAGCGGCCGGTGGCAACTCGCAACGACAGGCGGGACGTGTCAGCACTTGTGCGGCTGGGGGGCGAACTCGGTCATCCTGGCGTTCATGACGAAGTCGCCGAAATCCATCTGCATCTCGTCGGCGACGCCGTTCTCCCAGTAGCGCATGCCGACCTGGTAGTTCGGCGTGATCGTATCCGGTTTGCGGTCGAAGAATGCCAGCCGCACCCGTGTGCTGGGCAAGCTGGACAGCAGCGGCCACTTGGTCTGAAACGGCTGCTTCCAATCCAGGATCGCGATCGAGCTGTCTTCCGCGCCGTTCTCGTCGGTGCCATCGAACAGCGGCAGGGTGAGGAACTTCTTGCCCTCGCGCGCGGCAGTGATGATCGCTTCGGTGTGCGCCATCGGGAACAGCGTGCCGGCGGGCAGCGTCACCGTGTTGTCCTTCGGCATGGTGTAGTGCACCTCGCCCGGACCGCCGCGCCGCTGCAGGCTGGCATTGCCGTCGGTCTGCGAGGTGACCGCGGAATCCGTTGTCTGCTTCATGTGGAAGCGCAGCTTCAGGCCATCCTTGGATTCCCACGTGGCGTAATCGGAAATCATGTGGATGTCCTGGCCGTCACTGTTGGTCACCGTCATGTCCAGGCGCTGGCGGACGGCCCACCCGTCGCAGGCGTCGATCACCTCATATCCCATGGTTCCGGTTGCCGCGACGATGTCGCCCTCGCGGCCGTTGTCCAGCGTCAGCGCATACAGCGCGTGATGGGCGGCGAGCGGGGCCGGCGCGGTCACCGGTGCCGGCAGCCCCGCCGCCTGCGCAATCGGTGTGGAGGCGTCCCAGGCGAACAGCAGAAGGAAAGGCACTGCCAGGGCGGCAGAAAGACGCATGAGGGAATCTCCGCTCAGGGATGAGGCATCGCGAGCATAGGTGGCCCAGTCTGCTCCCGCCAGCGATCACGGTTTCCGGAGCAATGGGGCGATGGTTTATCCGCTGCCGGTGGTTTTCGCCTTGGGGGGAAGATCCAATCGCAGCGACAGTTCCTTCAATCGCGCCGGCGGCACTTCGGCGGGCGCGCCCATCATCAGGTCCTCGCCCTGCTGGTTGAGCGGGAACAGGATCACCTCGCGGATGTTCGGCTCGTCGGCGAGCAACATGACGATGCGGTCGATGCCGGGTGCCGCGCCACCGTGCGGCGGCGCGCCGTAACGGAATGCGTTCAGCATGCCACCGAAGCGCTTTTCGACTTCTTCCGGCGGATGGCCGGCGATTTCGAAAGCGCGGATCATGATGTCCGGCCGGTGGTTGCGGATGGCGCCTGAGCAAAGTTCCGCGCCGTTGCAGACGATATCGTACTGGAACGCCTTGATCGTCAGCGGGTCTTGCGAGTTCAGCGCGTCCAGCCCGCCTTGCGGCATGCTGAACGGGTTGTGGCTGAAATCGACCTGCCCGGTTTCCTCGTTCAATTCGAACATCGGGAAGTCGGTGATCCAGCAGAACCGGAACGCCCCTTTTTGGATCAGCCCGAGTTCCTCGCCCAATCGCGTCCGCACCAGGCCGGCGAATTTCGGCGTGACGTCCCGCTTGCCGGCGGCGAAGAACACCGCATCGCCGGCGGCCAGGCCGCAGCCGGTGCGGATGGCCTCGGCGCGGTCCGGTTCGAGGTTACGCGCGATCGGGCCTTTCGGGCCGTCGGCGTCGAACACGATGTAGCCCAACCCGCCGGCGCCCTCGGCTTTCGCCCAGTCGTTCAGCTTGTCGAAGAAGCTGCGTGGCTGGCCTGCGCCGCCCGGCGCGGGGATCGCTCGCACGATGCCGCCCGAGGCGGCGATGCGCGCGAACAGGCCGAAGCCGGAACCGGCGAACTGCGCCGTCACGTCGGTGATCTTCAGCGGGTTGCGCAGATCCGGCTTGTCGCTGCCGTACTCCATCATCGCCACGTCGTATGGGATGCGCGGCCACGGAGTCGGCGTCACCGCGCGGCCCTCGGCGAATTCCTCGAACACGCCGGCGATGACGGGTTCGATCGTTTGGAACACGTCTTCCTGCGTGACGTAGCTCATCTCGAAATCGAGCTGGTAGAATTCGCCCGGCGAGCGGTCGGCGCGGCTAGCTTCGTCGCGGAAGCAGGGCGCGATCTGGAAGTAGCGGTCGAAGCCAGCGACCATGGCGAGCTGCTTGAACTGCTGCGGCGCCTGCGGCAGGGCGTAGAACTTGCCGGGATGCAGGCGGGCGGGCACCAGAAAGGCGCGGGCGCCCTCAGGGCTGTCGGCGGTCAGGATCGGGGTCTGGAATTCGGTAAAGCCGGCCTCGATCATGCGGCGGCGGATCGACGCGATGACGCCGGCGCGCAGCATGATGTTCCGGTGCAGCTTGTCGCGGCGCAGGTCGAGGAAGCGGTATTTCAGTCGCAGGTCCTCGGGGAATTTCTCGTCGCCGGCGACCTGCAGTGGCAGCACCTCGGCGGCGGACTGCACCACCATGTCGGCGGCGCGCAATTCGACCTCGCCGGTGGGCAGCTTGGGATTGATGGTGCCGGGTTCGCGCGGGACCACGTGGCCGGTGACTGTGATGACGCTCTCCGGGCGGACGCTGTCCACCGCGTCGAAGGCGGGGGAGCCGGCGGGGAAGACGCATTGCGTCATGCCGTAGTGATCGCGCAGGTCGATGAATTTCAGGCCGCCGTGGTCGCGCTTGGCATGCACCCAGCCGGAGAGACGGGCTTCGTGCCCGGCATCAGCGGCGCGCAACGCGCCACAGGTATGGGTGCGATAGGCATGCATCGTGGGTGTGTCCCGAGGCTGAAAAGCGAGGCAGACAAGCCCCGGCGTTTCCGGCAAGTCAAGCCAGCGGATGAAGCGAGGCAGGGCAATCGAGTGAAGGAAGCAAGGCCAGGGGCGTTGCCCCATAGGCGTCAGGATAAGACGGCGCGGGAGAAGAATACTCCCCCTCCCCTTGTGGGAGGGGGTTGGGGGGAGGGGTCACGCCGCGAAGATGTTGCGTGCACGCCCCCCCAACCCCCTCCCAGAAGGGGAGGGGGGAGTTCTTTCGCGCCGCGCCGCCTTATCCTGACGCCTATGGGGCAAAGCCCCCTGACGGGTCCAGGGCAGAGCCCTGGTCTTGCTCCCTCAGCCGATTGCCCCGGCCTTGCGCGGTGGCTTCACCACGGGCGGCGGCGTCTTGTCCTTGTAGCCGCACCACTCTGCGGCGATGCAGCGCCAGCACTCCGGCACGCGGGCCTTGCACACATAGCGCCCGTGCAGGATCAGCCAGTGGTGCGCATCACGCAGTAGCGTTGCCGGCACGCGGCGGAGCAACGCCTCCTCCACCGCGCGCGGGGTATCGCCAGGAGCGATACCGGTGCGATTGCCGAGGCGGAATATGTGCGTATCGACCGCCATGGTGCTTTCACCGAACGCCACGTTCAGCACCACATTCGCCGTCTTGCGTCCAACGCCGGGCAGGGTCTCCAGCGCCTCGCGGTCGCGCGGTACTTGTCCGCCATGCTGTTCCAGAAGCTGCCGCGACAGTTCCACCACGTTGCGGGCCTTGCCCTGCCACAGCCCGATCGAGCGGATGTGCCTGGCAACGCCCTCGACCCCCAGCCGCACCATCGCCTCGGGCGTGCTTGCGTCCTGGAACAGCGTGGCGGTCGCTCGATTGACTGAAACGTCGGTCGCCTGGGCCGACAGCACGACGGCAATCAGCAGCGTGAAGGGATCGATGAATTCCAGCTCACTGCGCGGATTGGGGTTGGCCTTGGCCAGCGCTTCCAGGAAGCCGCGCACCTCGGCCAGCGACAGGGTCCGCGACTTGCGGCGCGGCGGCTTGGCTGGGCGAGGTTCTGTCGGCATGCCAATGATTGTCGCGCGGACTCTGCTCCCGCGGCAAGTATGGACCCTGCCCCTCCGCCCATAAGGCTCTGCCGCTTGGTTGTTGCCTCGCCCGCCGGTGCGCTAAACCGAAGCGATGCCCGAGCCAGAAGATCCAGCGGCAAGCACGCTGCTGTTCGAGGCGGTGATCGTGCCGCATCGCAGCCTCTCGCCGCGCGGCCTCACCATCCTGCTTGGCGTCATCACTGCGCTGTGCGGCCTGACGGCGCTGCGGTTCTGGCTGATCGGCGCCTGGCCGGTCATCGGATTCTCCGTTGTGGAGGTCGGCATCGCGGTCTGGCTGATCCAGTTGAATGCGCGCCAGGCACGGGCAAGCGAACTGATCCTGCTGTCCGACGACGCGCTGCGGATCGTTCGCATCGACGTACGCGGGCGGCGGCGGGAACAATGCCTCAACGCCGCCTGGTTGAACGTGGTGCTGGAGGAAGCGCCGGGGCGCGTGCCCCGGCTCGTCCTCACGGCCCGCAATGTCCGCGAGGAGGTCGCCGCGGTCCTGGGCGAGCCGGAAAAGCGCGACCTCGCAGCGGCGCTCGGTGCCGCGCTGCACCGTCGGCGCAACCCGACCTTTGACAATTCACAATTGCGCGACGCCGGTCGGGAATAGTTTCCCCCGACGAGGCGATCAGGCTTCCGCCGGCCCCATCGATTTGATCAGGTCGAACACCCGCTTGCGCACCGCCGGATCGGTGATGCGGTAATAGGCCCGCACCAATTCCAGCGTCTCCCGCCTGCTCAGCGTGTCATCGCCGAACCCGTCGGGTGTCTCGGTAAAGCCGGTTGGCCGCCGGCTCAGCGGCGGCCCCAGGCTGTTCGCCAGGCTGTCCGGCATGTCGTCGAAAAAGAAGCTGATCGGCACGTCGAGCACGCGTGACAAGTCGAACAAACGCGACGCACCAACACGGTTTACGCCGCGTTCATACTTTTGCACCTGCTGGAAGGTGAGGCCCAGTGCCTCCCCCAACCGCTCCTGCGACATGCCGAGCAATGTGCGACGCAGGCGGATCCGGGACCCGACATGTACATCAATTGGACTGGGCCGACCTTCACGATCCGTTCCGCCCACTTGCTCGGCGCGAGACATGCGCGCGTCCCCTTTCAGTTCTTCCCACATCGGTACACTCATGGCCCATCACCTGCAACCGGGTTGGCTTTCCCGTGGCGTTTGTGGGATGGTCTTAGCCAGACAACCGGGAATTGTCAAGCATCTGAACCAATTTCCATGAAGCGAGTATATAATAGGCGTAAGTATCATTATTAATGCATAATCCGGCGATCAGGCTCACCTGCCGCGCAATCTTCGGCCCGCCAGCAATCCGAACGTGAGAACACAAGCGGCGAACAGAAACGGAATCTCCAGCCCGAGCCGCGCAAATGGGGGCGCCGGCAGCGCCGCCGGCAGGGGAACCACCAGCACCCCGGCCGTCGCCCGTTCGAGTCGGGCGAGCTCGTGGCCACGCGCGTCGAACGCCGCGGTAATCCCGGTATTGGCGGCGCGCAGCAGCGGCAGGCCTTCTTCCACCGCCCGCATCCTGGCGGCGGCAAGGTGCTGGCGTGGTCCGCTCGAATCGCCAAACCACGCATCGTTGGTGATGTTGACCATCCAGGCCGGCCGATCGGCTTCGTCAACAACCTGGCCGGGAAAGATCGCCTCGTAGCAGATCAGCGGGCCGATCGCCGGCAGGCCCGGGACGTGCAGCGTGCGAGGACCCGGTCCGGGCGCGAGGCCGCCGCCAGGCACGATCTGGATGCCGGCCGGGAACCAGGAAGGCTGGTACTCGCCGAACGGCACCAGATGCCATTTGTCGTAGAAACCGGCGACCGTGCCAGAGTCGGTCAACGCGAACAGGCTGTTGCGCAGCTTGCTGTCGGTACCGTAGCGCAGCGCACCGACCAGCGCTGGGGCGCCCTTCGCCGCCTCGCTGATGTAGCGCCGCGCCAGCGCATCCTGTTGCAGCAGGAACGGCGAGGCGGTCTCCGGCCACACCACCACCGCCGGTCCGCTACCGCTGCGCGCCATGCCATCCAGCGTGAGCCGCAGGTAGCGCTCGAATATCCCGTCGACCAGCGCGCGGTCCCATTTCTGGCCTTCCGCGACGTTGCCCTGCACCAGCACGACGTTCAATCCGGGCGCCGGCGGCAAGGGCTGATGCAGACGGACGATGCCGAACGCCGCCCAGGCGGCCAGCAGCGCCGCTCCGGCGCCGCGCCAGCGCCAGCTCAGCGCCGGTGTCAGCGCCAGCAGTACGGTGAGCACGGTCAGGCCGTGCACGCTGACCAGGGCAGCGGGCTGCATGAATACGTCACCCGGCCAGCCGGGAAACTCCCAGACGCTGCCGAGCAAGTTCCAGGGAAAGCCGGTGCCGATGAATTGGCGGGCGAGGTCGGCCAGCACCCAGGCCCCGGCAAGCGCCAGGGCGCGCGGCCAGCCGGCGCGGGCGAAGCGCGCGGCCCAGGCAGCGGCGGCGATGAAGGCCGCCAGCGTGGCCGCCAGGGCCGGCACGGCGATCGGTACGAACCACCAGAAGCGGGCGGCCTCGATCAGGATCGCCTCGGTGATCCAATACAGCCCGACGAGATGCAGGCCGAAGCCGAACCACCAGCCCCGCCGCGCCGCCACCGCCGGCCCCGGTGCGGCATCGATCAGCGCCATCAGCCCGGGAAACGACACCAGCAGCACCGGTAGCGCATAGACCGGCGGCAGCGCCAGCGCGGCGAATACACCCAGGCCGAAGGCGACCAGATCTGCCCGCAGGCCGCGCAACGTCCGCAGGCGCGCCGCGGCAGCGCGGAGCCTGCCCCTCCCCTCGGGGGAAGAGGTTGGCGGGAGGGGTTCGGGGCGAACGGGCTCCTCCCTCCAACCCCTTCCCACAACGGGAGGGGGAGTCTCGGTGCCGCCGCTAATCCAGCGCCTCGCGCAACTGCCGCTCGTAATGGCGGTAGTATTTGTCGGTCACCAGGTCGGTCTTCACCACCACCGCGACGTCCGTGGTGTTGAACGGGCGGTCGATCACCGCGCCATCGCCGACGAAGCCGCCGAGTCGCAGGTAGCCTTTGATGAGCGGTGGTAGTTGCGCCAGTGCCCGCCGGGGGTCGATCGCCTCGAGCGGCAATCGCTGCATCTCCACGAACCGATGGGGCAGCGCGCGCGGCCGCAGCGCGGGAGGCGCCAGATGGTTCTGGTACAGATAGGTGAGTTCCACCGCCAGGCCATCCGGATCGGTGCCCGGCAGGCTGGCACAGCCAAACATGAGGTCGATCTGATAGTGGAACACATAGGCCGCGATGCCGCGCCACAGCAACTGCATGGCGGCCCGGTTGCGATAGGCGACGTCGACGCAGGAGCGCCCGAGCTCCATGATCCGCCCGGGAAACCCGAGGATCGGGGCGATGTCATACTCGTCCGCCGAATAGAACCGCCCGAGCTGTGCCGCCGCTTCGCGCTTGATCAGTCGGTAGGTGCCGACCACGCCCTCGGCGCCCGGCCCGATCCCGTGGTCGATCACCAGCAAGTGGTCGGCGATCGAGTCGAACCGGTCCCGGTCGCGGTTGCTGCGCGCGGTCTCGACGTCCGCCTTGGCTCCCAGCTCGCGGTAGAACACCCGGTAGCGCAGCGCCTGGACCGCGTCGATTTCGGCCGGCGTCACGGCGACGCGTACGCCCAGATTGCCGGCGCGCAGTTCAGGGAACGGCTCGGACGGCGCTACCCGGCGGCCGAGTCGCTGCTCCACTGTCACCGTGTCACTCCGCGCTCGGATTGCTCGATCATACCGCCCGGATCACCGGCGCCCTGATCACCGGCACCCTGATCACCGGCGCCGCCCCGGTCGCTGGCACTCTTGTGGTCGCCGGCCCCCCTGTGGTCGCCGGCCCCCCTGTGGTCGCTGGCACCGCCATGGTCGCCGGCGCCGTCGGCCAGCCGCGCCGTGGCGCGTTCCAGCTCCGCGCGCGGCATCGCGGCGGCTGGCTGCGGTCCGCTCGCTGAGGCCTGGCCCCGGACCGCCGCCCGCCGGCCGAACAACTCGAGCCGCAGCGAGACCAGGTCGAAGCCCAATCGCGCCGCAATGGTCTGCATCAGCCGCTCATGCTCCGCATCCTGGAACTCGATGACCTTGCCGGTTTCCACATCGATCAGATGGTAGTGGTTGCCATGCTCTGTCGGTTCGTAACGGGCGCGTCCACCGCCGAAGTCCCGGCGCTCCAGGATCCCGTTCTCCTCGAGCAAGCGAACCGTGCGGTACACCGTAGCAATGGAGATGTGTGAATCGAGGGCAGCGGCGCGGCGGTACAGCTCCTCGACGTCGGGGTGGTCGGTCGCGTCCGACAGGACGCGGGCGATGACCCGCCGCTGGCCGGTCATCTTGAGGCCCCGGTCGATGCACAGGCGCTCGATGCGCGATTCCATCAGATCCCTTGCGCTCAAACCCGCCAGCCGATCCCTGCGGGATCAGCCTGTGCCAGCCGGTGAGGAGTTATGCAAGTGCCCACCGCAGCCTGGCCGCCGGCCACGGCGTCGCGTAGCCGATCCCGGTTGGACCTGTCCAATGGCGTGCCGATGACACTGTCGTGCTCAAGGCGCCGGCGTGCTCAAGGCGCCGGCGTGCTCAACGCGCCAGCGCGTCTAAGGCGCCAGCGTGGTCCGGTGTCCACGTGAACAAGCCACCGCACACCGCCGCGGCGGCGATCCGGCTGGCGACGCGGCAAGCGCATTTTGCCTCATTTGGCCTACGCGCGCCGGCACTATAATGGGACGTGGTGCTGCTGGCGGGCGCTCGATGGCGCCGACTCCGGCCAGCCTATTCCTGGGCGCGCGGCTTGGTGCCCAGTCCGATTTTCTTGGCGAGCGAGGAACGGTGCTTGGCGTAGTCTGGCGCCACCATCGGGTAGTCGGGCGTCAACCCCCAACGCTCACGGTATTGCTCGGGCGTCATGTTGTAGGCGGTCTTGAGATGCCGTTTCAGCATCTTGAGCTTCTTGCCGTCCTCCAGACAGACGATGTAGCCGGCGAATACCGACTTCTTGGGTGAAACGGCGGGTTGCGGCCGCTCCGGCTGGGTGGGTTCCTTGCCAACGCCGGCGAGTGTCTTATAGACCTCCTGAATCAGTGGTGTGAGCCCATCGGGGGACACCAGATTATTTGACACATGCGCAGAGACGATTTGCGCGGTCAGTCCAAGCACAATGGAGTTTGCCGTATGCTCGGCCATTGCAGTCCCTTTCCGGCGGAGGATTGCAATAATATACGGATGCGCCCGGCCGTTTCGCAATGGTTATTTGGCCAAATCGGGAACCTTGTAGTATCATGACAAAACCGCAACCTGCCGATCAGGTCCTGGACATCAGTAACGAAGTCTGTCCGATGACCTTCGTCCGGACCCGGCTTGCGCTCGACCGCATGGCGCCCGGCACTGTGCTGCTGGTGAAGCTGCGGGGCGAGGAACCCTTGCGCAACGTGCCACGGACGGCCGCCGAGCAAGGCCATCAGGTGCTGTCGCTGGAAACCGACTCGGATGGTATTTCGCTGCTGCGCCTGCGCCGCGGAGGGTAGCGCCGGCTCCGCAAGGGTAATCTGGCCGATGCGCGAAGTAATCAACGCCATCTACTTCGTCCTGCGCGGCGGTTGCCGAACGCGCAACTCGTCTGACGCCTCGGATCAGTCCGTGCCGCGCCGCCAGGATCGCCGCAGTCCCTCGCGTCGGCACGCCCAGCCGGGCCAGCACATCGGCGATATGGCGTTCGGCCATGTGGTCGTTGATGCCCAGCCGCGCGGCGATCTCTGCATTGCTCTGCGCGCCGGCCACCAAGTTCGAGACCTCCCGCTCGCACCTGGTCGGATTGGCCAGGGATCAGACCGTGGCATCGTCCGTGAGCGCCGCGACCCCGAGTGCAGGCCTGGCGCCCCAGCGGAGGGACGTTCGCCGCGATCCGCCAGGCGCAGTGCCCTGACATAGCAGTCGGTCAGTCCCGGCCGCACAAAATGGCAAATTCCGGCCAGCCGGCTATCCACCAGCGCAGCGCACATCGCCCGCGCGGCGACCAGCGTGTCGTCGGCCTCGGACAACTCGCCTAATTCGGCGAGGCAGGCTGCCAGGATGATGTAATGCCCGGCCAACCGGGGCCGCATCGCCAGTGCGTGGCGCGCACGCTCGACGCAGGTCTCCAGCCGCCCCGCACCATAGTCTGCCAGCGCAAGTGCCCAATGGCCCTGCACCACGAGCTTGTCGCACGAACTCACCTGCAGCGACAAAGCACCGAGTTTGCTCGTTTCGCCAATGAACGCGTGGTTCGCGTCCTCCCAGGCGAGCCAACGCAACACTACGATCGCGTGCGGTGGCGAGTTCATGCGCGAACCGCAGGCTCGCAAGGGCCTCGTCATGCCGCATCTGGCGCATAGCGACATGGCCAAGGATGGCATGCGCAGCGATACCGTCGTCGCCACGCTCACGCAGGCGCAACGCCTTCGGAGTCGGGCAGCCACACAGGCGCTGTGCCCGCGCCCGGGCAAGCCTGCTTCGGGGCGATCCGCGCCGCGATGCGAGGGGCGATATGGGCCGCCAGCGTTGGAGCCTCGGCGGCCCATGCGTCGAACCGCTTGCTCCAGACCGACGTCGGTTGCTGGACATCATGCAACGATACGGGCAGTTCCAGGCGGTCGCCGATGCGACGGAACGAGCCCTCCGCGACATGACGGACACCCCATTCGTCCCCGGTTCGAGCGATGTCCCCAGCGAACGGTCGGCATGCCACACTGCGGCCCCGGGCAGTCACTCGACGAGCGCACAGGCTTGCGAGGACATTGCAGGAGTCCTCGGCGGCGCGCCGGCAGAAAATTATCGCGACGGCGATCGTTGGTTGTTCCGGAACACCAATACCGGCTGCGACCAGGCGGCGAAGCCACCCCCTGCGCGGGTGCTGAACGGGGATCGTCGATGCGGTGCGGCGCCGCTTGCTCGATCGCGCGGGCCAGCGGCCCGGCCTGATCCTGACAGACGATCCGGATCTGCATCTCCTGGTCGACGGCCGGCGGATCGATGGACCGCGCGGGCCGATCGGTTGTTACGTGTTGATCTGCCGCGGCGTCCGCGCGAACTTCGCGTGGTATCGCGTGCGGGCGCACCTGCGGAACCCGGGCTTGCGCGAGCCGCGCGTTCTTGGCGTCGCGGTGCGGCAGGTCCCGCTATGGCCAGAGGCTGCGCGTGCTCGACGCCGGGGATGCGACACTGGTCGACGTGTTCCACACGTTCGAGCAGGATAATGGCCTTCGGTGGACCGTTGGCGACGCGACGGTGCCTGCGGCGTTGTTCGCAGATGTCGAGCAAGCCGGTCAGTTGGAGCTGAAGGTCGATGGCGCGATGCGCTATCCGCAGAGGTTGCCCGCCAGATGGCAGAGGCTTGGCGGATCGGGTCTTTGCTCAGCAGATGTGGATGGGCTGCGTCCCTGCGGCATCACACCGGCCACGACAATGCCACCTGCGGGACGGGTTCGCGAGGCGGCCAGTATCTCTTTGATTTCGCGAGAGGATTTGGTTGCGGGGGCAGGATTTGAACCTGCGGCCTTCAGGTTATGAGCCTGACGAGCTACCGGGCTGCTCCACCCCGCGTCAACCGGTGGGCGTCGAAGCCCCCCACGCATCCTCGGAGCAAATCCGATCATGCGCGG
>DATHNI010000045.1:0-4379 GCA_035486135.1 Acetobacteraceae bacterium
CACACAGCGTGTCATGACTGGGGATACCATGCTCATAGAGCTGGAAGCGGCGCAGGAAGTCGAGACGTTCCTCGCCCCAGAGGGTGATCTCGACGAAGTCGTCGGCTCCGGAAATCGTCGCGCAGAGTAGCAGGAGAAGGATTTCCGGAAGCGGATACAACACCTTCGCCGATTGGCGCGGGTCACGCAGTGCCGAGAAATGTGCCAGAAAGGCTGTGCGGGCCGGCTCAGACATCGGGGCCTCCTCATGTGACGACCCCTAAGAATCCCATTTTCCCCCGCGCCGGAATCCCCTACCCGTTCAAGCGATTGCCCTGGGGTTGCGCCGTGGCCTCCGGGACGATGCCCAGGGCGCGCAGATGCGCGCTTTCGACATGCGCGCGCAGCGCCTCCACCGCCCCTACACTGTCGCGCGCCGCAATCGCATCCAGGATCCGCGTGTGCTCGCGCAGCGTCGACATCAGCACGGTTTCCGACAGCAGCGATTGCTCCAGCCGGGCCAGGCGCACCTTCAAGCTGTTGACGCGATAGATGTTTCGGATCAGGTCATTGCCGAGTGCCTCGATCAGCGCCTCGTGCATCGCCCAGTCGGTCGTCTGCGCTTCGTCCAGCAACTGCTTGGACTGATCGCCTGCCTCGGCGCGCGACAGGATGGCGCGGTGCGCTATGACCAGCGCGGCAATCTCGGAATCGGAGGCGTGCCGCGTGAACACCGCCACCGCCTCGCATTCCAGCACGCGCCGCAGCTCGAACGCGTTGCGGATCAGCTTAAGGTCCATCGCGGCGATCTGCATGCCGCGTTTCGGGACGGTGACGATGAGGCCGTCAGCTTCCAGCCGCGGAATCATCTCGCGGATCGCGCCCAGCGTCAGACCCGTGAGCGCGACCAGTTCCCGCTGCGAAATGAACTGACCGGCCCGCAGGTCCATCGCCAGCAGGTGCTGGCGAAAGCTTTCATAGGCGCGGTCGCGCAGCTTGGGCGGCGCCGCGACGGGCTGCGTCAGCGTCATGCGGCGCGGCGCGCGGACAGCGCGTCGAGCTGCGCCAGCAGGCGTGTGCCGTGCGCCATGGTGGCGGAACGCAGCGGCGCGCGCACGCGCAACCACCCGGCGTCGCCGCTGCGCGCGGCGAGCATTGACTTCAGCAAGGCAATGAACGGCCCGCTGACCAGACCGCAGGCGCTCTGCATCTGTGCGACCGGTGCGTCGGCCTTGAACATTGCCTGCACCAGCTCCGGCGCCACGTTGCCCATGCCGCAGATCGTTCCCGCTCCGCCTTCAGCCAGGGCGCGGCCGATGTCCGGCTCGCAGCCGACCACAATGGTGATGTCGGGCGCCGCGGCGCGGAAGGCACGGAACTGGGCGAAATCGGCGCTGCTGTCCTTGAGGCCGGCCAGTGCGCGGCCATAGCGCGCGCGCAGGCGCGCGGCGGCGCCCGGGGGAATGCCGACACCGGCCACCTGGGGGATGTGGTACAGGGTCAGCCGCAGGCGGTCGTCGCCGATCCCGTCGATCAACGCGCTGAACGCGTCGACCAGACCGTCTTCCGTCACGTCGCGATAGTAGAAGGGCGGCAGCGCGAGCAGATGGGTCAGGCCCAATGACAGCGCATCCTTGCTGATCCCGATCGCATTTGCGATGGCGGGGAAGCCGACGCCAAGCGCCAGGCGGCTGGCCGGTATGTCCTGGGCTAGCAGCGCCTGCGCCGTGGCCAGGCGTTCCGCGGCACTGAAGGCGGTGCCTTCGCCGGTGGTGCCGAACAGCACGACGCCATCGCAACCGCGGGCGAACAGCGCGCGGGCGTGCTCGCCCAACAGCCGGGTGTCGACTTGACCGGAGGCGTCGAGCGGCGTTGCCGCGGCAATCCAGAAGCCGTGAATGCCATCATGCATGAGCGGGGAGCCTGTTTGTGAGAGGAAACGCAGCGTCACGCATTACATCGCATTGACATGTCAGACGTCAATTGCGTGGCAATGTCACGGCGCCCTGCCCCGCGTTCAATCAGGTCAGCAAATCGCGGACCGCCTGCACGACCGGTTCGGGCGTCTCTCGTGACAGGAAGTGCCCGGCGATGGGGATCACGCGGCGCTCGTAGCGCGCGGTGAAGTGATGGGCGACGTGCGCCGAGGTCTCGGGCGGGGTGACGCCGTCGGCTTCGCCATGCAGCACGATGGTCGGTACGCTGATCGGTGGCTGCGCGGCCAGCGCGGCCTCGGAGGCCTCATAGGCCGGGTCGCCGGCGGCATTCGCGAAGCGGTGCCGGTAGGATTGGATGGTGACGTCGACGAAGTCCGGATTGTCGAAGCTGTCAGCGGTTCGCGCGAACGTTGCGTCATCAAACTGCCAGTTGGGCGACCACAGGCGCCAGAGCAGACGCGCCAGGTCGCGGCGGTTGGCCTGCATGCCGGCGCGCCCGCGTTCGGTCTGCATGTACCATTGATACCAGTAGCGCAGCTCCGTCGTGGCCGAGGCGGGCTGAGCGGACGCCGGGATGTTCTGGATATTGTAGCCGGTGATGGACACCAGTCCGCGCACGCGGTCCGGCCACAGCGCGGCAACAACACAGGCGGCGCGGCCACCCCAGTCATAGCCGCCGAGGACGGCTTGACCGATACCGAGCGCGTCCATGAAGTCGCGCAGGTCGGCGCCGAGCGCGGCCTGCTGGCCGGAGCGCGGCGTGGCGGGGTCGAGGAAATGCGTTGCACCGTAGCCGCGCAGCCAGGGGGTCAGCACACGGCAGCCGGTCTCGGCAAGGCGCGGCGCGACGTTGTCGTAGTCGTGCGGATCAGAGGGCCAGCCGTGCAGCAGGATCACCGGCGGGCCGTCCGGCGGGCCGAATTCCAGATAGGCGATTTCCAGCGTGGTGGTGCGGGCGGTCTTGCGCATACGAGCACTATGCCAGCGGACCGCCCTGCCTTGCTACCGTGCTGGTGACATTGTGGTTGCCGCGCCGGGGGCTGCGGTGCGCCCGCCATCCACCACATATTGCGACCCTGTGACATTCGATGCGAGATCGGAGCAGAGGAACTGCACGACGTTGGCGATCTCCTCGGGGGTGCCGTAGCGGCCAAGCGGGATCGTCGACTGATAGCGCGCGCCCACGGCCGCTGGGTTGCTTGGGTTCACCTGCTCCTCCAGCGAATGGATCATACGCGTATCGATCGGGCCGGGACAGACGGCGTTGACGCGCACACCGTATTTCGCCACCTCGGCGGCGGAGACCTTGGTTATGCCGATCACCGCGTGTTTGGACGCCACATAGGCGGGCATGCCGGGGGACGCCATCAGGCCGGCGACCGACGCGGTGTTGACCACCGCGCCGCGCTTCTGCGCGATCATCACCGGCAGCACGTGGCGCAGGCCGAGGAACACACCTTTCACGTTGACGCTCATCACCGCATCGAACACCGTTTCGTCGTATTCGTGGGTTGGGGCGACCTTGCCTTCGATGCCCGCGTTGTTGTGGAAGCAATCTATGCTGCCGAAACGGTCGAGCGCTGCTTTCACATAGGTCTGGACGTCGGCTGAGCTGGTGACGTCGGCGGCGACGAACAGAGCCTCGCCGCCCTGCTGGCGGATGACGCCGGCGGTGGCCTCGCCGCCGGCAGTGTCACGGTCGACCACAACGACCTTGGCGCCGTTGCGCGCGAAACCAACCGCGGTGGCGCGGCCAATGCCATTGCCGGCGCCAGTGATGAGCGCGACCTTGCCTTTGAAGTCCATGGCATTTCTCCCGTGTTTGATGGGGGAGGTTAGCATGCGCGGTACCTGCGGCAAGGACGGCTGGATCCACAACGAAGACACCAAGTACACGAAGTGAATTTGATGCGCTTTGTGCGACCTGCCGTGATCTATCTTCGTGCTCTTCGTGTCGTCGTGGTGAATCTGCTTGCGGGGTAACCACAGCCCGACCGCCAATCGTTGCGCACGACACTTCCACAATTCCGTGCGCGCGGCTACGCTGTGGGCCATGGAGGAACACCGCATGGCCGACTACGACTATATTATTGTGGGGGCCGGCTCGGCCGGCTGTACGCTGGCTAACCGGCTGAGCGAGGGCGCGCGGCGCAAGGTGCTGCTGCTGGAAGCGGGGCCGAAGGACAACAATTTCTGGATCCATATTCCGGTCGGCTTCAACAAGCTATTGAACAATAAACGCTACAACTGGTGTTTCGAGACGGAGCCAGAGGACAATGTGCGCGGGCGCTCGATTCCGATCCCGCGCGGCAAGACGCTGGGCGGATCGAGCTCGATCAACGGCATGCTGTACGTCCGCGGCAATCCGCTAGACTACAACACCTGGGCCCAGTTCGGGAATCGAGGCTGGTCGTATGATTCGGTGCTGCCGTATTTCAAGAAATCGGAACATTTCGAGGGGAG
>DATHNI010000046.1:0-6467 GCA_035486135.1 Acetobacteraceae bacterium
TCATGCTCGGCTTCGGCCGCCACCTCGCCGAGACCGCGAAGGACCGCTCCGCGAGCACCGACTTCAATGCCATAGCGGTCTGCTTCGGCACCAGCCGGCTGTACGCGATCCTCGCGCACGTGCAGCGTGGCCTTCTGCGCGCCGCCGCGCTGGAGCGCGTATTGCTCGCGCGTGCCGCGCGGGGCCGCGATATCCAGTTCGTCTTCCCGCGCGAGCGAGCGACCGCGGCTACGACCACGACCGCGACACTAACCACGCCAGGCGATCCGCCGGTCGCCGAGCAATCGGCCGTTCAACCGGCCGAGCCATCCGCCGAGCCACCGGCCGCCGAGCAATCCGCCGAGGCGCCCATCGCGCCGAAGCCCGCGCGGCCGTCCCGCCCGTTCGGTTGGAACGACCCCGAACTTTTCATGCCGACACCGGAGCAACTCGAGGCGCAGGTGCGCCGCCGTCCGATCGGCCGTACCATTGTCGATATCTGCCTCGACCTCGCGGTGATGCCCGGATTCTGCACCGGTCCGTTCTGGAACACGCTGTTCGACAGCATCCGCCTGCATGGCGGCAGCGTCGCCGTCCTGATGCTGGAGAAGGTCCGCCGCGAGGAGGCATTCAGCGAAGAGCAGGACAAGAAGATCGGGAGCAACTGGGACTGGCAGGAGATGGGCCGCGACGCGTTCCGCCGCGTGCTCGGTTTCTTCATCGGCGAAGCGGTGGACGATTCGTTCAATCCGTTACCGCAACTACATGCTCAGGCCCCGGCGGTGGCCACCGGCCCACCCTGAGGCCAGCCCGCACATCGAGGCAAGTTCGCGCACGGGACCGGATCGCGGCCGGCCCCGCCGCTCCGATTCGCGCCCGCGCACACACGCGGGGCAACGAGGCGGCGCCCGTGCCGGCACGGAATTCAGAAAACTTTTAACACGGAGGCAGAACGAGAGCCACGGAGGGCCACGGAGGCCATGTGCCGGTTGCGGCAGAGGAGAGATAAGCGGCCCCATCAACTCTATCGCGTTTGCGTTGGTGCTGGCGTCCGCTGGCGAAACCTGCCTGGTCCGGGGAGCCGCAAGCACGGCAGGCAAGGCTTTAACACCAGGCCGCGTTGTTATTGACACACGGACGATGCTCCCCGTCATGCCGACGACGGTCGGCATCCACGCCTTTTCATTGTGGCGCGCAGGGCAGTCGTGGATGCCGACCTTCGTCGGCATGACGGGGTGGACACCTGCCCGTGTATCAACCATTTCGCGGGTTGGTATTAAGCACTTCCTTTGTTGCCAGCGGACAAGATACTGCCGCGTTGCCAGGCGCACGCGCGCAACGCCCCGCCAAGACAGGCACGCGCGCCACGTCTCACGCACAGATACGACGCAACAAGCCCAACCAAACGAGACGACGATGAGATTCGTCGTGTGCCCCAACCGGCAGCGGTCCGGCTCCGGCGTCCCTACCCCGACTCCTCGTCCGAGCCAGCCTCGGCCGCCCCCAGCCCCGCGTCTTCCTCGTAATTGCTCCGCACCGTCTCCTCGACGATCGCCCCGCCGCCGTCGCCCAGCCGCAGCATGTCCCACTGGGTGATCCACGCCTTGATGTATTGTCGCATGGTGCGCGTCGCGGTCCGCTCGCCCGGGGCCAGTTCCGGTGCCGGCCAATCGTAGGCCAGCGTGTAGATCTCGCGCAGCCGCCGGCAATCGCGCGCCAGTTCCTCCAGCCCCGGCAGAGGCAGCCGGTGCCGCTGCACCACATCCTCGATATGCCTTATCGCCGCCACCACCATCAGCGACTCCTGCTCTCGCCCCTTCAGCAGCAGCCGCTCCGACAGCCGTTCGGTGTCCTGCCGGTGCTCGATCACCGCCGCGACGAAGTCATCCGTGATCGCGTACACAGCCGCGATCCCGGGAAACCGCACCGCGCCCTCCAGCCCGAGCCACGAGGCCAGCCACGCATAGGCGACCCCCCGCTGCAGCGGCGTGTAACGCCCGATCAGTTCCACCTCGTCCAGCAGCAGGCACCAACCGGCATAGCCTGCCTCGTGGAAGAGCAGCCCAGCGAAACGCACCCGCTGCGCAGCGAGGTCCGCCGCCGCCGGCATCTTAACATCGAACATCCGCGGCGCGCCCACGCTGGCCAGCGCCTGGCGGAACACGGTGGATGCCATGCGCCCGCCGGCCAGGAACCGCTCGCACCGGCGCGCGGTTTCCGCCGACAGCGTCGGCCGGCGCAACAGGAACAGGATCGCGGCAAAGATCGGCGCCAGGTGGCTGTCGGGGGCGCGCACCGCGGCCTCCAGCGCATCGAACCGCTCCGGCGCGGCCCGCAGCGTGGCCAGGGCACCCGACAGCGCGTCGTCGTTGCGGCCCGGCAGGGCGGCGCCGCGGATCGCCGCCTCGAACACCCGAGAAGCGTCGGCGAGCGGTGTCTCCTTGCTGATCACCACCCGGCTGACCACGAAATTATGAGTGCGCGCGATCTCGCCGAGATAGGTCAGCATGTGCGACTTGCCGGAGCCGAAGCCGCCGGCGATACCCAGGCCGCGTGGTGTCGCACCCTCCGCCCAGACCGCGCCCAGCAACCGGTCGAACGCATGCTCTATGCCGGACTCGGCGGTGCCCATCAGGCGCACCGCGGCGCGGTTGGGCACGCCGGCGCGCAGAGCCTCGACGGCGGTGCGAGCTTCCAGGTTCATTCGCTCACCGTCACCAGCGGAGCCAGCGGGTTCTGCCGGTCGCCGGGGCGCACGTCGGGGAAGATGCGCATCTCCAGGGCCTTGTAAGCGTCCAGCGTGCGGCGGCGGTCGCCTGCCAGCAGCGTCTGGTCGGCCAGGCCAAGCAAGAACAACCCAGGCAAATGTTCGATATCGTCGATGATCTCCCGCAGCACCTCGTACAGGTCCATCACCGCTGCCGGCGAGTAGCGCAGGCCCCCCTCGCCCACCGGCACGACGCGCAGCGCCGGGCGCAGGTCGAGCGTCAGCAGCAGCCCCCTGGCCCCCGCCTTGCGCACGAAATGGCAGAGCGAGATCAGCATGGCGCGCGCGTTGGTGCGGGTGATGCGTGCGGCGATGTCGTACTGGCGCAGCAGGGTCAGGCCGATTTTTTCCCCGCGCAGCCATTGCAGCACCGGCGATTCCGGCGTGCCGGCCTCCGGCTCCAGCCGAGCAATGCACAAGCGCAGCATGGCTGCGCGGAAGTCCTGCGCCATGTTCGCGTCTTGCCACAGGTCGCGACTGAGCCATTGGTCGCGATTGCGCCCCAGCAGGGTGGCGGCGATGCCGAACTCGTCGGCGAGTTCGGTCATTATCAGGTCTTCGCCACGCCGAGGCCATGCGTAGCCATGCCGCGTGAACAGGTCCTCGACGTAGCGCTGCAGCAGCGAGTCCCAGGGCAGCGCCCTTGCCATCGCGAAGAACACGTCCTGCAGCATGTGCAGCCGCACCTCGCCGGCGCTGATGTGCACCGGCAGCATGCCGTGGTGCCGCGCCAGCGCCTCGGTGGCATGGTTCAGGTGGAAGATCGTGGCGTCGTCGGCGATGACGAACTTCACCGCGGCGCCACCGGCTGGCAGGAACTCGGAGAAATACTCGGATTCGATGACGTTCAGCCATCGCTCGATCGGCACGGCCTGGACGTCGATCACGTCCATCGCGCGCTACTCGGAGGCGAACCGGATGGCGTAGTAGTCGTGCTGGGCACCGGACTCGTCGAACGCCGACAGGCGCTTGTCGCCCTTGGTTCCGGTCGAGCCGCCCAGTTCGAAGCGATGGCCGCGGCCGGTGCGGGCGTCCGGCTGGCGGTCGAGCCTCAGCAGGTCGAGCAAGAACTCCTCCAGCGGGTAGTCGGCGGCGGCGGCGGGCAACAGCGTCAGCAGGTCGTACAGGTCGGCGAGCGGGACGAGCGGGCCGGAGCCGGGGCGGCTGGGTTGCCAGTCCGGGGCGCGGGCGGCAGCGAGCACTGTGTAGGCGCGGAACAGGCGGTCGAGCACGCTGCGGGCGTTGAACCGGTTCGGCCGCTGCTGAAGGGCGCGCAGGTGGCGCGCCAGGAAGCTGGGACGGATGCGGCGCTCCAGCTTATGGCCGATGCGCACGGCCTGTGCGCGCGCCTCCAGCCGCAGGGCGAGGGGGTACACGCTGATGCGGCCGTCGCGCTGCACCAGCGTGACGCCGGCGGCGGCGGCGGCGCGGGACAGTTCGTCGAGGAAGGCTCCGCTGGCGAACGCCGTGGCCAGGTCGATGTCCGGCGCAGTCGCGGACTGGCCCACCGCGGCCTGCAATTTCGTGGCACTGTCCTGGAGTTCCGCGATGGCGGCGGCGAAGCCCGTTACCGCGCCCTCGTGCGCCGCCTTCCGCAGTCGCCTGGCGGCACGCAGCACCTGCCCGGCCTGGCGTTCCAGGCCGGCAAGCTGGTCGTCCCAGGCCGCGAGCGTGTCTTCCAGTGCGGGGGCCAGGCTGTCGGGCGATTCGGCATCATTCATTGCGCGAGTATGGAAGCTGGCGGCGCCGTCGCCAAGGGCACGATGAGGAAGGCCAGGGCCAGAGCCGTGGCACCCGGCCCCGGTCAGGTGGTGCAATTGGAACCCCGCCGGCCAATATCGGCGTGCGGTTCGGGCAACCAGTCGAGGCAACCGTTACCGCAAAGAATTGATGATCTGACGATACGCCTCCTCCGGGAACGCCTTCAGCGTCGTGGTCCGCACGTTGCCCAGCTTCCCCAGCAGCAGCGTAAATCGCGCCGAAACCGCATCGTCGGGTGCATCGTAGGTGATGATCAGGTCGTGCGCGCCCATCGTCATGTAGGTGGACAGGAAACGCCCACCCATCTCCTCCAGCGACTTCCGCGCCGCATCCACTCGCCTGGGGCTCTCGTCGATCGAACGCACTCCCTGGTCGGTCCAGTTGGCCAGCATGACATAGGTCGGCATGGCTCACATCCTTCCTCAACCTCGGGTAGTCTGACGACCGAATGCAGCAGGAGGCAAGCCATGATCGTCCCGGAAGGCGCCCGCAACGTCGAATTCGTCGGCCATACCGACCAGGGAGGCCGCGGCAGCGGCGTCCAGGTCATGGTCGCGCGTGGCCACGCATACGTTGGTACCCGCGTCAGCCGCGGCATCATGGTTACCGACGTGCGCGACCCGCGTCACCCGAAGCCGGTGAATTTCGTGCCGACGCATCCGAACTCCGTGTGCATGCATCTGCAGAGTTCGGACAACCTGCTGCTGCACATCCAGGAGGCGGACCAGCGCGCACTGCTGTCGGCACAGGAATATTATGGCGGCTCCAACAAGGTGGACAGCAGCCGCTTCGGCAAGCGCGGCGAGGATTACGCCGCCGGCATGACCGTGTATGACATTTCCGATGCAGCCAATCCGCGCAAGATCGGTTTTCTGGAAGTGCAAGGCCTGGGCGTGCACCGCATCTGGTGGGACGGCGGCCGCTATGCGTATGCCTCGGCACTGCTGGACGGCTTCACCGACCACATCCTGATCGTCATCGACCTGGCGGACCCAACGAAACCGCATGAGGTGGGCCGCTGGTGGATCCCCGGCATGAACGCAGCCGCCGGTGAGACGCCGACGTGGAAGAACCGCCACGCGCTGCACCACGCGATCGTCGTGGACGACTTCGCCTATGGCTCCTGGCGCGACGGCGGGTTGACCATCCTCGATGTGAAGGACAAGTCGGCACCGAGGCTGATCGCGCACCGTAACTGGTGCCCGCCTTATGGCGGCGGCACGCACAATGCGGTGCCGCTGCACGACCGCAATCTGTTGGTGGTGGCGGACGAGGCGGTGCTGAACGTCGATGTGGAAGGACAGTTGAAGCGCACCTGGGTGTTCGACATCCGCGAGAAGAGCAATCCGGTGTCCATCGCGACGATGCCGACGCCGTCCGACCAGGACTATGTGAAAATGGGCGGGCAGTTCGGTCCGCATAACCTGCACGAGAACAGACCGGGTTCGTTCCAGTCGTCCACGACGATCTTTGCCACCTGGCAGAGCGCCGGACTGCGAGTGTTCGACATCTCCGATGCGTACCGTCCGCAGGAGGTCGGCTATTTCGTGCCGCCGCAGCCGTCGACGTGGGCGGAACCGCTGCGCGGACGCGCGAAGATGCGGCACACCGCAGACCTGTTCGTCGCGCAGGACGGGCTGGTCTATATCACCGATTACGATGCCGGGTTGTACATCGTGCAGTGGAAGGGGGCTTGACGAGCGGTTGTGAGGAAGCGGGCGATGTTCGGTGCCGCGAGAGCGGACCGTGATCTACCCGAAGCACGATCCCGCGAAGCAGGGCAAGCATGTTCCCGCTGATGAATTCTCAGCCGGGCAGGACCCAAAATGGGCTCTCGGTTACGGGGCTCACCACGGTCGGCTGCCTGGATCAGTCGGCCGCGGCCCGCGTGACCGGCGTGGCGAACGAATCACCACCACCATTGCCGGGGACTGGAACTCCGACAGGTCGGCCGGCGGGG
>DATHNI010000047.1:0-10442 GCA_035486135.1 Acetobacteraceae bacterium
GCGCCCGGGCGGAACCCCTTCACGCTGCCGCCAAACGCCACGATGGCGCGCGACAGCTCCGGCCAGTCCTTATGCCCCGGGCCGATGCCGCGGCGACGGCACATCCAGGCGATGGCGTTGCCGAACGGGCCGCGGACCGACGCGGCGAGGGCCTGGATGGAGGCCAGCGGCAGGTCCGGCCTGTCGTGCCACCACGATGGCGGTGGGGAGCGGCGCGAGCGCGCGGCAATCTTGCGCTCGAGGATGAAGCGGATGATCAGCACGAGGAGCTGGACGAGCCACTCCGGCAGATGCGCGGACGCGTCCGGGCCGGCCCGATCTGCATCGGGTGAACAGGCGTGGGCCGGAGTTGTGAGTGGATCGCGCATCATGGTGGGTCGGAAACGGAGCAGCCTTTCCTGGCGGGTTGCGTAGCGCACGGCGTATAGCAGAACGCGAGGCGACTGTCAATATGTATAACGTAATATGTCAGAGATACACACATGCGCCGCGCCGGCGGCGCGGCTTGCCGGATGGATTGGCCGGATGGATCAGGGGGCGCGCCGATAATTGGATGCTCACGCGCGGACGAGCACGCGCCACACTGCTTCTCTATCGCGGGCCGTGGCTGCATCGAACGCCACAGCTTCGGGCGCTACAAATCTCCTGCCTGTCAGCGACATGTCCGCATGGCCGGTGGTCATGCCCGGCGTCCCTACGGGAGCATTGCTCGCCGCCCATATGAACCGTCGCCAAGCCGATGACTCCCAAAGGCTGGCCCAGCAGAAGGTCCATTCCACCATGCACACCACCGCGGCAATCGCATTGCTCGTCGCGTTCTCCGGCCCGATGCAGGCCGGTTCGGGCGCCATCTTCTCCAACGCCGGCCACGCTCGGCTGGTGCGCGTGGACAGCGCGCACACCGTGTTCACCCCCAACGCGCCGGAGGCCGGACGGGCGGGACAGATCTACCAGCTTCCGCAAGGTGGATTTGGCGTTACCACTGGCGGCACCTCGTACTATCAGACGCTGGGCATGCCCGGTGGCAACACCGGCGTCGCGGTTCCTGGCGGCAACAATACGTCCACGGTGTTCGGTTCAGGCGGCCGGATCGGGACCGTCGGCACCGCCGGCTGACGATTGGGCGTGGCAGGATCCCCGCGGCCTGCGGGATCCGCGGTTGTGGCTGGGCGCGCCGCCGGACAGGCGGCTCCCCGTCACGGCCATGTAATGGCAGCGGTTCGACACACTGACGTACGCACAACGTGATCCGTGCCAACGGTGTGATGGCAGGCGAAGGCCGGTTCCCCACGACTTTCCTGTGTACAGCAAAGAAAAGTCGTAGGTGGCCGGCCGGAGCCTGGCCTCGGGCGTGCCTTCGGCCGGAGCCTGGCCTCGGGTGTGCCTTCGGCCCGACCGGTGGGCCGGGCATGACACAGATTGCACGGACCCCATCCGTCAGGGCGCGCGCAACGCCTCGGCCGCGCTTTGGCCTGACCGGATAGCGCCTTCGATGGTGGCGGGCAGGCCGGTGGCGGTCCAGTCGCCCGCCAGCACGAGATTCTCCAGCCCGGTCCGGGCCGCGGGGCGCAGCCTCTCCTGCGCTGCCGTGGCGGCGAACGTGGCACGCCGCTCCTTCACCACCCGGTATGGCGGCATCTCGCCTTCGAGGCCGAGGGCCATCCGCACGTCCGGCCACACCGCCCCGGCGATCGCCTCCGCCGGCTGGTCCACCATCCGGTTGGCGGCGCTGATGGTGACCGACACATGGCCGGGCTTCACGAACACCCACTCCGCCGTGCCTCGGACCAGGCCGATGAAGCCCGCCTCGCCCCCGTCGGCCGCCACACGGAAATGGATGTTGAGGATCGACTCGAACGCATCCGGCGCGGTGAGGTCCGGCACCAGGGTCGTCGCCACCCAGGGCGGCACCGCCAGCACCACGGCGTCGTCCGGCGCGAGCCCGACCGGTCCGTCGGGTGTCAGCAACCGCACGACGCGGGTGCCCTCGACCTCCAGCCCAGAGATGCGACGGGAGAAATGGATCGCCGCACCGCGAGAGCGCAGCGTGGCGACGGCCGGGTCGATCAGCGCATCAGACAGGCCGGCGCGCGGGAAGCGCGGGATGCAGGCGGAGCCGCCCTGCAGCAGCGTCTCGCGGAACACGGCCCCGAGCAAGCGCGCCAGCCCCTCGCGCGGCGGCGTGTTGAGGGCGGCGATGGCCAGCGGCTCGGCCAGCCGCCAGTAGAGCCAGCCGTGGCGCAGCGCCTCGGCGACCGTGGTGTCCTCCTTCAGCCGCGTCAGGAACATCAGGGCCAGGTAGTCTGTCAGGCGTGCCTGCGGCACCCCGCGCGACGGCTGCAGCAGCCACCAGGGAATGGGCCCGGCGTTGGGGCGCACCGTCCAGCGCAGGTTCTTCGACAGGTCCATGAACGGAAACTGCGCCTTGGCTGGCCCGCCCAGCTTGTCCGTCGCGCCGATCGTCTTGAGGTAGGCGAACGCCGCTCGGTTGCCGGACAGCAGCAGATGGTTGCCGTTGTCGATGGTGAGCCCGAGCTCTTTATCGAAATAGGAGCGGCAGCGGCCGCCCGCCGCCGGCCCCGCTTCATACAGCGTGACCGCGCGTTCGGCCTCGGTGAGCGCAAGTGCCGCGGACAGGCCAGCCAGCCCGGCGCCAACAATGTGGATGCAAGCCATGGGTCCGCCGGTCGCTGCCTGACACGGCCGCCTGTGCCACGCGGCGGCCGGTGGGCCCTCTACACGACGTCCGGGCGTGGCGCGAGTCGTCTTGCACCAAACAAGGTTGCATCGGACTTACCGGCGCTTCGGGCCAGCCCCGGGGTTGGGCACCGGACCATCGCATGGGGGCGCCGGATCACCACGAGAGCCATCAACCGAGGGGCGCGACGTAGCGACGCGGGGCGCCGCGGAAGCGCCCTGGAGAAGCGCCACTTTGGTCTCCCCGCCTCGGCCCCCCTGGGGCGTCACTCGGCGGCCGCGGGAGCCTCCGCCGACACCCGCGCCACGCGGCGCGGGATGTGCAACCCGAACGCGGCGGTGATCGCCGACATCAGCGTGAACGCCGCCAGCCCATACAGCCCGCCCGAATAGCTGCCGGTGACGTCCTTCAGCCAGCCGACGATCGCGGGGCCGAAGAACCCGCCGACATTGCCGACCGAGTTGATCCAGGCGATACCGGCCGCCGCCGCCGTCCCGGTAAGCATCATCGACGGCATCGCCCAGAACGGCCCCTTGGTGCCGTAGAAGCCGGCGGTGGAGATGCACAGCCCCGCCAGTGCCCACCATGTGCCCATGGTCAGCCCGGAGATCACCAGTCCGGCGGTGGCGACCATGCAGGCCCAGAACAGGTTCCAGCGGCGCTCGCCCATCCGGTCGGACACCCAGCCCCAGCTCAGCATGCTGATCGCCCCGCAGACATAGGCCAGCATCGTGGCGTAGCCGGTCCCCATGTTGGTGGCGCCGAGCGACTTGATGATCTGCGGCACGAACAGCACCACGCCGAGGCTGGCGGTGACGATGCCCAGGTAGTTCAGGCACAGCAGCAGTACCTTGGGATTGAACAGCGCCTCCAGGAATCCGTAGGTGCGCACCGATTCGACCGCGTGCCTTTCCGCCGCCATCCGGCCGGTCAGCCAGGCGCGCTCCTCCGTGCTGAGCCAGCGCGCCTGTTCCGGCCGATCGGTCAGGTAGAACAGCACGCCGATGCCGAGCAAAATGGTTGGCACGGCCTCGATGAGGTAGATCCATTTCCATCCGGCGATGCCGAGGAAGCCGTCCATGTCCAGCACGGCGGTGGAGATCGGCGCGCCCAGCGCGACGGAGACGGGCAGCGCCAGGGTGAAACTCGAGACGATGCGCGCGCGGTGCTGGTCGGGGAACCAGTAGGTGAACAGCAGGACGATACCGGGGAACAGCCCGGCCTCGGCCATGCCGAGCAAGAAACGAACCAGCAGGAAGCTGTTCGGTCCGACAATGAAAGCGGTGGCACCGGAGGCGAGGCCCCAGGTCACCATGATGCGGGCGATCCATAGCCGCGCGCCCACTTTGTCGAGGATGACATTGCTCGGCACCTCGAACAGGCAGTAGCCGAGATAGAACGCGCCGGCGCTGACGCCGTAGGCCGCGGCGGTCAGGCCGATTGCCTTGTTCATGGTCAGCGCGGCGAAGCCGACATTGATGCGATCGAGGTAGCAGAAGAAATACACAATCATCGCAAACGGCAGCAGACGCAAATACACCTTGCGCATTGTCCGCTGTTCTATCGAACGTTCCATCGGCATCGTCTCCCTTATTTATCTGCAAAACCTCTCGCGGTTCGCCGGAGAGGTCAAGCAGTACACCTCTCCCGCTACGCGGGAGAGAGCCTGCCCCCGGGCGCTTGATCCGGGGGTCGAGACGCGCAGCGGTGAGGGTGAGGGTGAGGGTGAGGGTGAGGGTGATCGGGCCGGTACGTAAGCAAGCAGGCAGAGCGTGCCGACCCGATCACCCTCACCCGGAGCGCCGTCGCGCTCCGACCTCTCCCGCTGCAGGCGGGAGAGGTTTGCCAGGCCGCAACGCCTCGACCAGCGCCTCCGGATTACGCAGCGTGATGTCGCGCTGGGGATTGGGCAGTTCGATGCCGTTCGCCTGGTAAAGGTCCCAGACCCCCAGCATCAGCGCGCTGCGCACATTGGCGGTGCCGTTCGCCGGGTCGCTGATCCAGCAGCGCAATTCCAGGTCGATGGTGCTGCCGCCAAAGTTCACCAGCAGGCAGGCCGGCGGCGGGTCGGCCAGCACGCGCGGCACCTCGCGCGCTGCCTCCAGCGCCAATTCCATCGCCTTGTGAGGATCCGACTGATACGAGATCCCCATCTTCACATGCAGCCGGATCAGGTCGTTCGAATACGACCAGTTGGTGACGCGCTGCGTGATCAGGTCCTCGTTCGGGATCAGGAACTCCTTGCCGTCGCGCGTGGTCACCGCGGCGTAGCGGGCGTTCAGCGCATTGACGAAGCCGTAGGTGCCGTCGATCTCGATCACGTCGCCCGGCTTGATGGAGCGGTCGAGCAACAGGATCACCCCGCTGACCAGGTTGGACACCACCTTTTGCAACCCGAAGCCGACGCCTACGCCGATCGCGCCGGAGAACACCGCGAACGCCGTCAGGTCGATGCCGATCGACCCGAGCGCCAGCACGACCGCGAACACCACCAGGAGCAATCGGGTCAGCTTGCCCGCGAGGACGCGCATGGTCGGGGTGATGCCGGACAGCCGGTCGAGCCGGTGCTCCACCAGTCGGGCGCAGGTGTTGGCCAGCCAGATCAGCACCGCCAGTGTGATGCCGCCCTTCAGCAGCAGCAGCAGGCTGAGGCGGAAGTTGCCGATCGGGATGGCCATCGCGTCCATCAGGTTCACCACCGGCTCGATCAGGCCGGCGATGTTGAGCGCAGCGATGATCCAGGCGGCGATGGCAATGGCGCGCGCCAGGGCCTCGTTCCGCACCAGGCGGGAGGAGAGGCGGATCAGCACCCAGACGAGCACCAGGCTTTCGGCCAGGCGCAGCACGTCGCCGCGGGAGTGGGCCGCGTTGAACGCAAGGCGAACGAACCAGAGCAGCAGGAGCAAAAGGATGGAGGGTCCGGCGCGGGCGAGCGCCCAGGCGACGGGACGCAGCGGGCCTTGAGGCAGGCGGTCGGACTGGCGTTGCAGGGCGGCGCGCAGTGGGTGGGCGATGGCCAGGGTCAGCAGGATCAGCACCGCAATGCAGGCCGCCTGGAGCAGCGTGTCGGGCACAAGGATGGTGCGCCGCACCCAGCCTGCCGCCTGGAGCAACGCGTCATGCCATGCGATGTTTGGCAATACCCAGTCCATGCGCGGTTACAGCGCGCGAGCAGAGTGGCAGGATCAGGGCGGCGGGTTCATTTTCGTGTCATAGCGACGCCCGCGCTGTGGGGCGCAAGCCGGGGGCAGGGACGCCGGGCTAGTACCCAGCATCAGTGAAACGCGAGACGGCGGTTTCGGGACCAGCGTGACTCACGCTTCAGCGATCGAGGGTAATTGCTTCCCTCAGTTCAGGGCTTAAGACGATAGCCCGTGCGGAATATCCACCAGAGCAACGCCAGGCACAGCACCATGAATGCCACAACAACGGCGAGGCTCACCCCGACACTGACATCCCCCACGCCGTAGAAGCTCCAGCGGAACCCGCTGACCAGATAGACCACCGGGTTGAACAAACTCACCGTGCGCCACGGCTGCGGCAGCATGTCGATCGAATAGAACGCGCCACCCAGGAAGGTGAGCGGGGTGACCACAAGGGACGGGATGATCGCGAGTTGCTCGAAACTCTCGGCCCAGATGCCGATGAGGAATCCGAACAAGCCGAAGCTCACCGCGGTCAGCACGAGAAAGGCCACCATCCAAGCGGGATGCATGATCCGCACCGGCACGAAAAGCGTTGCCGTGGCGAGGATGATCAGGCCGATCAACACCGATTTCGTTGCCGCCGCCCCGATATAGGCGACCACCGCTTCCGTGCTCGAGATCGGGGCGGATAACAGCTCGAAGATCGTGCGGGTGAATTTCGGAAAATAGATCGCGACCGATGCGTTGGATATGCCCTGCGTCAGCAGCGTCAGCATGATGAGTCCCGGCACGATGAACGCGCCGTAGCCGACGCCGCCAACCTGCTGCATGCGCGAGCCGATCGCACCGCCGAACACAATGAAGTAGAGCACGGTGGTGAGCACTGGCGTCGCAACGCTCTGCCATACCGTTCGTCGCGTGCGTGCCATCTCGGTACGGTAGATCGCCCAGATCCCGCGAAGGTTGATCCCACTCACGCCCGGCCCTCCACCAGGCCCACGAAAATATCTTCGAGCGACGTCCGGCTGGTTTCGAGATCCTTGTAGTCGATTCCGGCGGCGCCAAGGTCCCGAAGCAGGCGAGAAATGCCTGTGTCCGACTCGCTCGCGTCGAAATCGTACACCAGGTGCTCGCCCTCAGCCTCCAGCCGCAGCGGCCAACCGGCGAGCGCGGGCGGGATCGCCTCGAGCCGCTGCCGCATCATGATGCTCAGCCGCCGTTTTCCGAGCTTGTGCATCAGCGCCACGGTCTCCTCGACCAGCACGAGACGGCCGCGGTCGATGACGCCGACGCGGTCCGCCATCTCCTCGGCCTCTTCGATGTAATGCGTGGTGAGGATGATGGTGACGCCGCGATCCCGCAGCCGGCGCACGAGGTCCCACATGTCGCGACGCAGGCTGACATCGACGCCGGCCGTCGGCTCGTCGAGGAACAGGATGTCCGGCTCGTGGCTGAGCGCCTTGGCGATCATCACGCGGCGCTTCATGCCGCCCGACAGTTCGATGACGGGTGTGCCGCGCTTCTCCCAGAGCGAGAGATCGCGCAGCAGTTGCTCGATATAACCGGGGGCCGCGGGTCGGCCGAACAAGCCGCGGCTGAAGCGCACGGTGTCCTCCACGGTCGCGAAAATATCGAGCGCGATCTCCTGCGGCACCAGTCCGATCATCGCGCGCGCGGCGCGATATCCCGTGATGATGTCGTGTCCATCGACGAGAACCCGCCCCGAGGTCATCGAGACCAAACCGCAGATGATGCTGATCAGCGTCGTCTTGCCTGCCCCATTGGGGCCGAGCAGTGCGAATATCTCGCCCTTTTCTACCGCAAGATCGATCTCATGAAGTGCGACCTGACCGGATTTGTACGTCTTCGTCACAGCGGAAACGGATAGGATCGGCGACATGCACTCTCCTGCTCGGGGGTATCACAGCCTGCTTGCGGCCGATGTCGCGCGTAACCGTCAGGCTGTCTACCACCAGTCCGCGTTCCAATGATCGGCTCCAAATTCTTCCGGGTCGGGCCCGGCCTTTGCGTGCCGAGCCATTTGATCCAAACGACGGAAAGTCACTTGATGAATGTTGCAGTCCGCCATAAATATGCAAATATGGATTTACGGACCGGGATGAGGCGTGATGAAGACCACAGTCGAGCTGCCGGATGCCATCTACCGCAAGGCCAAGGCGGAGGCGGCGTTGCGCGGACGCAAGCTCAAGGACCTGATCGAGGAGGGCCTCCGCCTTGTCCTCGAAGCGCCGCCCGAGACGTCAGGTCATCGGCATCTGGCCGGGCTGATGGAGCAAGCACGCGGCGTGGTCGAGTCTGGCATTCCTGATCTCGCTTCGAACCCGGAGCACCTTGAGGGCTTCGGGCGCGATGCGAGCCATCGCTGATACTGGCCCGCTGGTCGCTTTCTTCGATCGGTCGGAACGATACCATCGCTGGACCACCGATCGGATCGATGAGCTTGACGCGCCACTGCTCGTTTGTGAGCCGGTTCTGACCGAGACAATCTATCTGCTCACCCGTTTTCCCAGGGCGCAGGATGCGTTGTTCGGTTTGCTCCAAAACGGTGCGCTCTTGCTGACATTTCGCCTGGAAGAGCATATCGGCACGCTGCACAGACTACTGCGAAAATATCGCGACATCCCGATGTCGCTGGCGGATGCCTGTGTCGACGCGCCCCTACGTGCTCAGACGTGGAAGCTTTCGCCGCAGCCGCAGCGGCCCTTCTCGTTCGGATTGACGAACGTGAACCCGGACGCGAGCGCCTTCGTCTCGTAGTCCATCACCGTGCCGATCAGGAACAAGGAGGCCTTGCGGTCCACCAGGACCGTCAGCCCCTTGTCCTTGACCACCTCGTCGGTCGGCGCCGGGGCCTCGGTCCAGCTCATGTCGTACGACATGCCGGAGCACCCCTTGGTCTTCACGCCGATGCGCAGCAGCTTGCCCTGGTCGCCCTTGTCATACAGGCGGCGCAGGCGCTCGGCGGCTGCATCGGTCAGCGTCATCAGCGGCGGCAGGGCGCGGGTCTTGCGGGGAGTGGCTGTGGTCGTGCTCATGGCTCGTTCTATGTCGTGCGCGATCAGAACATATTCAACTGCAGGCGGGCTTCATCGCTCATCCGGCTGGGGTCCCACGGCGGATCCCACACGGTTTCCACGTCGCAGCCGGAGACGCCCGGCACCGCCATCACCGCGTCGCGCACCTGGATCGGCAGTTCCTGGGCGCTGGGGCAGGCCGGCGCGGTCAGCGTCATCTCCACCTTTACGCTGCCGTCGTCACTGATGTCGATCGCGTAGATCAGGCCGAGTTCGTAGATGTTCACCGGGATTTCCGGATCGTAGACAGTGCCGATGGCGGCGATCAGGTCGTCCTCGGTCGGCCGTGGCGAGGTCTCGCCCTCCGGCGTCCAGGCGGTGTGACTGGCGCTCATGTCATTCACTGGTCGCCTCCTTGCTGCCGGCCAACGCGGCGATCAGCGCATGCCACGCCAGCGTAGCGCATTTCACGCGTGACGGATATTCGTGCACGCCGGCCAGAGGTTGCAAGCGTTCCAACGGTTCGGCGAGGGCACCGTCGCAGGCCGGGCAGGTGCCGGTACGGGCCATCTCGCGGAAGGCTTCGAATAGCGCGCGGGTGTCGGCCGGGCTGCGGCCCTGCACGGTTTCGGCCATCAGGTCGGCGGAGGCGACGCTGATGGCGCAGCCGCGGGCATCGAAGCCGGTATCCGCGATGCTGCCGTCGGGCGCCAGCTTCACCCACACCTCGATCCGGTCGCCGCACATGGGGTTGTCGCCCTTGGCGGTGGCGTCGAACGAGGCCAGGCGGTGGGCGTGGCGCGGGTGCCGCCCGTGATCGAGGATCACTTCCTGGTACAGGTCGCGCAGATCGTCGAACGTGTCGGAGGTCATAAGAAGGCTCCCGAAAAGAGACTCCCCCTCCCCCTGAGGGAGGGCGTTGGGGGGAGGGGTGCGTACATCGATGGCCGGCGGATATCAGCACCCCTCCCCCCAACCCCCTCCCTCAAGGGGAGGGGGAGTCTCTTTTCGTGGACGCGCGGCTGCGGCGCTATCACGTGAAAAACTCCCTCACCCGGGTCAGCGCGTCGGCCAGGAAGTCGATCTCCTCGTGCGTCGTGTAGATGCCGAAGCTGGCGCGCGCGGTGCTTTCCAGGCCGAAGCGGCGCATCAGCGGCTCGGCACAGTGATGGCCGGCGCGCACCGCGATGCCCTGGCGATCGAGCAACGTCGCCACGTCATGCGCGTGCGCCTTGTCGAGCGCGAACGACACCACGCCGCCGCGGTCCTGCGCGCTGCCGAGGATGCGCAGGCCCTCGATCGCTGAAAGCCGCGCCAGCGCGTGGTCCACCAGCGATTGTTCGCGCGCGGCGATCGCGTCGTAGCCGATCGCCTGCACGTAATCGATCGCCGCCTTCAGGCCGATGCCTTCCAGGATCGGCGGCGTGCCAGCCTCGAACTTGTGCGGCACTTCGGCCCATGTGGATTTTTCATACGTCACCGACGAGATCATCTCGCCGCCGCCGAGGAACGGCGGCATGCGATCCAGCAGTTCGCGGCGACCCCACAGCACGCCGATCCCGG
>DATHNI010000048.1:0-24758 GCA_035486135.1 Acetobacteraceae bacterium
GCCTGCGGATGGCCGGGACCGCTTTGGTCGGGCCACAGCTCGTCGATCGCCTGCTGCGACGTGTGGCCGGCCAGCGCCTGGCGCGATAGTTCGGTGCGCCAGTTCATCGACAGCCACAGGCCCATGGTCTTGCCCCACAACAGGGAGTCGACCGGGGTCCAGGGCTCGGGGGCGCCGAAGACGAGGAACTCCGGGGCGGCGAAGCGGCCGCGCATGGCGATCCAGGCGTTTACCCCATTGGCGTACGCTTGCAGCACGGCGCGGGCGTCAGGCGGGAGCGCGGCGTAGTCGGACTCGGCGGCCTGGCGCAGGCCGAGCACGCGCATGGTGCGGTCCAGCGGCAGCGTCACCGGGCCGGCCAGTTCGGACAGGCGGCCGGACGCGTTGCGGCGCATCAGGTCCATCTCGAACATGCGATCGCGTGCGTGGACGAAGCCGAGCGCGGCGGCGGCGTCCAGGTCGTTGGCGGCCTTGATGCGCGGGACGCCATCGGCGTCGAAGCTGATGTCCACCGGGGCGGACAGGCCCTGGATGCGCGCGGCCTGGTTGGAACGCGGCAGGGTGAGCCAGAGCACGCCGCCGATCAGTGCCGCGAAGAACAGCAGCAGGACGCCGAGGATTGAGAGCAAGCGGGCAATGCCCCGGAGCAATCTGCGCATGTGGGGGAGAGTGCCCTGGGGCGGCGCGCCATGGAAGCACGTCGGGATGACAAGGCGATGGTTTTGGCCGCAAGGTCCCGCCGCGAGGTCCTCACGATGAGACTGTTATCAATCGCGATCGCTGTCCTGACGCTCGGCAGCTATTCGATCGCAATGGCGATGCCCACGCAGTTGCCGGGCCTGCTGCGCGAGCCATTCATGTTGGACGTCACACGGCCGGATGGCCGTCACGCGAGCCTCGACGCACTGCTGACGCGTCCTGATCGGCCGGGACGATTTCCGCTGGCGGTGATCAGCGCCGGTTTGCCGCGCGATGCGGCGGCGCGCACGCGCGAGGCGCCGGAGAATTACTCCGGGCCGGCCATCGTGTTCGCCCAGCATGGCTATGCCGCGGTGGTGGTGGAACGCCGTGGCGACGGCCGCTCGTCCGGTGTGCCGTTCGTGGATTTTGGGCCCTGCGACGATCGGCACTACCCCATCGCCGGCCGCGTCTGGGCGGAGGACATTCTGTCCGCCGTCTCCAGCCTGCGCCGTGAGCCTTGGGCCGATCCCGACCGCATCGTCCTGGTCGGACATTCCGCCGGCGGCTTTGCCGACCTTGCCGCCGCGTTGCAGGCGCCGGCAGGCGTCGCCGGCATTATCGATTTCGCCGGTGCTCTCGGCTCACCGCGGCCCGACTTCGTATGCCAGCCAGAGCGTCTGGTGGAAACGATGCACGAGTTCGGCGCAGGTGCGCGCGTGCCGAGCCTGTGGCTGTACGCCGCGAACGATCATTTCTTCGGGCCGCAACTGGCGCGGCAGATGTTCGACGCCTATGCGGCTGGCGGTGCGCCGGCGGAATTCGACGCGGCGCCGCCGTTCGGCCGGGATGGCCACGCCCTGATTTTCGCTGCGGCGCCGGCGCTATGGTGGCCGCGCGTTGCGGAGTTCCTCACGCATCTGCATCTGCCGGCGCAGCTTGTCGTCGATCTGCCGCCGCCGGCGATGCTGCCGGTTCCCGCAGGACTGGACGCATTGGGGCAGGAGGACTTCACCGGCTACGTGGCGTCCCGCAGCTACGAAAAGGCGTTCGTAACGAATGGCAGCGGCCATTATGGCATTGCCTTCGGGCAGCGCTCCCAGCAGGACGCCGTGGCGGTGGCGCTGGACCACTGCAAGCAGCACGGTTGGACGTGCTCCGTCTACGCGACCGGCAATACGCTCGCCGAGGGTCAGGGGGGTGGAAACCCGCAGCACTAGCGGGGCGCGTCAGCCTTTGACGCCGCCCAAGGTCAGCCCCGCCACCATGAAGCGGCGCAGGCCGAAATAGATCGCGATCGGCGGCAGCGAGTAGATGACGGCAATCGCCATCATGTAGTTCCACGGCGCCTCGTCACTGTCGAAGAACTGGTTGATCGCGACCGCCACAGTCATGTTGCGGGTCGATGACAGCAACAGATACTGATAGAGATATTCGTTCCACGCCAGCAGCAACGCATAGACGCCGACTGCCACAAGGGCGGGCGCCATCAGCGGCAGGTAGATGCGCAGATAGATCTGCAACGGCGATGCACCGTCCACCTTCGCCGACTCGTCCAGCTCCATCGGAATCAGCTTGCCGTATTGATGCAGGATCAGGATGGCGTACGGCGTGGCGAACGTCACCATCGCCGCGATGACGGCCCACAGGCTGTCCGACAGGCCGTAGCGGTGCATGATCTGGACAAACGGGATCGCCAGGAATGCCGTCGGCAGCACATAGGTCAGCAGCGCGAAGTCCGTCACGATCCATCCCTTGCGCAACCTCAGTCTACTCAGCGCGAAGCTGGCGAGCGAGCCGATCAGCACGGTCAGCACCATCGTCGCGACGCCCAGATAGATGCTGTTACCGAATTGGTGCCAGAAATGCTCCATCAGCCAGTAGTCTTCGTTCCAGACCGAAGCGAAGCTGCTGAAATCGGGATCGGGCGGCCAGATGCTGCCGGTGAACTCGTCGGCATCGTTATCGAGGGCGATCAGCAGCATGTTGTAAACCGGCAGCAGCGTCCAGATCAGCAGGAAGACGCCGAGGCCGATCGCGGCGGCCTTGCTGAACAACCGCCGCCTGCGATAGCGCAAACGAATACGAGACTCCCCCTCCCCTTGAGGCAGGGGGTTGGGGGCAGGGGTTCGTGCCGCACGCAACCCCTCCCCCCAACCCCCTCCCTCAACGGGAGGGGGAGTACGCTTCGGGCTGGACCCGAGTGCGATGCTCATAGCTGCACCCCCGTCGCACGGACGCGCCGCATCAACAGGATCACCAGCGGGATGAGCAACGGCAGCGCCGACATCATCGCCGCCACGCCAAGGTTCGGGTAGCCGAAATCGAACGCCTCGTGGAAGCCGTAAGTGGCGAGCACATCGGTTGTGCGCGCCGGTGCCCCACTGGACACGAAATAGACGGTGGGAAAGTCGCCCAGTGTCCAGACGCAGGAGAGCAATGTGCAAATCAGGTAGATGTTCGCCAGCAAGGGAAACGTCACGTAGATCAGCCGGCGATAGCCGCTGGCACCATCGATCTCGGCCGCGTCGTAGATGTCCTGCGGGATCGACATCCGGGCGGCGAGGAAGATCAGCGTCCAGAACGGCATCCATTTCCAGATATAGGCGACGATGTTCGCCGTCATTGCCATCCACGTCGAAACCAGGAACAGCGGCCCATCGTTGCCGGTCACCGCGCGCCACAGGCTGTCGAGCAAGCCCCATTGCGTCACCAGCATGAAATGGATCGAGGTGAAGACCACCAGTCCCGGCAACGCCCAGGGCAGCAGGTAGATGACCAGCAGCGACCTGACCCACCAGCTTCGGTTCATGAAGAATCCCGACAGCAGGAAGGCCAGGAACATCTTCACGTTCACGCCGATGGCGACGAACAGCAGCGTGTTGATCGCTGTGGTCAGGTAGCGTGGGTCGGAGAACAGCAGATCGTACAGCGCCGGATTGCTGCCCATCCACAGGCCGAACACGACGGGATACACCACGAAGGCGACGAAAATCGCCACATAGGGAATCAGGAACGCGATCGCCCAGGTGGTATCCGAGCCCTGCAGCCGGATACGCCACGGCGGCCGGCGCGACTCATACGCCGCGACCGGCCGCCGGAACCCAAGAACCTGCTGTGTACTGCTCATTGTTGGTGGCGACGGAGACTCCCCCTCCCCTTGAGGGAGGGGGCGGGGGGGCGGGGTGCGAACAGATGGCGGCCTTTGCTTGTACGCACCCCTCCCCCCAACCCCCTCCCTCAAGGGGAGGGGGAGTCCGTATCCTCCCAGCTACCCCTTTACCCCACCCATGGTCAGGCCGGCGGCCATGTAGCGGCGGAACCCGTAGTACAGGATGATCGGCGGCAGCGCGTAGATGATCGCGGTCGCCATCATGAAGTTCCACGGTGATTCGTCGCTGTTGAGGAACTGCGCCAGCGCGACCGCGACCGTCATGCTCTGCGGCGTGGAGAGCATCAGGAAGTTGTACAGATACTCGTTCCATGCCAGCAACAACGCGTAGGTCCCGACGGCAACCAGCGCCGGCGCCATCAACGGCAGGTAGATCAGGAAGTAGATCTGCAGCGGATTGGCGCCGTCGATCCGGGCGGACTCGTCAAGTTCCATCGGGATCGACTTGCCATACTGCGAGAAGATGAAGATCGCGTATGGCGTGGCGAACGTCACGATCGACAGGATCACCGCCCAGAGGCTGTCCGTCAGCCCGTAGATCCCCATGATCCGGTACAGCGGGATCGCCAGGAACGACGCTGGAATCACGTAGGTCATCAGCGCTGCATTGGTCAGCAGCCAGCCGTTGCGCAGGCGCATCCGCCCGACCGTGAAGCTGGCGAGCGTGCCGATGACCAAAGTCAGGAACATCGTCATCAGGCCGACGAAGAAGCTGTTGCCGAACTGATGCCAGAAATGCGCGAGGTACCAGAAGTCCTGGGTTACCACCACGCGGAAGCTATCCAGCGACGGGTGCTCTGGCCAGACCGTGCCGCTGAACACGTCGTCATGACTGTCGAACGCGATCATGAACATGTTGTAGATCGGCGTTACCGTCCAGACGAGGAGCACGAAGCCGAGCAGCAGGGATATCCCTTCGACCCAGTAGCGCAGCAGGCGATAGTGCAGCGGCGAGGATCTGCGGCGGGCGGCGATCGTGGCGCTCATAGTTGTCCCTCCGACATGCGGAGCTTCCGCATCAATATGAAGACGAGCGGAATCAGCAGCGGCAGCGCCGACATCACCGTCGCCACGCCGAGGCGTGGCAGCGCGGTGGTGAACGCGTAGCGGATGCCAAGTGTGGCCAGCACCTCGGTTGACATCGCCGGTCCGCCGCCGGACACGAAATACGTCGCGTTGAAGTCGCCGAGGGCAAACACGGTATCGAGCAATACGCAGACGAGATAGAGGTTTGCCATCAGGGGGAAGGTGACGTGGGCGAACTTGCGCAGCCCGGAGGCGCCATCCACCGCGGCGGCTTCATAGAGTTCCTGCGGGATCGCCATGCGTCCGGCCAGCAGGATCACCGTCCAGAACGGCATGTTCTTCCAGATATATGCACCGATGTTGCAGGCCAACCCCATCCAGTGGTCGTTCAGGTAGACCGGCCCGTCGATGCCGAACAGCATGTACAAGACGTTGTTGAGCATGCCCCACTGGCCGTTCACAAACCAATGGATCGAGATATAGGCAGGCAGTGCCGGTGTCGCCCAGGGCAGGATGTAGATCACCAGCAGCGCCTTGATCCACCAGCGCTTGCGCATGAAGAAGCCTGACAGCATGAACGCCAGGAACATCTTCACGTTCACGCCGACGCCAACATAGATCAGCGTGTTGACGACGGCCGTCAGGTAACGGGGATCGGCGAACAGCTCGCTATAGAGTGCGGGCTGGTCGCCGAGATAGATCCCGTAGCAGATCGGATAGATGACGAAGGCGAAGAACACGGCGACATACGGCAGGGCGAAGGCGATCGCCCAGGCATATTCAGAACCTATCAATCCGCCATGCCAGGTGCGGTGCGCCGGGCGTGAGGCGACGGCTCTGCCGACGGTCAGTGCCTGCTGTGTGACGCTCATGTGCTTGCCTCGCCGGGATTACATGATGACCTTGGCGAAGATCTCGTTGCATCGCTTGAAGGCCTTATCCACGGCGTCGGCTACTTTCATGCCGTTCTTGATCACGTCGGCATGCGCCTGGCCCCACAATTGCTCTGCGTTGGCCTGGCCCCAGGCCGGCGAGTATCCCTCAAACACCGGCAGCGTCGGATTGAGGACCGCTTCCTCGACATAGGGCTTCAGGCAAGGCTCGCCGCTGTTCAGCCACCATGGATCGTCCTTCACAACCTGTGGAATCGCCGGCACCCAGCGGCCCAGCCCACCCTTCAGGTTCTCGTTCATCACCTTCGGCTGCATGAAATATTTCATGAAGTCCTTGGCTACCTCGACGCCCTTGGCTCCCTTCGGAATGAAGCCGCCGCCGGCATTGACCTGGGTCTTCATCGGCGTGCCGTCGTTCTTGTTCACCGGCGCCAGCGTTACCATGTCGTGCAGGAAGGCCTGCTTGTCCTTGAACATCGCCAGCTCGGTTGACAGCGTGCCGTCGAAATCCATCACGAACAGCTTTTCGTGGAAGCCGTTGTTGTCGTCGGCGTCGTTCCAGCTCAACGCCTCCGGCGGAACCAGGCCTTCCTTGTAGCGGTCCGTCATGAATTCCACCGACTTGATCGCCGCCTCGCGGATCTTCGGATCGTCGGTGTGCAGCTTGCCGTCCGGCGTAATGATACCCTCGCCGCCATTGGCGATCAGGAAGTGCGTGAAGACGTTGTTGCCGTCATTCGGTCCGACCGTGGTGATCTGCATGCCCAGCGCATAAACGTGGCGCATCCCCTTGGCACGCAGCGGCTTCTGCGCCTGCGCGAGATAGGTCCAGACGCCATCCCAGTTCTTGGGAAGCTCGGACATTTTCAACCCGGCCTTCTCGACCAGGTCACCCCAGATATGGAACGGCGTAGCGCCCTGCTTGATCGGGCACAGGTAGTAGCTGCGCTTCTTCGTCGCCTTGTTATAGAAGGTGGACCCGAGCTTGGCGGTGTCCGAAAGCTTCGGCTCGAACTCGGCGACCACGTCGCTCACGTCGAGTATTTTGTCGTCCCACGCGTTCTGCGGCAGGATCGAGGAGGGCGCGTCCATGAACACCATGTCCGGAACGTCGCCGCTGGTCAGCGCGGAGATCGTCTTCTGGTTCTGCGCCATGAACGGCATGATGCTGTAGTCGAGCTTGTTGCCGCTGGCCTTCATGTAGTCTTCGCAGACCTTCACCATCGCGGCGTCTTCTTCAGGGACGAAACCCTGATTGATCCAGCACACAGCGGTCTTCGCTTGGGCATTGGCAATGTATGGACGTGACAATGCTGCCCCTGCCGCAATACCGACAGAGGCTTGCAGTACCGAGCGTCTGCTCAGCTTGTTCATTCTTCGTTCTCCCTGGCTGCCCAACACTGGGCCGTTCGTACCGGTGGTCGGCCGACTTCTGGCTTTATGGTCGCCAATACCAACGGTTGCCCATAGATGTGTCAAGTGAAAACCATACCGAGGCGCGCGGGGCACCACGCCGGTGCGCTGGCGCGTACCGGAGTTTGGTGAGGGAAGGCGATGTGCGCGAACCGTGCGCTCAGCCCTTGACGCCCCCCATCGTGAGACCCGCGGTCATTCGGCCGCGGAACGCGTAATAGATGACCAGCGGCGGCAGCGCGTACACGATCGCCGTTGCCATCATGTAATTCCATGGAGCCTCATCGCTGTTGAGGAATTGTGCCAACGCCACCGGCACCGTCATGCTGCGCTTCGACGACAATAGCAGGAATTGATAAAGGTATTCGTTCCACGCCAGCAGCAGGGCATAGGTCCCGACGGCAACCAGCGCGGGCGCCATCATCGGGAGGTAAATGTGGAAATAGATCTGTAACGGCGACGCGCCGTCGATCCGCGCCGACTCATCCAGTTCAATCGGGATGCTGCGCCCGTATTGCGAGAAGATGAATATTCCGTAAGGCGTCGCGAAGGTTACCTCCGCCAGGATCACCGACCAGAGATTGTTGGCCAGCCCATAGTCCTGCATGATCCGATAAAATGGGATCGCCAGGAACGAAGCCGGAATCACATAGGTCAGCAATGCCGCATTACTGACCAGCCAGCCGTAGCGGATGCGCATCCGGCCGATCGAGAAGCTGGCCAGCGATGCGATCGCCAGGGTCAATCCCGTGACCGCCACGCCGACATACAGGCTGTTGCCGAATTGGTGCCAGAAATACTCGAGATACCAGTAGCCTTGGCTGACAACGATCCAGAAGCTGGCAAACGACGGATGCGGCGGCCAGATGTAATCGGTGAACACGTCGCCGTGCGATTCAAGCGCGACCATCACCATGTTATACAGCGGGAGCAGCGTCCACAGCACGACCACGACGCCGAAAGCCAGCGCCGCGGCTTCCGTGAAATAGCGGCGGCGGCGCGCGGCCCGTCCCACCCGGCCCACGATCGGCGCCGACCGGCCGACGCGGCCCAACGTTGTCGCACTCATAGCTGCACCTCGGCGGTCTTCAGCTTGCGCATCAACACGATCACCACCGGGATCATCAGCGGTAACGCCGACATCACCGCGGCCACACCGAGCCGCGGCTTCGCGAGGTCGAACGCATCGCGGATGCCCAGCGTCGCCAGCACATGTGTCGAGTTGGCGGGTCCGCCACCGGAGACGAAAAATACCGAGTTGAAGTCGCCGAGAGTGAAGATCGTCGAGAGCAGGGTGCAGATCAGATACAGGTTGGCGAGCAGGGGGAAGTTGATGTGGACGAACTGCCGCCAGCCGCTGGCGCCGTCCACCTTCGCCGCATCGTAAAGTTCCTGCGGGATCGCCATGCGTCCGGCAAGCAGGATTACCGTCCAGAACGGCATCCACTTCCAGATGTGGGAGTAGATGGCCGACCCGAGAGCCAGCCAGCGACTATTGAGCCAGGATGGTCCGTCCATGTTGAATAGCTGGTAGATCGCGTTGTTGACCAGGCCCCATTCGCCGTTCAGCATCCAGTGGATCGAGATGAAGGTCGGTAGTGCCGGCACTGCCCACGGCAGCACATAGATCATCAACAGCCATTTGACCCACCAGCCGCGCCGCATGAAGAAGCCCGACATCAGCAGCGCGCAGAACATCTTCACGTTCACCGCGATGCCGATGAACAGCAGGGTGTTGACCACCGTGCTCTGGTAGATCGGATCGGAAAACAGCTCGGTATACAGGTCCGGACTGCTGCCCAGCCATAGCCCGTAGCCGGCGGGATAGATGACGAAGGCGACGAACACCGCGACATAAGGCACCAGGAACGCGAGCGCCCAGGTATATTCCGAGCCCTTGAGCCCACCCTGCATGTAACGCCACGGCGTCACGCGTCGTGCGGCAGACGAAGCGGGAAATCCGATAGCCGATGCGCTGGCCATGGTCGTCCTCTAGCTCTGCACGATCGGGTATTTCGCGAAGATGTCGGCGACCCGCTTGAACGCCTTGTCTGCCGCCGCCTCGGGCGACATGCCACCGGTCATGATGTCGATCCAGCCGGTGCTCCACACATGCTCGTTACGCACCTGGGCATAAGCCGGATTGAAGGCGAAAAATTCCGGCACGGTCGGTCCAAGCAGTCCTTGCTCGACGTAAGCCTTGCGGTGCGGATCCGCGAACCACCAGGGGTCGTTCTTCACGATCGATGTCATGGCTGGAATGCTGCGGCCGAGCCCGGTCTTCAAGTACTCGTTGCTGACCTTCGGCTGGATCAGGTATTTCAGGAAATCCTTCGCCACCGCGACGTTTTTTGCCCCTTTCGGAATCATGCCGAACCCGTAGGCGACCTGGCTTGGCACCGGCTTGCCGTCATTGCCGAGCGGCAGGCCCATCGTCACAATATCGTTATAATCCTGCTGATCCGCGATGATCGCCACTTCGGTCGAGATCGTGCCGTCGAGGTCCATCACGATCTGCTTGGCATGAAAGGCGTTGTTGTCGTCGGCATCGTTCCAGTTGATTGCGGCCGGCGGCACGAACCCTTCCTTGTACGCGGTGGCGGGGTAGGTCAACGCCTTGATCGCCGCCTCGCGCACCTGCGGATCATCCAGGTGCAGCCGGCCGTCCTTGGTGACGATCCCGACGCCACCATAGCCGATCAGGAAATAGTTGAAGACGTTGTTGGGATCGTTGCCGTTGGTGGTCAACTGGAACCCCAGGCCGTAAACCTTGCGCTCGCCTTTGACGCGCAACTTCCTCTGCACGTCCTTGAAGAAATCGTAATAGGCGTCCCAGGTCTTCGGGATATCCTCGATCTTGTACCCCGCCTTCTCGACCAGCGGCCGCCATATGTGGTTCGGCAACGCAGCGGTGGTGAAGGGCACACCGTAATAGCTGCGGTGCTTCTCGACGCCATTATAGCAATTGGCCGAGAGCAATGCGGACTCGGTGAATTCGTCCTTTTGCGTTTCGATGACGTCGCTCACATCGACGAGCTTGTTGTCCCACGCAAACAGTACAACCGCCTCGGTCGGGGTGGACGGGATCAGGTCCGGGACGCTGCCGCTGGTAATGGCAGAGACGATCTTCTGGCGCAGCGGCGCATAGGGCACGATGCTGTAGTCTATTGTGTTGCCGCTGGCCTTTTCGTAGTCCTCGACCGCCTTGCGGAACGCAACATCCTCCTCCTGAGCAAAGCCCTGCACCCACCAAACCGCAGCGGTCGTCGCCGCGGCATTTGCGATATACGGACGTGCCAGAACTCCCCCGGCTGTCAGGCACATAGATCCCTGCAGCACCGAGCGTCTGCTCAGGTTGCTCATTTTGCCGTTCTCCCTGCGCGCAAGCGCGACGCCGATCGTGCCGTATGCCGGCCGACTTCTGACTTATTGTCGCAAGTCAGGACTCGTGTTGAAATGACTGTCAAGTGAAATCAACGGAGGTCTGGGAACCGTGCCGCAGCGCGCTGACGCGACGACCGGTGCGCGGCGACCGGCCGGCCGGCCCTCCGCGGCGGCCTGACAGAACGACGATCGCGCTCCCGCGGGGTGAGCAGAGTTCGGAAATCTCGTGCGATTGTGTACTGCCGGGAATTGGCGTCACCTGACGGAGGAGCGTCACCTGTTGCGGATGCCAGGAGGCCGTCATGACGATCCGGCCCGTGTCCATCAAGCAGACCACCCTCGACGTAGCGTCGCTTCGGTTGGAGACGCCCGGCGTTGCCAACGTGCTGCACTTCAACAATGCGGGCGCTGCGTTGCCGCCGCGTGCGGTGCTCGACACGGTGACGGGCTTCCTGGCGCGCGAGGCCTCGATCGGCGCCATGGAGGCGATGGTCGAAGCGGCCGATCGCGCCGCCGATGCCTACGATGCCGTCGCCGCGCTAATCGGCGCGGACCGTGACGAGATCGCGTTCGCGGAGAGTGCAACGCGTGCCTGGGACATGGCATTCTATGCGGTGCCATTCCGGGCCGGCGACCGGGTGATTACCGCACGCGCGGAGTATGTATCGAACTACCTCGCATTGCTGCAGATGAAGGCGCGCGCGGGGATCGAGATCGACGTCGTGGGCAACGACCCGACCGGGCAGGTGGACGTCGCGGCGCTGGAACAAGCGATCGGCCCGCGCACCAGGTTGATCGCGATCACCCACGTTCCCTCGCAGGGCGGACTGGTCAATCCGGTAGCAGACGTTGGCCGCATCGCCGCCCGGCATGGCGTTCTCTATTTGCTGGATGCGTGCCAGTCGGTCGGACAGCTTGCGGTCGATGTGCGGCAGATGGGCTGCCACATGCTTTCGGCGCCAGGGCGAAAGTATCTGCGCGGGCCGCGTGGCACGGGGTTCCTTTACGTGCGCCGCGACATTCTTGGCACGCTCGAGCCGGTGTTCGTGGACCTGCAAGCTGCGTCGTGGGCGGATGGCGACCGTTACGCTCTGCGCGACGACGCGCGGCGCTTCGAGAACTGGGAGCGCAACCTTGCCGGCCAGATCGGTCTGGGCGTCGCGGCCCGGTATGCGATGGAGGTGGGAGTCGAGGCGATCGAGGTGCGCGTCAAGGCGCTCGCCGCGCTGTTGCGGCAGGAATTGGCGCGGCGGTCCGGCATAAGGGTGCACGACCTCGGCGTGGAGCAATGCGGCATTGTCAGCTTTGGCAAGGATGGCGAAGCGCCGGACAGAACACGGGAGCGGCTGCGCGCGATGAATATGAACGTCCACGTGTCCCGCTCGCCGCGCGCGCCCACGCTCGACCTGGCGGCGCGCGGATTGGACGCGGTCGTCCGCGCTAGCGTGCACTACTATAACGACGAGGCGGAGGTCGAGCGCTTCGTCCGGGCCGTGGCAGGGTAACGCGGCGCGCGCGGAATGCGCGAGCAGGGGCAGGTCTGCTAAGGGCCCGCGGGGAAACAACCGAAGCAACTGCGGCTGCGTCGTACTCCCCTGTGTCATGGCCGGCCCACGGGGCGGGCCGAAGGCCCGCCCCGTGGGCCGGCCATGACACGGAATTTCGCCGCGTCGCGGTTGACGCACTTAATTGCCCGCAGGCCCTAACCCTCGACCGCAGCCCGCCGCGCCGCCGCTTCCTCCGCCGAGGCAACGCCGCCATGCGAAGCAGACCACGCCACGGGGTCTTCCAAAAACCGACGCACTTCCGACAGCGCCGCCTCGGAGAAATACGGCCGGTCGGCGCACGCCTCCAGCACGTCCCACCACGTGCAAAGATGGTGCAGCGCGATATCCATCCGCGCCAGCGTTTCGAACGCGCCGGGGAACACGCCGTAGAAGAACACCACGAAAGTGTGGTTGACGATCGCGCCGGCGTCGCGCAGCGCCTGGGCAAAGCGGATCTTCGACTGCCCGTCGGTGGTCAGGTCCTCCACCAGCAGAGTGCGCCGTCCGGTCGGCACGTCACCCTCGATCAGCGCATTCTGCCCGAACCCTTTCGGCTTCTTGCGCACATAGGCCATCGGCGCGGCCATACGGTCGGCGATCCAGGCGGCGAAGGGAATGCCGGCGGTTTCGCCGCCCGCCACCGCCTCGATAGTTTCATACCCGACATGACGATGGATCTTCTCCACCGCCAGCTCGCAGATCTTCGAGCGCACGCGCGGGAAATAGATGATCCGCCGGCAGTCGATATAGACCGGCGACTTCCACCCCGAGGTGAACGTGTACGGCTCCTCCGGCCGGAAATTGATCGCCTGGATTTCCAGCAGCATCCGGGCAGTGGTCAGCGCCGCGTCGCTATCCCACACGGTGGCGGCGCTTTTCGGCATGGCGGGGGCTGACTTGGCCATTTCGCACGCTTCCTCTATCTGACGACCGGCAACTGATACCCGACCACTGACGAAGGAGCCAGCTATGGCACGCACCCACCGCATCGCTGTCCTGCCCGGCGACGGCATCGGCAAGGAAACCGTGCCCGAGGCGCTGAAAGTCCTCGACGCCGCCTCCAGCCGCTTCGGCTTCGACCTGGCCTACACGCATTACGACTGGTCCTGCGAGACCTACCAGAAGACCGGCGCGATGATGCCGCCCGACGGCCTGGACCAGCTACGCGAGTCGGATTCCATCCTGCTCGGCGCGGTGGGATGGCCGGGCGTGCCCGACCATGTCTCGCTGTGGGGCCTGCTGATCCCGATCCGCCGAGGCTTCGACCAGTACGTGAACCTGCGCCCGTGCAAGCTGATGCCTGGTGTGCGCACCCCGCTCGCCGGCCGCACCGAGGCCGATATCGACTTCTACGTGGTGCGGGAAAACACCGAAGGCGAATACTCGTCGGTCGGCGGCCGCATGTTCGAAGGCACCGACCGCGAGTTCGTGGTGCAGGAGACCGTGCTGACCCGCCACGGCACCGACCGCATCCTGAAATACGCCTTCGAATTGGCTATGACGCGGCCGAAGAAGCACCTGACCTCGGCCACCAAGTCGAACGGCATCGCCATCACCATGCCGTACTGGGACGAACGCTTCGCCGCGATGGCAAAAAACTATCCGGAAGTCCGCACCGACCAGTTCCACATCGACATCCTGTGCGCGCATTTCGTGCAGCATCCGGACTGGTTCGACGTCGTGGTCGGCACCAACCTGTTCGGCGACATCCTGTCGGATCTGGGCCCCGCCGTCGCGGGCTCGATCGGCATCGCCGCCGGGGGAAATATCAATCCGGAGCGGAAATTTCCGTCGATGTTCGAGCCGGTGCATGGCTCGGCGCCCGACATCGCCGGCCGGTTCATCTGCAACCCGATCGGCCAGATCTGGTCGGCGGCGCTGATGCTGGAGCATCTCGGCGAGGCGGAAGCGGGCAAGGCGATCGTCGATGCGATCGAGACGCTGCTACGCGAAAGCGGCCCGAAGACCCGCGACATGGGTGGCCAGGCGGGTACCGCGGATGTGGGAACAGCGCTGGCGCAGTTGGTGGCGGGGTAACGCCGGTAAGCCAGGGTCGGCCGATATGCTCCGAACTGGGCGCGGATGCCGCCGTGGCGCGTGGCGGCGCGGGCGGTGAAGTACCGGCAGCATTGCTGGGGCGGTCCCCCGGGATAGCAGGCCAGCCGGCGGGTTGGTTGCTCTTCTGACTGCTTGTGCTACAATGTACGTGCAATCGCAGTGCGGAGCGAACGCCATGCCCGAAACCACCTTCACCTTCCGGGTCGACGAAGCGCTGAAATCCGCCTTCACTGACGCAGCCAAGGCGCACGACCGTCCGGGGTCGCAACTGCTGCGCGACTTCATGCGCGAGTACGTGGAGAAGGCGGAACACGACGCCTGGTTTCGCGCGGAAGTCGAGCAAGGCCTGCGCGAACTTGACGATCCGAATGTCGAATTGATCCCGAACGAGCAGGTCGAAGCAGAATGGGAAATACAGAAGGCTGACCTGATGGCGCGCGTCGAGGCCGGCCGCAAGAGGTGAAAATTCGCTGGGCGCCGCGTGGCTTGCGAACCCGGGACGCCCAGCTCAGATACATCTCCGAACGCAATCCTGCTGCGGTGATCCGCCTTGGCGAGGCAATCCGGTCCGCGATCGCGACGCTCGCGGACCATCCCCACATGGGTCGGGCAGGACGCGTGAATGGAACGCGGGAATTGGTCGAATCGCGTACGCCTTACGTCGTGGTCTATCGCATCAGGGGTCAGGAAGTTTGTATCGTGCGTGTGCTGCATTCCGCGCAATGCTGGCCGGCTGCGCATTGACCCGGCAAAGGACCGTATCGCATGGACATCGACCTGCCCGAGATCGTTGCCGAAGTGCAGGCGGCATTCGCCCGCTATGAAACCGCGCTGGTCGGCAACGACACGGCCACCTTGCAGGCCCTGTTCTGGCGCAGTCCACACACCATCCGCTACGGCATAGGCGAGGTCCTGCACGGCTGGGACGAGATCGGAGCGTTCCGTGCCGCACGCTCTCCCGTGGGCCTCGCACGCTCGATCTCCCGCACCGTCATCACTACCTATGGCCGCGATTTCGCGACGGCTTCCACGCTGTTCCATCGCGACAGCGCGGCGGGGAAGGTCGGGCGGCAGATGCAGACCTGGGTGCGTTTTCCGGACGGCTGGCACATCGTCGCCGCGCATGTCAGCCTGATCGACGCATGACCCGCATCGCGCATCGCCTGCTGCTGGCAACTCTTCTGGCCGCCGTGGCACTGACCGGGCGTGCCGCCGATCCGTCCGCGCTGTGGCATATCGTGCACGACCGCTGCGTGCCGGACGAGCAAAGCAAGCAGGATCCCGCGCCCTGCACCGCGGTCGATCTGGCGCACGGCTATGCAGTGCTGAAGGACATCGTCGGCGCCACGCAGTTCCTGCTGATCCCCACCGCTCGTGTCGGCGGCATCGAGGACAAGGCGATCCTCGCTCCCGACGCGCCGAACTACTGGGACGCGGCGTGGCAGGCGCGGCGCTACGTCGAGCAACGCGCCGGGCATCCCCTCCCGCGTGACGACATCGCCCTGGCCATCAATTCGACCAGCGGCCGTACGCAGGACCAGTTGCACATCCACGTCGATTGCCTGCGGCCTGACGTGCGGGCCGCCCTGGCGAAATACCAAGCCGTCATCGGCCCGCAATGGAGCGACTTCCCGGTGCCGCTGGCCGGCCAGCACTACCGCACGATGCGCCTGTCAGGGGCGGAGCTTGGCGATGCCAACCCGTTCCGATTGCTCGCCGCGGATGTGCCGCAGGACGACATGGGCAACCATACACTGGTGGTGGCCGGCGCGACCTTCGCCCCCGATCGGCCGGGTTTCATCCTGCTCGACGACCATGCCGATCTGGCCGCCGGTGACCGCGGGTCGGGCGAGTCGCTGCAGGACCACGATTGTGCGCTGGCGCGGTAGCCGGTGCCGAGCGTAACCCCGCAATTCCAGGCGTTCATCCTGGATTTGCTCGCGCCACTCGATCCGGCGGCGCGGCGGATGTTCAGCGGAGTCGGCCTGTTCCATAACGGAGCGATGTTCGGCCTGCTGGTGCGGGATGTCTTCTATCTGCGGGTCAGCGACGCCACGCGCGAAAACTACGAGGCCGCCGGGAGCGCCCCGTTCAGCTATTCGCGCGCCGGCCGCATGGTCAGCCTCGCCTCGTACTACGCGGTACCCGACGGGCTGCTCGATCAGCAGGACGAATTGCTGCAATGGGCCCGTGCTGCCATTCGAGTGGCAGGCGCGGTGAAACGGCGGCGTTAGTGGGCCCCTCCGTCATTACCAACCGCCTTACACAGTGGTCGGCAAGTAAGGCGACATGTTGCAGTGTGTCATGGCCGGCGAAGGCCGGCCACCCACGTCTTTTCTTCGTGCTAGGCAGCAAAGTCGTGGGTGGCCGGCCTTCGCCGGCCATGACACACTGCAACATGTCCTTGCGGAGCGCTGTGTAAGAACTGATGTACCCGCAAGCGAAACTCGGTCATTACGGCGCTCGGTGTGACACCATACCAGCCGAAACCGCCGTTCACCCCGCGAGACCAAGATCCGCAAGCAGGGGTTGCAGGAACGCCTCATAATGGCGCCATCGGCCGATGGACGTTCGATAGATGTTTTGCCGCACCTGCGCCGCACTCGCCGTACGGACCGGACGTCTAGTCTCATAGAACGCCAGGCAGGCATCGTCCCATTCGAGGCCGCAATGCGCGACGATCCGGCGGGCCTGTTGCTCGAGATCGGCAACCACGTCCTCGTACTGCACCTCCAGCATCACACCAGCCGGCAACACAAGGCGCCAGTGCTCCATCAGTGCCGCATAGGCCCGATAGTATCGGCCTTGCTCCGCAAGATCGTAACTCTGTGGCTGGCCGACCGCGAACAGGATCGAGAAGCAGGACAGACACGTGTCGATCGGATCCCTGCGCATGTGAATGATCCGCGCATTCGGCAGCGCCAGGTGGATCAGGCCGGCGTAAGCGAAATTGCCCGGCATCTTGTCGGTGATCCGCGCCGCGTCCGGCGCCGCTGACGCAACGCCCGCGAGATAGCGTGCGCCGAGTTGCCGCAGCGCCTCGCCTGACAGCGAGGGAACGACCTCCGGATACGCCGGCGCGGCAGTGTCCGGCGGAGCGGTGCGCTCCACTTCCTGCATGAAATCCTCGCGCTCGCCGGCGCCGAACACCGCCGGATGGCTTGCCAGGATTTGCTCGACCAACGTGGTGCCGGAGCGCGGCATGCCGATGATGAAGATCGGCACCGCGGAGGGATCGCCGCGACCCTGCATGCGTTGCATCAACTCCGGCGTGAACACCGCGCCGACGCGTTCGAAAAACCCCAGCATCTCCTGCTCTTCATAGGCGATGTCGCGTCGCTTGAGCGCGTTCCCCGCGAGCAAATGCCGAAACGACCGTTCATGCTGTTCAAGATCCGCATAGACCTTCGCCAGCGTGAAATGCAATTCCTGCTGATTGGCGCTGGTGAGCGACGCCATGTCGAGCGCCAGGTTCTCCATCGCCGTCATGTAGCGGTCGCCGGCAACGATCGGCCGCACATCGAGCAAGGCGCGGTAGTAACGCGCGATTTGCGGGGCGAGATCGATAGCCTTTTCATAGGCAATTTGCGCCTGCCCGAAGTCGCCCAGCGCGTGCAGGGCGATACCCAAATTGTGGTACGCCTGGGCGTAATCCGGCTGGAGGGTTATGGCACGTTCATAACACGCCACCGACTCGGCGAACCGGCCGTCGGCCACCCTTGCATTGCCCAGGTTGTTGTGTGCCGCGGCGTAACCCGGCCGGAGGGCGATGGCACGTTCATAATGCGCTGTCGCCCGCGCGAGTTCGCCCAGATCCTGCAGAGCGTTGCCCAGGTTGTTGTGCGCCTCGGCGTAGTCCGGTGCGAGGCCGAGCGCGCGTTCGTAACACGCCATCGCCTCTACCGGTTCGCCCTTGGCCTTGCGGGCGATGCCCATGTTGTTGTGGGCTTCGGCGTAATCCGGATTGAGGGCAAGCGCGCACTCGAAATGCGCGATCGCCTCGTCCGGTTTGCCCAGCGTATTCAGTGCATTGCCCAGGTTGTTGTGCGCTGGGGCGTAATCCGGATTGAGCGCCAGGGCGGCCTCGTACTGCGCGATCGCCTCAGCAAGCCTGCCTTGGTCCTGCAGTGCATTGCCCAGGTTGTTGTGCGCCTGCGGGTAGCGAGGGTCGAGCGCAAGGACACGCTCGTACTGCGCAATCGCCGCATCGAGTTTGCCCTGCGACTTGAGGGCATTGCCGAGATTGTTGTACGCCTGGACGTAATCCGGCTTGAGTGCGAGTGCATGCTCGTACTGCGCGACCGCGTCAGCGAGCAGGCCTTGATCCTGCAGCGCATTGCCGAGATTGTTGTAATACGACGGAACATCGTTCCGCAGGGCAATCGCCCGGCCAATCAGGTCGGTGGCTGTCGCAAGACGGCCGGTCTGCTGCGCGATCAGCCCAAGGAAATGCAATGCGTCGGGGTGGTTGGCATCAACCGCCAGCACCTGCCGGCACAATTGCTCGGCTTCGTCGAGGCGGCCGATGTGGTGGCAGCGGAAAGCCTCGCCCAGCAGGACGCGCAGGATCGTGGGAGACAGCGTCGATGGACGCCCGCCTGCCTGGTACGCGGGCCAGGGACCCATTTGGCGGATCATGCGCGCATGACCGCGCGCGTCGCCGGGGCACTGCCAGCGTGGGCCGAAATCACCTTGGCCGGAAATGCAGTTGGCCCGGCTCTACAGGTTGCCAGAACATATTGCGGCGGTCGCGCACCGGCAGCGATCGCCGCCGGGGAAATCGAGGGTTGGTTCATGGATCATTCGCCTGGCGGTCATCCCGATCCAGTAAGGATGCAACAATCATGTAACTAATTCATGTCGATGCCGCACGAGGACTGTCAAAAGTGCTCGGGAGATGCCGTCAGCATAGAAACAATCATTTTCGATGAATGATTGATAGGCTATTCGTCATTTTGCACAGTGGCCATGATGCGACTGCGGCGTTGGCGGCGTTCTATACGGACGCAGAGCGTTGAACAGCCCTGATACCGACGCAATGGCCCTGATCGGTCTCGCGGTTTCCATGTTCGTGTTGCCCGCCGTCACCGAGCCGCCGCTGCGCGGATCCACGTCCGCCGCTGAAATCCGACGGGCACAGAAAGTCAGTGCGTCGGGTATGTCCGCGGCCAGGTGATCTCGTTCGGCGGACCGGCCGGGTCGGGCGGCCCCTTCTTGCCGCACGCCGCCAGCGCCATGGCGCAGCCCAGCACGCAGGCCAGCAGCCAGGCGCGCCTCATGCCGCAGCCCCCAGCGTGGCAAGCCACCGCGCGGCCTCGCGCGCGACATTCTCGCCCGCGGTCCCGCCATGGCTCGTCCGCGACGCCACCGATGCATCCACCGTCAACACGCCGAACACCTCCGCCGTGATCCGCGGCTCTACCGCCTGGATCTCCGCCAGCGACAGCCCGGCCAGATCCACGCCCCGGGCCTCGGCCCGCGCCACCAGTGCCCCGGTCACGTGGTGCGCATCGCGGAACGGCAGCCGCAGCGCGCGCACCAGCCAGTCCGCCAGGTCGGTGGCGGTGGCAAACCCCGCGCCGGCGAACACGCGCATGCGGACAAGATCGGGCGTCATGTCGCGCACCATGCCCGCCATCGCCGCGAGCGACAACGCCCACGCCTCCGCCGCATCGAACACTGGCTCCTTGTCCTCTTGCATGTCCTTGGCATAGGCCAGGGGCAGCCCCTTCATCACCGTCAGCAGCCCCACCAGAGCGCCGGTCACCCGCCCCGTCTTAGCCCGCACCAGCTCCGCCGCATCCGGATTGCGCTTCTGCGGCATGATCGAGCTGCCCGTGGTGAACGCGTCCGACAGCCGGATGAACCCGAACGGCGCCGAACTCCAGATCACGATCTCCTCCGCGAAGCGCGACAGGTGCATGGCGCAGATTGCCGCCGCCGCCAGGAACTCCAACGCGAAATCCCGGTCCGATACCGCATCGAGCGAATTGGCGGCCGGCCGGTCGAACCCCAGCGCCGTCGCGGTCATGCGCCGGTCGATCGGGAACGACGTGCCAGCCAGCGCCGCGGCGCCGAGCGGGCACTCGTTCAGCCGCGCCCGGCAGTCCGCCAGCCGGCCGCGATCGCGGGACAGCATCTCGACATAGGCCAGCAGGTGGTGGCCGAACGTCACCGGCTGGGCGGTCTGCAGGTGGGTGAAGCCGGGCATCGGATCGGCCGCGTGCGCCGCCGCGCGTTCCGCCAGCGCCAGCATCAGGTCGGCGCACTGCGCGTCCAGCCCGTCGATCGCGTCGCGCACCCACAGGCGGAAGTCGGTCGCCACCTGGTCGTTGCGGCTGCGCGCGGTGTGCAGCCGGCGGCCGGCCTCGCCGATGCGTTCGGTCAGCCGCGCCTCGATGTTCATGTGGATGTCTTCGAGCGCGGTGTCGAACGGGAACGTCCCACTCTCGATCTCGTGCGCGATCGCCTCCAGCCCGCCGCGGATCGCCTGTTCGTCGGCGGCGTCGAGAATGCCTATCTTCGCCAGCATGGCAGCGTGCGCCAACGAGCCCCGAATGTCCTGCCGCCACAGCTTGCGGTCGAACCCGATCGAGGCGTTTATCTCCTGCATGATCAGCGACGGACCGGCGGCGAAGCGCCCGCCCCATTGGCGGTTGGCGGCGGCGTTGCGGCGTTGCGGGTCGTCGGTCAACGAAGGAGGTCCATCATGGGTTTGATCACGCGCCGGGCGGTTGTAGCGGCGGCGGGCGGGACCCTAGCCGCGGCGTCGTGGCCGCGCAAACTGCGCGCGCAGGATCTGAAAGACCTCGGTGCGGCGCTGAAGACCTCCAATCCGCCGGTCGCCGCGCCGGACGTTGTGTTCCTCGACGCCGGTGGCGCCCGGCACCACCTGTCCGACTTCCGCGGCCATGGCATGGTGATCAATCTCTGGGCCACCTGGTGCGTGCCCTGTGTGGCGGAGATGCCCTCGCTCGCGGCGCTGTCGAAGACGCTGGCGCCGGCGGACATCGCCGTGCTGCCGCTGTCGTCGGATCGCGGCGGGGCGCCGGCGGTGGAGGCGTTCTTCCACAAGCACGCGATCGGCGGCCTGCCGGTCCTGCTCGATCCGGAAGGCGCGGCGGCACGGGCATTCGGGGCGGAGGGCATTCCGACCAGCGTGGTGATCGACAAGGCGGGGCGGGAGCGCGCGCGGCTGGAGGGCTCGGCCGACTGGTCCACGCCGGATGCCGCGGCGGCCGTGCGGAAGCTGGCCGGCTAGCGGTTCATTTCAGCACGGCGAGCGCGGCGAGCCCGCAGGCATACGCGGTCAGCAGCGCCGCGAGGATGCCCCACATGTAGGTCTTGCCCGGCTTGTCGGCGAGGTCGGCCTTGGTGGCCAGGTGCGGTAGCGTTGCCTCCAGCCTGGCATCCATGACGCCCAGCTTTGCGTCCATCTTCGCGTCCATGGCGTCAAACTTCGCGTCCATCTTGGCGTCCATGGCCTCAAACTTCGCGTCCACGGCGTCAAACTTCGCGTCCACGGCGCCAAATCGTAAGTCCATATCTGCGCCCATGGCGACCAGCTTGTTCTCCAGGTTTGCCACGTCGGCCTTGGTGGCGAGATGCGGCAGCACTGCATCCAGCTTGGCATCCATCCGCACGACGATCGTCTTGAGGTCAGCCAGCGTATCCTTGAGGTCGCGCACATCATGCTCCACGCGGGAGAGCCGCGGTTCAATGCCACGATCGTAATGCTCTCCACCCTCTGGTTCAACAGGTCCGTCCACGGCCAACCCTCCTGTGCGCGGACGGTAATCTACCGCAGACACACCAACCAAGCGTTAACGCGCTCGTCCGCCATCTCGTCGCTCATAAAATACAATCGTATGTCGAAGGCTCCAGCAGCACTATTTCAGCACGGCGAGCGCCGCAAGCCCACATGCATACGCGGTCAGCAGCGCTGCGAGGACGCCCCACATATATGTCTTGCCCGGCTTGTCGGCGAGCTTGACTTCAAGCTGGACGAGATCAGCCTTGGTGGCCAGATGCGGCAGCGTCGCATCCAGCCTGGCGTCCATCGCACCCAGCCTCGTTTCCATTGTTGCGAGGTCGGCTTTGGTGGCCAGATGCGGCAGAACCGCATCCAGCCTGGCATCCATCCGCACGACGATCGTCTTGAGGTCAGCCAGCGTATCCTTGAGGTCGCGCACATCATTCTCCACGCGGGAGAGCCGCGGTTCAATGCCGCGATCGTAATGCTCTTCCCCCGCTGGTTCAACGGGTCCGTCCACGGCCAATCCTCCTCTGCGAGGACGGTAATCTACCGCGGACAGACCAACCAAATGTTAACGCACGCGCCGTTCATCGCGCCGTTCGTAAAATGCAATCGTATGTCGGTCCTCGTCGCCGCATCATTTCAGCACGGCGAGCGCGGCAAGCCCGCAGGCATACGCGGTCAGCAGTGCTGCGAGGATGCCCCACATGTAGGTCTTGCCCGGCTTGTCCGCGAGCTTGACCTCCAACCCGGCTATTTTGACTTCCAGACCGGCGATCTCGGCCTTGGTGGCGAGGTGGGGGATCTGCGCATCGATCCGCGCGACCATGACCTTCAGTTCGCCAAGGACAGTCTTGAGATCGTGCGCGTCACCCTCGACGCGGGATAGCCGCGAAGCCAACGGATCGTACTCGCCACCGGTCGGCGGTTCAAACGGGGTTGTCCAAGGTCGTTGCTCCCACATCTCCCGCGCACAATCGCACCGGACATGCCAGGCAACGGTCAACCCCGGTTCAATTCCTCCAGCACCTCGTTCTCGGTGAGGATCTGTGGCAGCACCACCGCCTTGCCATCATGCGGCGGATAATACACGTAGAGCGGCACGCCATCGCGCCCATACTCGCGCAGGAAATTCGAGATCGCCGGATCCTGCCGCGTCCAGTCGCCCTTCAAATACGCCACGTTGTTTGCCGCGAACGCGCGTCGCACCTCGTCGCTGGAGATCGCCACGCGCTCGTTCACCAGGCAGGTGACGCACCACGCGGCGGTCATGTTGACAAATACCGGCCGGCCCTCGGCACGCAGCGTGGCCAGGCGGGCGGGGGAAAACGCCTCGGCGCCCTCGGCCGTGCTGGCCACCGCCGGAGTTCCCGGGGCGACCGCGATGCCGCTCAGCACCGCCGCCGCCAGCAGCACGGCCGCCACCGCCGCGGACTGGCCGAAGCGTTTGCTCCGATTGCTCGCCTGCTGGCTGACCCCCAGTACCCAGGCCGCGAACCCGAGCAAGACGAACCCCGCCGCGGTGCCCAGCACGCCGGACGGGCCGGCCTCCTGGCTGACCACCCACACCAGCCACGCCGCCGCGCCATACATCGGGAAGGCGAGGCCCTGCTTCAGCACTTCCATCCAGCGTCCCGGCGGCGGCGCCAGTCGCCCCAGCGACGGCACCGCCGACAACGCCGCGTATGGCGCCGCGAGCCCCAGCCCCATCACCAGGAACACCAGCACCGTCACCGCCGGAGGCGCGGCCAGTCCGGCGGCGATCGCCACGCCCATGAACGGCGCCGTGCATGGCGTCGCCACCAGCACCGCCAGCAGGCCGGTGCAGAAGCTGCCCAGATGCCCGCCACGCGCCGCCAACGCGCTGCCGGTGCCGGTCAGCCTGCCGCCCACCGCGAACACGCCAGACAGGTTCAGCCCGACTCCGAACAGCAGCCACGCCATGGCGGCAACGAATACCGGCGAGGCGAACTGGAACCCCCAGCCGGCCGCCGTCCCCGCCGCCCTCGCCGCCAGCAACGCGACGGCCAGCGCAGCGAACGTCACCAGCACGCCGGCGGTGTAGAACAAGCCGTGGGTCCGGGCCTCGCCGCGCGCCGCGCCCCGGGCGAGTGCCACCGCCTTCATCGCCAGCACCGGGAACACACAGGGCATCAGGTTCAGGATCAGCCCGCCCAGGAAGGCGAAAACCAGCACGCGCCGCAGCGGCGGAAAGGCGGGCGCCGGCGCCGCACCCGCGACGGCGTGCAGTTCCACGTCGGTCTGCAGCCCGGTGCGGTCGCGCACCGACAGAATGCCGCTCAGCCCCGCATCCGGCGTCGCATCCCGCGTTGCATCTGGCCGGGCATCCTTCGCCAGCTTCAGCGCCAGCACGAAGCCGCCCTGCCGCACCGACAGAGGCTGCGCCGAGTCGTCCTGGATCAGCCCCTCGTGGTCCGGAATGAACCAGGCATCGGTGACCGTGGACGGGTTCAGCTCCGGCCCCTGTACCCACAGCGAACCGTCCGGTCCGATCTGCGCCTGCCACGGCGAGGGCCGCGGCATCGCCCGGTCATGCGCGGCAAACAACGGCGCCTGGGCGGACGGGGCAGGGGACCCAACCGGCAGGTCAAGGCGGAAATCCGCCTCCTCCGGCACGCAGATCTCCTTGCACACCAGCCAGCGCGCGTGCGCCTTGATCGGCACCGGGCCGGCATGCGCGGCGGAGGGCGTGACGGTCACCGGCAGCAGCAGGTCGCCGGTGTAGGCGTAGGTCATCACCGGCCCCTCGGCGACGCGGGTCGGCGTCGGCCACGCGATCGGCCCGGCTTGCGCGTCCTGCGGCAGGACCA
>DATHNI010000049.1:0-19227 GCA_035486135.1 Acetobacteraceae bacterium
GCCGCCCGCATACGCAACCGACCCGAACCGAACTGTCCGGGTCGTCGCCTGTTGTCAGCCGCGGCCTGGAACTCGGCGTCTGTCGCATTCGTCAGTCCGCGGCACAGCTCTCGAACCCGCGCCGCAGCTGCGGGCGGTTGAGGTTGCGGCCGATGAACACCAGCCGGCTGGCCCGCGCATCGCCGTCCTTCGCCGGACCGATGAAATCGCCGTCGGCGATCATGTGCACCGCCTGGAAGGCGAAGCGGCGGTCCTCGCCGGCATAGTGCAGGATGCCCTTGGTGCGCAGCAGATCGGCCCCCTTGTCCTGCAGCAGTATGCCAATCCAGGCGTTGAATTTTTCCGGATCGATCGGCTTCTCGACCTCGAAGCTCATCGAGGAAACGTCCTCGTTGTGCTCGTGGTCGTCGTCGCCATTCAGGAAGTCCGGGTGCAGCGCCAGAACCCGGGACAGATCGAACGCGCCGCGGTCCAGCACCTGGGCGATCGGCAGTTCGGCGCGCTGGGTGCGGTGGATGACGGCGAAACGGTTGATCTGGCGGATCGTCGCCTCGACGGCGTCGAGTTCCACGGGCGTCACCAGGTCGGTCTTGTTCAGCACGATGACGTCGGCGAAGGCGATCTGGTCGGCGGCCTCGTGGCTGTCCGCCAGGCGGGCAGGCAGGTGCTTAGCGTCGACCACGGTGACGATCGCGTCCAGGCGGGTCTTCGCCTTGACGTTGTCGTCGACGAAGAAGGTCTGCGCCACCGGGGCGGGGTTGGCCAGGCCGGTGGTCTCGATGATGATGCCGTCGAACTTGTCGCGCCGCTTCATCAGCCCGCCGACGATGCGGATCAGGTCGCCGCGCACGGTGCAGCAGATGCAGCCGTTGTTCATCTCGAAGACTTCCTCGTCGGTGTCCACGACGAGGTCGTTATCCACCCCGAGTTCGCCGAACTCATTGATCACCACCGCATACTTGCGGCCGTGTTGCTCTGTCAGGATGCGGTTCAGCAGTGTGGTCTTGCCGGCGCCGAGATAGCCGGTGAGCACGGTCACCGGCACCAGCCCCGCCTTGTCTGAGTCAGTCTTGTCCACAGTTGTCTCTGCCATGTGCCCTTCGCTCCAGGTTCTTTGCCTGTCAGGGCGAATATAGGTGGAGACGGAGCGATCAGCCACCAGCGGCAGAGAGCACGTCCCGCCGCAACGCAGCCAAGCGCGCGGCGATCACCGGGGCGTCGAACTGCCGCGCGCGTTCGCGCCCCGCCTGCGCCAGCGCCGCGCGGCGGACCGGGTCGTCGGCCAGGGCCCGGATCGCCGCCGCCAGGGCTGCCGGGACCTCCGGATCGACATAGATCGCGGCGTCGCCGGCGACCTCGCGCAGGCCGCCTCGGTCGGCGCAGATCAGCGCGGCGCCGCTGGCCAGCGCCTCCAGCGCGACCAGGCCGAAGGGTTCCTGCCAGCGGCTTGGCACCACGACGATGGCGGCGCCCGCCATGGCCTGGAGGACGGCGTCGCGATCCCGGTAGCCCAGGACACGCACGCCGGCGTGCCGGGCCGCGGCACAGGTGAGGCGGGAGAAGTCGGTGTCCGGGCTGTCGGTGCGGAACCGGTCGGCGCCGATCATGTCGGCGTGCCAGCCGGGCAGATGGGGCAGGGCGGCAGCGCAGGCGGCGACGAAGCTGTCCGGCCCCTTGTCCCGCACGATGCGGCCGGCGAACAGCACCATGTTGTCGCGCTGGGCGGACGGCGGCAGGGCGGCGAGGTCGATCGGGTTGGGCAGCACCGCCGGCGGGCGGGGCAGCTCGGCGACCCCGTCAAGCAGGCGGCGGCGGAGGTACTCGGAGACGGTGACGACGCGGGCCAGGGCGTGCAGCAAGCGCGTCCGATCGGCCGGCGTGCGAGCGCGGCGCATGCCCTGCGGATCGTTGTGGAGGAACAGTATGACCGGGCGGTCCGGGAAGCGGCGTGCCAGCCATAAGGCCAGTTCGGGGCGGTTGTGCACCTCGATCAGCGCCGGGCGGGCGGCGGCCAGCGCTCCGGCCAGGGCGGCGCCATAGCGGATGTTGACATTGCCCGGCCACCAGGGGGTTGGCCGCACGGCGAGGAACGCTGGCTCGGCGTAGGGCGAACCCGCCTGCGGCCCACCGATGACCAGCGAGCGAAACCCGGGGGCGGCGGCCAGCAGTCGCACCACGGTGCCCACTGCTCCCACATTGGCGGGTCCGAACCCCTCGTAGGGGGGGAGGATGGTTGCGACCAATTGCTCGGGCTCGGGCGGCATGCGGGCCCGGCTATAGCTGGCGTGCCGCTGTTCGGCCATGACGGTGAGGGGAGAAACCAGGTCCGGCCGGGGCTTGCTGCGTTCTACAATTTGGACTGATCAACTCGCGTGCCGGTGTTGTGACCATGACGCTTCGATGCCGCTTCTGCCACACGTGAAACGCCATCGTGATGCGTCAGTCCGCAAGCAGATTCACCACAAAGGAACAAGGGTTCAACGAACTTCGTGCCTTTGTGCCTTTGTGGTCAATCTGCTTGCGGACAGTCGGCAGCCGGTGTTGATGCGTGAGGATCACCCCCCCAGGGACCGATGACTGATGCGGAGAAGACCTTGGCGTCGCCATCAAACCCTACGCTGGGGCGAAGTCTCGCGTGAGACTTCATCCCTTATAGCGTGTCCGGCCTTATCAAATTAGACTTCATTGCGGCCTCTGCGTCTCAGCGGACTTTGCGATTAATTTACCGGAGACGATCGGCACCTGCGGAACCGACTCAGCCCGACCCTTCACTTCCGCCGCAGCACAAACAGCCCTTGCTCGCCAAACAGGTTGGCGAGCCGCGGGGCCCGCCGCCACGGGCCGCGCCGTCCGGCATCATCGGCGGCGAGCCATTGTTCGACCGCGTAGCCCTCCTGCGCGCACAGCACGAAGAAGTCGCGAATCGTGCAGGGATGGATGTTCGGCGTCTCGTACCAGGGCCGGTCCCAGGTGGGTGTCATCGGCATGCGCCCGGTGGTGAGCAACTGCCATCGCACCAGCCAGTGGCCGAAATTGGGAAAGCTGACCACCGCGCGGCTGCCGATGCGCAGCATCTGGCGCAGCACGGCACGCGGCTTTTCCACCGCTTGCAGCGTGCGCGACAGCACGACGTAGTCGAACCCGCCGTCAGGGTAGTGCGCCAGGTCGATATCGGCGTCGCCATGCATCACCGGCAGCCCGTGCGCCACGGCGCGGGTGACCTGCGCCATGTCGATCTCGATGCCGCGCGCGTCGCAGCCCTTGGTGCGGAACAGGTAGTCGATCAACTCGCCATCGCCGCAGCCGATGTCGAGCACACTTGTGCCGGGCGCGATCATCTCGCCGATCAGGCGCAGATCGACCCGCATGTTCTTGGCGACGAAGCGGACGGGATCGTGAGTTGCCATGGCAGGGCTGGGTGCGTTTGCGCCGTTGGGGGAGGCCGGGTTGTCCCCGACCCGCGCGGGCAATGCAACTATGCCCTGGTCCGGCGCGGGCGAGGGCGGCGGCGCGGGCTATACCGCCTCGGCCGTGAGGCGACGCGGGGCGGCGCAGCACGCGCAGCCGCCTGGATGCATGCGCTGGCCTGGCATGGCGGCCACTTGCGGGCTGGCATTGCCGCCGAGCGCCGGGGCCGTGAGCATGCGCGGCGCCATGTCGCCGCAGCCGGGGCATGGCTGCGGCCGGGCGAACTCGGCCATCGGATGGCTCTCGCTGAACGGGCCGCACGTCTCGCAACCATAGTCGTAGGTGGGCATCGAAACCTCGCAGGGCGGATCGGTTTGTGAAGCGATTTTGCCATCAAAGCAGGCCGGGGGTCCAGAGTGCGGACGATCGGCGGAGATCGGCGGGGTCCGCGCGGAGTGGCTGGTTCGCAGTTTCTCACCAAGGTCGGTCAAGTCGAAGCGAAGGATTCACAAAGCAGGGGGTTTGATCCGTGGGCCGCCTTGACCCGTGGCGCCCGTTGCTTTGTGCATTTTTGGCTCCGGCTTCCTTGAGCTTTGTGAGACATTTGCCGGGCCGCCGCTGGCACGAACGCTGCGAGCGACCCCCCGAAGATACGTGCCGCCAGCTTCACGCCCAACCACAGGCTTCAGGATGCCAGCGCCGCACCCACGCTGCCTTGGCTCCTTGGCATCGACATCGTCCGACAGGTCAGATAAAGCCGAAGCGTGGGCGGTTCGAACACGCCGCGTGCGTTCCGGGAGGATAACAATGAAGATCTCCTACTTCGAAACCGGCCGCTACGTCTCCCCGCCCGACCTTCCGCGCGAATGGCCGGTGCCGCCGGCCGCCTACGACCCCGCCATCGGCGCCGACGCCTTCCGCGGCATGGTCGAGCGCGTGCAATTCGTCGAACGGCTCGGCTTCGACTGGATCAGCGTGTCCGAACACCACTACTCCCCACGCATCCTCACCCCGTCGCCGGTGGTCTCCGCCGCCTGGCTCGCCGCGCGCGTCCACTCGATCAAGATCGCCTTGCTCGGCCCGATCGTCCCGACATCCAACCCGATCCGCGTCGCCGAGGAAATGGCGATGCTCGACACGCTGGCGCCGGGCCGCATCGTCATCGGCCTGCTGCGCGGCACCACCAACGAATACCTCAGCTACGACCTGAACCCTTCGGAAGCCCGCGAACGCACCGACGAGGGCATGGAACTGATCCTGAAGGCCTGGAACGAGCCGCAGCCGTTCGGCTGGCAGGGCCGCTATTTCCAATACCGCACGGTATCGATCTGGCCGCGCCCGCAGCAACCGCCGGCACCGACCTATATCCTGGGCACCAGTGCCGAGGCCGGAGCCTTCGCCGCACGCCACCATTGCGGCCTTGGCGTGTCGTACGGGAATTTCGAATCGATGGGCCAGGCGACGGCCTACTACCGTCAGCAATGCGCGCAGTACGGCTGGGTGCCGGGGCCGGACGACATCGTCTACCGGGCGAACATGATCCTCGGCGAAACCGACGACGCGGCCGAGGCAGCCTTGCAACGACGCGACAAGCAGGCGCCGTTCCCGATACGCGGGGGCTTGGCCGACGCGCTGCGCAACGCCGATACCACGCGCAACATCGCGGGGGAAAAGCGGCCCGCCAATGTCGGCGGCGTGCTGCCGATCAGCTTCTGCGGTGGCCCGGACCGGATCGTCGAGCAAATCAGGCGCTGCCGCGAGATGATCGGCGCCGGCGTGCTGGACGTGTCGTTGCAGGATCCGGGCGCTGGCGACACCGGCGCGATGATGGACGGGCTGGAGCTGTTCGGGCGCAAAGTCCTGCCGCGCATCCGCGACATTTGACAGGAGCCGACCCGTGGCAAACAGCGAGACCGCAGCTTCGTTCACCGAAGGCTTCGTAGATGCGGACGGCTTCCGCATCCGCTACATGGCGGCGGGCGAGGGCACCCCGCTGGTCCATCTGCACGGCGCCGGCGGCCTGCGCATGACCCGCGCTCATGACCTGCTGAGCAAGCGCTATCGGGTCATCGTGTTCGAGATGCCCGGCTTCGGCCGCTCCGCCGAAAACACCCGCACGGCAACGATGCCGGACCTGGCTGCAACAATGGCCGCCGCGCTGACCAACATGGGGATCGACCGCTTCAATTTGCTGGGCACGTCGTTCGGCGGCAAGGTGGCGCTGTGGCTGGCAACGCAACAACCCGCACGGGTTATCGGCTTGGTGCTGGAGGGACCGGGGGCGATCCGTCCCGTCGGCCACAAAGCGCCGTCCGGCTCGCCGGAGGAGATGGCGCGCCTGCTGTTCGCTCACCCGGAGAAGCTTGGGCCGCTGCCGGCGCCCGATCCCGCGATCCAGGCAAAAAACCGAGCGCTGGCCTCGCGTTTGCGCGGTCCCGAGCGCGATGCCGTGCTGGAAGCGCGGATGCGTGAGATGGCGACACCGACCTTGGTACTGTTCGGCACGCTCGATCGGGTGATCCCGCCCGACATGGGTCGTCACTACAAGGAGCTGATCCCCAATTGCCACCTGGTTTTTCTCTATGACGCGGGACACGAGATGAGTACCGAACGGCCCGAGGCATTCGCCGAGGTCACCGCTGATTTCCTGGAACGCCACGAAGCGTTCGTGATCAACCGCACGGCAACTGTCATCCATCCATAAAAGGCCGAACCTCTCCCGCTTGCGCGCGGGATAACCTTTCCCGCGGGCGCGGGAGAGGTCGAGACGCGCGAGCGTCGAGGGTGAGGGTGATCGGGTCGGCATGCTCTACCTCTGCAACGTGCCGCCCCTCTGCAGCGTGCCGCCCCGATCGCCCTCACCCGGAGCGCTGACGCGCTCCGACCTCTCCCGCTTGCGCGGGCGAGGTTTCGGGGCATGATTGGCATCTTCGGGGAGGGAACGCTCATGCCGCACGCTGCCCTACGCACGATTTTGCCGGCCGCCGGCTGGTCCGCCGACGGCGCGGACGCGGTGACATTCACCGGCGGCACCGACCCGGTCATTCCGACTCCATTCCGTGTCGGCGTGGCCGGCTCCGCGACGCTGGCCGCGACCGGGCTCGCCGCCGCCGCGCTGTGGGAGATGCGCACCGGACGGCAGCAATCGGTTGCGGTCGATCTGCGCCAGGCCACGGCGTCGCTGCGCAGCGGCCATTACATGAAGCTCGGCGACGGCGAGGTCTCGCACGCGCGCAACACCATCATGGGCGTCTATCCCACCAAGGATGGCCGCTGGAGCTACCTGCACTGCAACTTCCCCAACCATCGCGCCGCCGCGCTGAGCGTGCTCGGCGTGGAGGAAAATCGCGAGGCAGTGGCGCGTGCGGTGCTGAACTGGAACGCCGCCGATCTCGAGGAGGCGATCATCGCCGCCAAAGGCGCCGGCGGCATGGTGCGCACGCACGCCGAGTGGGCACAGCATCCGCAAGCCGCCGCCATCGCCGCCTTGCCGCTGCTGGAGATCGTACGGATCGGCGACGCACCGCCAGAGCAATTGCCCGCGGGTAAGCGTCCGCTGTCCGGCGTGCGCGTGCTGGATCTGACGCGTGTGCTGGCCGGGCCGACCTGCGCTCGCACGCTGGCGGAACACGGCGCGGACGTGCTGAAGATCACCGCGCCGCATCTGCCGAATCTTGGTTATCAGGAATTCGACACCGGGCACGGCAAGCTGTCGGCGCATCTCGATCTGCGCGAGCAACGGGATGTCGATGTGCTGCGCGGTCTGGTGCGCGAGGCGGATGTGTTCTCGCAAGGCTATCGGCCCGGTACGCTGGGTGGCCGCGGCCTGTCGCCCGAGGAGCTCGCCGCCATTCGCCCCGGCCTGGTCTATGTATCGCTATGCGCATTCAGCCATGCCGGGCCATGGGCCTCGCGCCGCGGTTTCGACACGGTGGTGCAGACGGTCAGCGGCATCACGGCGCGCCAGGCCGAGGTGGTGCCGGGCAAGACGCCGGGGCCGCAGTTCTATCCAGTCTCCGCCATCGATTATTGCACCGGCTATCTGATGGCGTTCGGCGCGATGGAGGCGCTGCGGCGGCGCGCCCGCGAAGGCGGCAGTTGGCTGGTGCGCATTTCGCTGGCGCAGGTTGGCAAGTGGATCGTCGATCTGGGCGAGGTGGCCGAGACCGCCGCGCGCGATGCGCCTGCCGAGTTCACGCCGGAGGAACTGGAACGCTGGTCGATGGTGTCGGAAACGCCGTCCGGACGCCTGCGGCATTTGAAGCCGGTGGTGGCGTTGTCCGAGACGCCGCCGTACTGGGCGCGGCCGTCGGTACCGCTTGGCTATAACAAGCCGGAATGGCCGGCGCGCGGGGAAGGTTAGGGCCTGCCGAGGAGTAACCACGTCAAGTTCGGCGTGAACGGTGCCCTGTGTCATGGTCCGCGGAGGCGGACCATCCACGATTTTCATCGGTGCCGGCAGTGAAGCCTTGGATGGTGCGCCTTCGCGCACCATGACGCTAAAAGGCGGGCGCATCGCGTCGGGATGACCGCGAAAGGCCAGGTATAGGGGTGGCGAAAACCGGTTGGCCCTCGCGGTCGATGGCCTTGAGGCAGGAACCGCCGTTGCGTGCCGTCGCATGTCGTACTGCTCGTTTCACCCGGCTAATCGGAGAGCAAGGCCATGGTGCGTAAGCTTCTGCTTGTGATCGCCGCGATGGCGCTGTCCTGCGCGATGTCACGCGCACAGACCGTGAAGGTCGGCATCATCAACACCTATTCGGGGCCGCTCGTCGCCATCGGCGACCAGATGGAGCGCGGCATCAAACTCTATATGGCACTGCATGGAAAGGAGCTGCCGCCGGGCGTGACGATCGAACTCATCCGCCGTGACGACACCGGCCCTAATCCCGATGTCGCCAAACGGCTGGCGCAGGAACTGATCACGCGTGACAAGGTCCAATTGCTGGCCGGCGTCATTTGGACTCCGAATGCCCTCGCGATGGCACCGCTGGTGACCGAGGCCAAGGTCCCCTTCATCATCATGAATGCCGGGACAGCGATGATCACCACGAAGTCGCCCTATATTGCCCGGGTTTCTTTCACCCTCTGGCAGTCCTCCTATCCCATGGGCACCTGGGCCGCGCAGCACGGGTTGAAGAGCGTTTACGCCCTGGTGTCCGATTTCGGGCCGGGCATCGACGCCGAGACCGCTTTCACAAAAGCGTTCACCGAGGCCGGCGGCACGATGGCCGGTTCGGTGCGGATGCCGTTGACGACACACGACTTCGTGCCGTTCATGCAACGTGCAAAGGACGCCAGACCCGACGCGGTGTTCGTATTCGTGCCGGGGGGCAAAGAGTCGGCCGCATTCATGAAAGCGTTCGGCGACCTGGGGCTTGGTGCCGCGGGCATCAAGCTGATTGGAACGGGCGACGTAACGACCGACGAGGAACTGCCAGGCATGGGCGCGCAGGCGATCGGAACGATCACCATGCACCATTACAGTGCCGCCGGAGACCGGCCCGCCAACAAGGCCTTCGTCGCCGCGTACAAGACGGCGTTCGGCGCGAATGAAGTGCCGGGCTTCGTCGCCGTCGATGCCTATGACGGCATGGCGGCGATCTTTCATGTCATCACCGCGCAGCAAGGCAATATCGATCCGGACAAGACGATGGCACTGCTGAAAGGCTGGAAATACGACAGTCCGCGCGGGCCCATCATGATCGACCCGGAGACACGCGACATCGTGCAGAACGAATATCTCCGCCGCGTCGACAAGGTCGACGGCCAACTACAAAACACCGAGATTGAAACGATACCGCTGGTCAAGGACCCGTGGAAGGAGTTTAACAAGGCAAAGTGAGCCGCCCGGTTTGCGATCGAATCTTCGCGCAGCCTGCACGGGTTTTCCGTAGATTGGCTTGAAACGCGTAGCCTCGGCGGCGTCCGCACCGCCCCGATCGGCGACGCCCTGATCGTGCGGATGGCCTTCGCCGAGGCCGCCGGCCGGCTCACCCACGCCCAGTACCTGGGTGCATTTGCTCCACCTGGCACGTTACAACGTCGGCCCCGGGCGACTCCACGGCACACGCCGGCGCCGGCCAGTTCGTTTGGCCAGGTCTCACGCGAACAGTGAAGAAGTTCACTGCGTCACACGAAGTTTGCCTCTAACCAGGGGCAACTCGCACGCAGAAGGCCAATCGTACGGGCCACCACAGCAACGGACTTCATGCAATGACTCGTCCCGCTCGAAGGCGACAGACGACGACGGCAGCCAACGTCCGGGCCGGGCAATCCCAGGAGGAGGAACCCATGGCCATCACACCGACCAACTACCACAGGCTCCAAGGCAGCGAATTGCGCCACGCGCACGGCGCGAAGATGCTCGGCGTCGCCGATGAATCCGAAAAGCTGAGCGTCACGATCGTGCTTCGCCGGCGTCCCGACGGGCCGCGCGTCCCGGAGCCCGACCACTATCTCCGCACGCCGCCCGCCGAGCGTCCCCGCATGCCGCAACCGGCATTCGCCGCGCGTTATGGAGCGGAAGCGGGCGAGATCGAAAAGGTTACGGCCTTCGTCCGCGGCCATGGGCTGACCGTGGACGAGACCAACGCCGCCCGGCGCACCGTTGTTGTGTCCGGCACGGTCGGGCAGTTCAACAGGGCCTTCAACGTTACGCTGCATAACTACGAGCACGAGGTGCAACGCTCGCCGCGTGCAGCCCGGCATACCGAAGCCTATCGTGGGTACGACGGCTTCATTCACGTCCCGGCCGACCTTGCCGAGATCATCGTCGGCGTGTTCGGGCTCGATAATCGCCGCATCACCAAGCGCAATGCCGCGGACCCGCCGAGCACCAATCCGATCCCGATGAGCAGCATGCGCGGGCTGTATGACTTCCCGTCCAACCTCGCGGCCGGACAGACCATCGCGATCTTTTCCGAGGAGGGTTTCCTGGCGAGTGACATCACCGCCAATTTCGGTCCCAGCCCACCCTCGGTGCTCAGTATTGCGGTGGACGCGCCGAACAACGGTTTTCCGGACTTCGAAACGACGCAGGATATCTTCATCGCAGCCTCGGTGGCGCCCGGTGCGCAGATCGCTGTCTACTTCACCACCTATTCGCAGAAGGGCTGGGTCGATCTGATCGCGCGGGTGATCCATCCGAGCGCGGGCGATCCGATTTGCTCCGTACTGTCGTCCAGCTTCTACGTTTCGGATGGTGACGACGCAGCGACGTTGCTCCTTGAAGGCGTCCCGACGAGCTGGATCACGGCCGTGTCGCAGATGTTCGAGGATGCGGCGATCCAGAACGTGACGGTATGCATCGCCTCCGGCGACACGGGGGCACAGTCCAAGCTGTTCGACGGTAAGGCGCACGTGCAGTACCCCGGCAGCGATCCCTGGGTGCTGGGTTGCGGCGGCACCACGATCGGCAACGTCATCGGCTTGAGCAGCGACGAGTGGGCGTGGAACGATAACACTGGTGCCTCGGGCGGTGGCATCAGCGACTATTTCCCGCAGCCCTGGTATCAGGTCGACGCCAACGTTCCTGTCTCGGTCAACGATGGGCATCGTGGCCGTGGCGTGCCGGATGTATCGTCCAACGCCAGTCCGAACAGCGGCTATCCGTTCATCCTTGGCGGTGTACCGGCGCCGGCGCCGGCCAACGGCACGAGCGCTGCCGCGCCGCTGTGGGCGGGGCTGATCGCCGTGCTCAATGCTGCGCTGGACCAGGACGTCGGGTTCATCAATCCCGTCATCTATGCGCTGAACGGCACCGGGTTCCGCGACATCCTGCCGGAGCCGGGTGACACCAATAACAACTTTTTGGGTGTAACCGGTTATCCGGTTACTCCCGGATGGGATGCCGTGACCGGGTGGGGCAGCCCACGCGGCGTCACCTTGCTGAACGCGCTGAAGCACTTCTATGGTCCTGCGATTGCCGTCAGCCTGCAGGACGATCTGCACTTCGGCACGGTCTGCCAGGGGCCAACCTACCGCGTCATTCGCGTCTATAATGTCGGCAACCGCGACCTGATGATCCTGAGCGTGAAGCGTGTTGCCGGCTCGACCGACTTCACCGTGCTGTCGGCGCCAACCACGCCGCTCGCCATCGCGCCTGGCGCGCAGGTGGACTTCACGGTTGCGTTCGATCCGACCACCACAGGCGTGCTTGAGTTTGCGACGATCCAGATCGTCAGCAACGACCCGGTGACGCCCGTGCTCGACGTGGGGGCCGAAGGCCGCGGCGGCGCCGGCGCGCTGGAGACGGTGATCGCCGACGGGGGCGCGTTCGGTGAATGCTGCACTCACGCACATCGCGACGAACCGCTGACCCTGCACAATAACGGACCGTGCAAACTGACGGTGTTCGGCGTCACTTCCTCGTCGGCCGATTTCGTGCCGCCGGGCGTGAGCACCTATCCGCTGATCATTGCGGCCGGCGCGTCTATCGCCTTGCCGATCCGCTTCCAGCCGACGGGAATCGGCACGTTCTCGGGCACCATCACGGTGAGCAGCAGCGATCCGGCGGGGCCAAAGCACGTGCATGTATCCGGCACCGCGCCGGCAGGGAAACTCGCGGTGACCGGCTCGACCATCTTCGGCGCCGTGCCGGCCTGCTGCCGTGTCGAACGCACGATCTCGATCTGCAATGTCGGCGACTGCAAGCTGCATGTGTCGAGTGTCGCGTTCAGGCGCAAGAGCCGGCACTGGAAACTGGTCAACAACCCGTTTCCGGCGACGCTGCACCCGGGCTCGTGCCTCGGGGTCGTCATCCGTTACATGGCGACAGAGAAGCTGCCCCGTTCCTGCGATATCGTGATTGCCAGCGACGATCCGACGGATCCGGTCAAGATGCTGGAGGTGATGGCGACGACTGTGTGGGAGGAGTGCTGCGCGAAGTGCTGCGACGATTGCCGCAAGGGATGCTGTGAGAAGCGGCACTGCGATCCGTGCCACTGCCGCAAATGCGGCGACGAGTGCGGCGACGAGGAGGGCGACGGCGAGGAGTGACCGCAAGCGGCCGGGGCCGGCGCTGCTTGTCGCGGCCACGACCCCGGACACGCCATCTGACGACTGGTGCCTCGCATCACCGATTCTGCGGTGGCGTCAGGGTTCGGCCCGCAGGGGCAGCGGTCCGCGGGCTCACGGATGAATCGGGCCGTGAGGTGCTGACTGTTTCTGGTATATTCATCGCAAAGTTCGCCAGGACGCAGAGATCACAGCGCGGCTGTTGGCCGCAACCAAACGCAGGCACGGCGTTCCCTCTCCTTTTCGGCTGGCGGTTCTCACACACGCCCAGTCTAACAGCAGGAGAACGGAACGCCGTACTTGCGTTTGGCTGCGGCCAACGGTTGCGCTGCGGACTCTCCAGCGCGACGAGGCGCGATGCGGTTGGTTACCTGCCACAGCGACATGTGTCTGGCAGCAACCTGGCAATCGTCACTGCGGTGCGAGGGCTTCGGTGTGGCACGACCGACGGCTTTCGCCGCCACATGTTCAATCCACGTCAGACCATCGAAATCGCTGCCAATTTGCCAAGTCTGGTTTATCTGCGATACACAAGACAGCAAGGCAGACGTTGAAGATAGCGTCAGGCAAGGGGAAACTTCCAAAATGGCACCAAACACGCAGCGCCTCCCCGGACGACGTTGGACGATCGGAGTATTGCTCGGCGTTGGCGTGTTGATCAACTACATCGACCGGATCAATCTGTCGGTCGCAGCGCCGCAGTTGCAGGCGGACTTCCAACTGTCCCCGGAAGAACTGGGCCTGCTGTTTAGCGCGTTCTTCTGGTCCTACTCGCTTCTCCAGGTGCCGGGAGGCATGGTGCTCGACCGGTTCGGCGTGGCACCGGTCGGGCGCGCGGGCGCCTTGCTGTGGGCCGTGGCATCGGCCATCACGGCGATCTCCAGCGGGTTTGGCGGCATCTTCGCGGCCCGGGTGTTGCTGGGCGTCGCCGAGGCGCCTGCCTTTCCGGCGAGCCAGAAAGCCACCGGCTATTGGTTCCCGCGCAACGAGCGCTCGCGTTCGACCGCCATCTTCGATTCCGCGGCCAAGTTCTCCAACGTCATCGGCGTGCCGCTGGTGGCGTTCGCCATCGTCAACCTTGGCTGGCGCTGGGGCTTCGGCATCACGGCGGTTCTGAGTTTGGCATACTGCGTGGCCTATTGGCTGATCTATCGTGATCCAAGCGCGGATAAGCGTCTGACCAAACCCGAACACGATTACATCGTCGCCGGAGGAGCAACGCCCGAAGGCGTCCCAGCCGGCGGCAACAATGCCATGTTGAGCTACCTGTTGCGCAACAGGAAGGTCTGGGGCCTCACCATCGGCTTCTCCGCCTACGGCTATTCGTTCTATCTGTTCCTGACATGGCTGCCCGGCTACCTCGTGCAGACGCTGCACATGAGCATCCTGAAATCGGCCGGCTACACCACCATCCCCTGGATATTCGCGAGCCTTTCCGATCTGCTGATCGGTGGCTTCCTGGTCGATCACCTGATCGCGCGAGGTTACGACGAGACGAAGGTGCGCAAGGCGGTGCTCATCGCCGGCATGCTGCTGGGCCTGACCGTATTCGGTGCCGTCACCACCACCGATCCGGTGTGGGCCATCATGTGGATCACCATCGCGCTGGCTGGCCTGTCGGCGGCAGCGCCGGTCGGCTCGTCCATCGTATCGCTGATCGCACCGCGTGGCGGCACCGGCACGATCGGCGGCATCGTCAACTTCACAAACAACCTGATGGGTGTCGCCGCGCCGGTTATCACCGGCTTCATCGTCGGCTTGACCCACTCCTTCGCGGGTGCGTTCCTGGTCGCAGGCATCGTGCTGCTGGTCGGCATCTTCTCCTACGTGGTCGTGCTCGGCCGCATCGAGCCGATTCCCGAACCCGTGCGCCCGGTCCAAGCCGCGCCCGCATGATGGGAGTGTCAGTTCATGCCAGGCGATTTGCTGATCCGCGGCGCCCGCATCATCGACGGCACCGGCGCCCCCTGGTTCGTCGGCGACGCCCGCATCCGCGATGGACGCATCCATTCGGTCGCCCCGTCGCTGCCGGCCGATGACGCTGAGACGCTCGACGCGGACGGGCGCTACCTGGCGCCCGGCTTCATCGACGCGCACTGCCAGGCCGGGTCGCTGCACCAGTTTCATTCAGGGCAGGTTGGCCCGCCAACCGGTGGTCAACCCGCAACGACAGCGGCCTCAATGATTCCAGTTACGGTGGAAATGCTCTAAACATCTCGGCGTCCTGGCGGAGATCGATTGCGTCGCGGTTCTGCCGGCCTGACAAGGAGCAGTAGATGCGGATTGACGAATTGGAAACCCCTGTGCCGGTGATCGATCTGGATCGGGTGGAGCACAATCTGGCGAAGATGCAGGCCTACTGCGACAGGCACGGTCTGCGCCTGCGGCCGCATATCAAGACGCACAAGATGCCTGCCTTCGCACACCGGCAGGTGGCGCTGGGCGCCTGCGGCATCACCTGCCAGAAGCTTGGCGAGGCCGAGGTGATGATCGATGCCGGCCTCGACGATATCCTGATCACCTATCCGCTGATCGGTCCCGGCAAGGCCCTGCACCTCGCGGCACTGGCGCGCCGCGCGAAGATGAGCGTCGCACTCGACAACTCGCTCGCGCTCGAGACGGTTGCGCAGGCCGCACGCGAGGCCGGCCGCACGATCGGCGTGTTGGTGGAGTTCGACAGCGGCAACAAACGTACTGGCGTTGTCTCGGTCGATCAGGCGCTGGATCTCGCGCGCCGCGCCGAGGCGGCCGAGGGATTGCATTTCGAGGGCCTGATGACTTACCCAAGCACCGTCGCGACAGCGGAATTCGTGGCCGCGGCGAAACGCCAGTTCGCCGATGCCGGAATAGCCATTTCTGTTGTCTCCGGCGGCGGCACGCCGAATGCGTGGCATGCGCATGAAGTTGCCGGACTGACCGAGGTGCGCGTCGGCACGTATATTTATCACGACCGGGCTACGGTCGGTGCCGGAGCGGCGAGCCTGGAAGACTGCGCGCTGCATCTCCACGCGACCGTCGTCAGCCGGCCCACCGAGGACCGCGCGGTGATCGATGCCGGTACGAAGAGCCTGACGAGCGACTTGGTCGCACCGTCGGTCGGGGCGGGATACGGGTTGATACTCGGCTATCCGGACGCCGTGCTCGAGCGTCTGAACGAGGAACACGGCGTGCTGGATCTCGCACGCTGCCCGAAGAAACCTGCGCTCGGGGAGCGCATCAGGATCGTGCCGAACCATGTGTGCGTCGTGAGCAATCTGCACGATGAGGTGGTGCTGAGCCGCGCTGGCCGGGTGGTCGATACCTGGCGTGTGGCCGCGCGGGGAAAGACGCGGTAGTTCAGTCTGACTCTCGCAAGCGCCGCTCATTTTCCATGATATGACTTTAGCAAGTGATTGTTGAATTGTGCGCCAACCGGCAGGATCCGAAGGTCCAGTATCGCCCAGACGGCGCTTTGGTTCTTTCACGTCACCCCGCCCTCGGTTCACCAGATGATCGTGCTTCATCGCGATACAGCGGCTCCTCCGAGCGGCCTGTTCCGCACGATTCTTTTGCTCAGGGAACGAACGGGATCAGTCCGATGCAGGGAGATCGGGCCACACGGCTCGGTGATTGACCGAGTGGAGTTAGCGACCCCGGCCCGTGGACGATGTGTCGGGCGGTCCCCACCGTGTCACCTGCGGACCACCTCCCTCCGGATTGGTAACCTGGGTGGGTGGGAGCGGCAGGTTGCGCCAGGAGGAGGGGGCCCCAACGGGCGTGGCGCACCCCGTTAGGGTTGTCACGATGGCTACCAGGGCCACAAGGCCGAGGACAGCGCGGGTCTGGCGGAGGGGATGGGGGCAACACTTCACCGGCCAATCTTATGCTCGTGCACGGCGCGCGCAAGTGATGCGCGTTGGGACCCGAGGGCGATCGCTTGAAGAAGCGCTTGACATGGGGGGTGATTCTTCAAGCGCGGCCCCCTGGCGGTTGAAGAGGGCGACAGGCAGGCAATGCCATCTTCCGCCCCGACTATCTTTCCCGCCAGGATTGCGCTAAGAGAATCGCAGAACAACCTTTGGTTGGTAGATCCTGTGGTGGACATGCGATTTTCGGACTGATCCGGAGCCGATCTGTGCTGGGATGAAATCTTATGAGCCAGCTTTTCCCAAAAGCCATGTGCTTCGTGGAGGGTGCCGCCAAAGTCTGGTCGACTTTCGTGTGGGCTCGTCTCGATTGGCTGATTATGCATAGCTGTCGGCGGAACAAACCCTCATACGTATCAGCAACCGCGCCAATTTTGGACGCGGCCATGATGTATTAGCCGATCGGGCCTCCACGGCAACGCTTCGACGGACATAGGGACGAGGACGAGCTGCACCCGATCGGGCAATCTTCACATCGAGGCTCGGAGCGCCGATATCCGCGGAGACCTGAAAATGAGCATCTTCTCAAGTTGCACTACGAGATACCGGGTCACCGACATGCTCGGAATCGGACTGTGGCCGCTTCCTCTAATGCTGATTGTTGCCGCCTGTGCTGGATCGGCCCCAGTACAGCAAAGCACGACGCCGCCTGCTTCCGTAAGCTCTTTCGACGGCTCTTATCGAAACACAATTCGGGTCACGGGCACGGCCAGTGAAGCCACGGGAACCAATTGGTGCGCAACGCCCGGCCAATCAATCGTCACGATAAGCAGCGGCCAATTCAGCTACGCCATCCCGCACCCGAACGTGCCCGGCAATCCGACGCCAACGTTCCAGGCGGCCATGTCGCTGGACGGCTCGTTTTCGGGTCAGGCAAATAATGGCACGATCGCCGGACAGGTGCGCGGCCCCCATATTGAAGGAACAATCAATGGGGAAGGATGCATCTATGCCTTCACTGGCGACCGAATCTAAGTGCATCCGACTTTCATCGGCAGCGATTCCTCGCAAGCCTTCATCGATGTACAGCGATGGCCCTGCGCAATAGTCCAGATCGCGGGTTGGACGCTACCCATCTGTCACGTTTCGCCGATACAATGCGCAACGTGCGTCTGACTGTGCATTGATCGAGGTTTTAGCTTGGACAGCGAGCCCCGGCACGGGTTCAGGCTCGCTGGTTTCCCCGCAAGCCCTGCAATACTTGCCGATTTCGCATAGCTCGCGCCGAACCCCGCCTCCATACGTGTCAGCAATTGCCCCGGTGCTGCCACCTGAGGCGATCGTGACGCAAGATTTTGGCGAGACACATCTGCCGGTGCCGACCGGTCCCGGTGTGCGTGCACCGCAGAATCGCCGCGTCGAGATCTTCATACACTAAGAGGGACGGTTCGATGATAGGCGGAATTCGCAAGCGCACCGGGACGTTTTCTGTGAGCCTGCTGCTGGCAGGCTTGCCTGCACTGTTTTCATCGTTGCCGACGCCAGCGAGAGCGCAGGCGTCCGGTATGGCTGGAATCGGTGGGTCAGAGACCATGTCGCTTCACGCCAAGGTCACGGCGATTGATCTTGCCACACGGACTGTCACGCTTGTCGGTCCACGGGGGAACAGCCAGACGCTGCAAGTCGGCAACGAGGTCCACAACCTGCCCCAGGTCAAGCCTGGCGACACTGTAAACGTGCTGTACCACGCGTCTGTCACCTACGTGCTTTCTCCCTCCAAATCCAAGCTGCCAAACAACAGCTTAACGGCTGCGGCCACGCGGGCGGCGCCAGGGCAGTTGCCGGCCGGGGCCTTCGGCGCCAAGATGGTGCAGACCTGGACCGTGGTCGATACGGATTTGGACGCGCATACGATCCGGCTTGTCGAGCCGTCGGGCGGCCAGATCCGGACCGAAAACGTCGTGACCCCTGAAGGTCAGCAGAGTATGAAGATGATCAAGTCCGGTGACACCGTAACGGCGGTGATCTCCGAAGCTCTCGCGATTGCCGTTGAGCCTGCAAGCTGACGCCGCGTAGAACCATACGAGCGTCCGGACAGGTGTCCAAAAACCGCTCGGTCACTTAGAAGCTAACGTGCTCGCCAGAACTGTAGTCCTGGGCATGCCGGATACCGCGGCCGGCGTGTACGGCCTGCCGCGAATCCCGTGGCGCGCGCGGTAGCAATGATTGAATATGTGCCGCACGCTTGAGCGGCCCACCTCCTCCTGAGGACCATTCCTGCCGGTTTTGCATAGTGACTAGTGGACGTTCCCGCTAGGCAATAGGCCCCGGATGGACATTGCTTGCAGGGAACACGACATCATGTCCGGTCGTTTGCCTCATTTCGTCCTTGCCCTACTAGTCTGTGCGGCGCTCGCGGTCGGCCCCGGTCCGACGGCGCGCGCGGCCGACCCGATCAGCGAGGAGGAAGCACATTCCATCGGCGTAGCGGCGTACCTGTATTTCTACCCGCTGGTGACGATGGACATCACGCGCAGGCAGTTGACCCACGTCGCCAGGCCTGAAGGCATTCACACGCCGATGAATTCGTTCGCGGGCCTCGGAGAATTCCCGCCGGCGGATAGCGGATATGAGGGTCGTGGTTCGGCCGAACTTCGACACGCTGTATTCCAGCGCCTGGCTCGACCTGACCAAGGGGCCGATGATCGTCTCGGTCCCAGACACGCATGGGCGCTACTATTTGCTGCCAATGCTCGACATGTGGACTGACGTGTTCGTTTCCCCCGGGTGGCGTACCACTGGGACCCGGGCTGCGGACTATGTCGTGGTGCCGCTGCTGCTGAAATCCTAAAGCTTCAGCCACCACACATCACCGCCCAGCCGATTCTAGCCCGGATGATGCGGATCGGCATCGAGCCGGGCAAGAGTTTCGACATAAACAAGGTTGATCCGGCGA
>DATHNI010000050.1:0-21722 GCA_035486135.1 Acetobacteraceae bacterium
TGGGCATGGCGCTGCGATTAGGTGAACGCGCCACAGTCCGGCAAGGCGCCACCGTGCCGTTTCACCAGTCGTGTCGCTGCTTTAATGCCGCCGCACCGGAATGTGCGAAATCTTGCTGATCGCCAACGTGGGAGGTCGCCGCGCGATTGCCGCGACGTTAACCCCGGTCAATCATGGGCCATGCCGCGCCAGCATAACTGCTTCCTCGTGGCGCGGGCGATGTTCGGCAGGAGCGTGCAGCCGCCGCGGACCGTACTATGCCGCGGGGGTGCATGGACAGTCCTGTCCGTATAAGCAATATAGCCGCTACAGCAACAGCTAGTGAATTGATTCTAACGTTCGTTGCCCGCGGGCGAGCTGCCTTCCATCAAGGTTGTCTCAGAATCCGCCGCGTCCCGCTCACCCCCTTCGCCCGCAAGGGGCGCGAGTAGATGCGGGTCTTCCCTCCACGGTCGCAGTCTGGTAGCCTTCATCTGGGCGCATCTTGACAACGCCCGTTCATTCTTCCGACTTGAGCGCGCGTCCACACCCCGACCGGACGCGCGCCCCTTTACGGGTTACCAACGCCCCGTGCGCCCGGTTCCCGCTCCCTACGTTCCGCGTCACCCCGCCGACGGCCCGCCTCGCGAGGGGTGGCCCTTTTCGTTGAGTCCGCGTTAAGTACCTCTCTTTTAGTCCGCGTCGAGTACCTCGGCGATCTGCCGCGCATCGCCGAACACCTCATAAGAGTGATCGACGGAAAACCAGATCGTGCATTTGCCCGTGATGGCAGGAGAAACAAGCCGGACGAGGCCGGCGTTCACCCAGACATCTTTGCCATCGGAGCGCTTCAGGGCGACCAGCTTGTTGATTCTCACCATCCTGGACTCATGTGGCCTGGCTGGTTACCAAAGGCTTTCAACCGGCGGTCGTGCCCGCCTGACCTCAATCACCGATACCGACGCACTAGTACAGGGACGCTTCGCTCGGTGCCGATTCACAATTCACCATGCTCGCTGCCGCCGCCTGCCTCGACATGCGCCGGCTCTAAGGCCCGGGATGCGTCGCATTGTCGAGAAAGGCAATAATCCGCGCATTGACCTGCTCAGGCCTCGTCAACGGTGCGCGGTGGTCGGCTTTCGGAATGATGTATTCCTCCGCATCCGGAATGGCGTGGGCGAGAGCATCCGTGTGTGCCCGCCGCACTACATCGAATTCACCCGCCATCACCAGCGTGGGAACACCGATCGTGCCGAGCATGTCCTCGGTGTAATGCGGCTGAGTGCGCCACAATGTCAGCACCTTGCGCGCCCGCTGCGGCAGGTTGACCGGTGGAGGCTGGCTGCGCAGCCCGGTTGGGTCGAAATTTGCTCCGATGACGACGAGCTTACTGACGCGCGTCGGATGGTGCATGGCAAGCTCAAGTCCGACGATGCCGCCATCACTCCAGCCTACAACATCGACAGCATGGAACCGCAATGCATCGAGCAGGTTCACCATGTCGTCGGCCATGCCCGAATAGCTTAGCGGCGCAGCGGTATCTCCTGATCTGCCGTTTCCGCGGAGGTCGGGGGCGATGACGAAATGCGCATTGGCCAGCGCCTCGATCTGATTTCGCATATCGACAGCCGAGCCCAGACCGCCGTGCAGCACCAGCACCGGTGGACCGCGGCCGAAGGTCCCATAATGGAGCAAGATACCGCCGGCTGCGAGGTAGCGCTCGCCATGGGCCTTCCCAGAGAGGGCTTGCCAGATGCGGAACTGCAGCCTTCCACCTTGCACGCGGCTGGCCGCGGCGGCAGCCGCGCATGTGACCAGGAGGGTGATTCCGACAATGCAGCCCGCTTGCTTCCTGGTCATCGATGATTGTCCGGCCTTTTGTGCGCTTCGGGGGCGCAGAGGGGCAAGCGGTCCAATCGCAGAGGCCCGCAGGGACCAACAACTGTCCGAGGGCCCCCACACCCTGCACGCGTGACGCCCGCCTGACTGTGGCGTGCAATACTGCGCCAAGAGCCCGAACCGCCGTGGTCATTCAGGAGCGACTCCGGTGACCTGACTGAAAACGCCTGCCGGTCGAGCCGTTGGTACCGTCGTGAACTGTCCGCGGTAACCGCCCCAGATCAATGCGGAGTCGATCGCTATGGCTCCGGTGCCCGCCAGGAGTATCAGGATCCGCAGCATCGGGCCGAGGTCAGGAACCGCCCAAAGTACTGTCGCAGCGCCGGCTATACCCACTGTCAGGAAGCCACAATGCTTCAGCGTCCGATTGACGGGTACGTCCCGCCGCACGAGAAAAAGATAGGTGACAAACGAGGCCAGGTCACCCAATGCGAACCCGGCCATGACGCAGTCCAGCCGCCTGAACACAAAACCGCCCAGCAGCCCTCCGAGCGCGCCCACACCACCGACCATATTGCCCACCGCGAGCAAACCGGTCGCGCCGCGCTGCAGCAGCAACATCGTCGGCCCACTGCGACAGAGGCGCAGGTATGCGCTGAGCATAGCGAACGTCGCAAAGCCCGGCGCGAGTTTGTATCGGCCTCCATACAAAGCCGGGACGACATAATCGAGCGCAAGACCCACGGGCAAGGCGTAAGCGGCCGCAAGCAGCGTCATGCCAAGGACAATCAGGGTCGACGTCCGGCGGTACCTCTCTATGGATGCCCTGGTATTGCCGAGTAGGGGCAAACCGATCTTCTGAGATATTGCCTGAAGGGGCGAACTCGGGGTCACCGCAAGATTGAAGCCAAGTGCATAGACCGCCAAGGTTGTCAGACCAAAGAAATTGGCGACGACGATCTGATCCAGTTGCTTGATGAGCATGAGGCAGACGCCATTGGCCATGAGCGGCAGGCTGTAGGCCAGCGCCGCTCGTCGTACGGAAGGGTCTACCTTCTCCACCGCTTCATGCGGGACCAGGACGTGCGATAGGACAGCGTAGGTGGCAACCTCGCTGAAAAGAGACAACAGGATGACGCGGTGGTCGTGCCACAGCAGGAAGCCGGGAACCAGCGCGAGCACTGCTGCGCATCCTGACAAAATTGTGGTGATCGCCTCCGGACCGTAGCGATACTCGCGCTGGACCTGATCGAGGCGCCAATTCTTCAGGCTGTAGGTGAAGCTGATCAGTCCGAGCCAGGCGGCGCTGCCTGCCAGGGCGGGTGCGCCGAAAACGGCTGCAAGCTCCGGGGCAAAGCAGGCGATCAGTGCGGCCAGGAGCGCGCCGCGCACTATGGTAATCTGGCGTGCCGCCGCGACGGTTTGCGCTCTCTCCCACTTATCCGCGACCATTACGAATCGACCGAGCCCGACGTCCGTGACTAATTCACAGGCGGTCAGCATCGAGAGGAGCAGGATCGCCGCCCCGAGCTGGTCGGGCATCAGAAGCCGGGAAAGCACAAGCGTCCGGACAAAGCGCAGCGAAAACGCGCCGAACGGCGACACGCTCGCTGCAAGAAGCCGGGCGGCGGATGTTCGGTGTCGCACGTGTGCAGTATAGGCTTGCGCCCGGAGGTATTGATATCAGCCTTGTGATGAATCCGAGTGACTGCGGACAGAGCCCCCGCCGGCAATCCTGGGGCGTTTGGCTATTGTCTGTTTTGGTGAATTGCCATTTCACATCCTGAAATTCGAGCCGCTGCCTTGCACGACGTGTATGCGCATCAGCAACTCGCAATGCCGGCAGATCGCCTCGATTTCACATCCGGCGTTGGCGAAGGCCGTCGCCACGCGATCTGCACCTGGAACCGCGTGGTGACGACCAGAACGCGCACAGGCGGACAGCGGCTTTCGCCACGAGCGGCATTGCAGGAGGGGAAGCAAACAACACGCTCGGACCACCCCATTACGGAGGCGGTTGGCTGTGTCTGAGTGATTAAGACCATTGCTGACTTATCCAAAAGGCGCAGTACGACCTGACTATCCAAAAGGCGCAGTACAAGTGGTCTATATTCGATCGCAATTCGATTGTAACATCGGCAGACACAAGCTGGAGGGCCGGAGATTTGTCGCCCCGTAATGACCCGGATCAATCATGCTGAGCAATGACAATTCCCACGGCCAGGCGGGGAGATCAATCGTGGAAATCCCGCTGTCAGCCGCGCAAGCAGGCATTTGGTACGCGATCAAGGCGGGCGCGCCGAGTGCCGGGTACAATATCGCCGAGTATACCCGGATCGACGGCAGGGTCGATCCCGTCCTGTTCGAGCAGGCATTGCACCACGTCGTTCTCGAGGCAGAACCGTTACGCATGTATTTGCTCGAGTTCCCGGACGGACCGAGGCAATCGATCAGTCCGACGATGAAACCGATGGTGACGTATCGGGATGTCAGCTCCGAGAGCGATCCGATCGCGGCAGCCGAAGCGGCGATGCGCGCGGACATGGGGCAGCCGCCTGATTTCAGCGCCGGGCCGCTGGCCGCGTTTGCCCTGTTCCGCTCCGGGCCAGAACAGTTCCTCTGGTATCAGCGCTACAACCACTTGATCATGGACGCCTATGGCGCATCGCTGATCGCTCGGCGGGTCTGCGAGGTTTACTCAGCCCTCGTTGCCGGAAACGAGGTGGCGCCCATGCCGCTTGGCTCATATGCCACTCTGATCGAGGAGGACGCAGCCTATCGCGCTTCCCCACACTTCCAGGCCGACCGACAGTTCTGGCGGGATCTGATGGCGGACTGTCCGGAACCGCCCAGCCTCAGCGTGCAGGCCACACCGGCTGCGGGTCCGTGGCTGCGTCATGTCGCCGAACTGTCGTCCGACGCGGCGGCAGAGTTGCAGGATTTTGCCCGAAGCGTGGAGCTGTCCGCGCCGCAGGCACTCACGATGGCGGCGGCGATCTTCATTCATCGCCTGACCGACGCCGAGGACGTCGTCCTGGGACAGTTGATGGCGGCGCGGATGACGCCGGTCGCTCGGCAGACCCCGGCCATGATGATGAACGTCGTGCCGCTGCGCCTGCAGGTTCGCCCGGAGATGCCGGTGCGCGAACTGGCCACGCAGATGCGCCGCCAGGCACGCGCCGGGCTTCGCCACCAGCGTTATCGCATCGCCGATCTACGCCGCGACCTTCACCGCGTCGATCGGCCGATCGTACGGCAGTACGTCAGCGTGCGGCCGTTCGGCTATGAGGCAGGCTTTGCCGGAGCGCGCGGCGCGACCGTCCCAATTTCCAACGGTCCCGTCGAAGACATCAATGTTCACGTTGTCTATGATGGGTCAGGCCGGGGCCCCTGGCGTGTCGAGTTCGAAGCCAATCCGACGCTGTACGATAACGCCGCGGTTGCGCGGCTGCTGCGGCGGTTCTTGCGATTGCTCGCCGCGCTCCGCGATCCGGAGATGCCGATCGGGCGGCTCGACCTGCTGCCGCCGGAAGAGCGCACCCAGGTCATCGCCGGCTGGAATGACACCGCCGCCGGCTACCCGCGGGATCGGCGCGTCGAGGAACTGTTCGCGGCCGAGGCGCTACGCCGGCCGAACCAGCTTGCCGTTGCGTTCGAGGGGCAGCGGCTGCGCTACCGCGATCTGCACGAACAATCCGACCGCCTGGCCCGCTGTCTGAACCACCTCGGCGTCGGCCCCGGAGACCGCGTTGCCCTGCACGTCCGGCGCTCCCCCGCCATGGTCGTCGGATTGCTCGGCATCCTCAAGGCAGGCGGCGCCTACGTGCCTCTCGATCCGAACCTCCCCACGGACCGGCTTGCCTTCATTGCCGCGGACGCCCGGCCGCGGGTGGTGGTAACGGAGCAGAGCCTGCGCGGGGTGCTGGCTGCCGGAAGTGCCGCGATCCTCTGCCTCGATGCCCTGTCCGAGCCGCCCGCCTGTCCCGGTCCGGCAGGTGTGCGGCGCGCGAGTGACGTTGCCTATGTGCTGTACACATCCGGTTCGACCGGAAGGCCCAAGGGCGTACAAATTCCGCACTACGCCCTGGTCAATTTTCTCACAGCGATGCAACGCGAGCCGGGGATCACTGAAAACGACCGCATGCTGGCGGTCACATCCCTGTCCTTCGACATCGCGGCGCTGGAGCTACTGCTGCCACTGCTGGTCGGGGCGCAAGCGACGATCGCCCCGGCCGAGGTCGCCGCCGACGGTTTCCGGCTCGCCACGCTGATGAGCGAGTGCGGTGCGACCATTATGCAGGCGACGCCGGCGACATGGCGGCTGCTGCTGGAGACTGGCTGGGAAGGCAACCGGTTTCTGAAGATCCTCTGCGGCGGCGAGGCATGGCCGCCGGAACTTGCCGCGGCGCTATTGCCGCGTTGTGCGTCGCTGTGGAACATGTACGGCCCGACCGAAACGACGGTGTGGTCGGCCGTCGCGCAGATCGAGAGGCAGCAGGGCGTCCTGATCGGGCGGCCGATCGCCAACACAACGTTCTACGTGCTCGATCGTGAAGACGAGCCGGTCCCAATAGGGGTCGCAGGCGAACTCTGCATCGGTGGCGACGGCGTCGCGTGCGGTTACCTGAACCGCCCGGAGCTGACCGCGGAGCGGTTCATTCCCGATCCTTTCAGCAAGGCATTGGCTGCCCGGCTCTACAGGACGGGTGACCGGGTTCGGCAACTGCCGGACGGCCAGCTCGAATTTCTCGGCCGCTTCGATCACCAGGTGAAAATTCGTGGCTTTCGGGTGGAGCCGGGCGAGATTGAGGCGGCGCTGCGGCTGCACCCCGGCATCCGCGATGCCGTGGTCGTCGCACGTGAGGACCGGCCCGGCGAAAAGCGGCTCGTTGCCTACCTGATCACGGCCAGTCCCGCGTCCGTTGCGGTCGCGAGCTTGCGCGAATTGCTCCGTCAGAAGCTCCCGCCCTACATGATGCCGGCGGCCTTCGTGCTGCTCGATGCCTTTCCGCTGACGCCGAACGGCAAAATCGACCGCAAGGCGCTGCCATCCCCAGACGATGGGTCGCCGCAAACGGCCGAGGCGTCAGTCACCCCGCGCACGCCGCTTGAGCGGCTCCTCGTCGATCTTTGGCGCGATTGTCTTGGCGCCGAGCAGATCGGCGTCGACGACAATTTCTTCGATCTCGGCGGCGACTCGCTCGCAATGCTCAGGCTGAGCCTGCAGATCGAACGGGCGACCAGCCAAACCTTCCCGCTCACCTGGATTTACGAAACCCCGACCATCGCGGGAATGGCCGAGATCCTTGGTGGGCGAAAGTCGGTGGCCGGCTATTCCCCGCTGGTGTTGCTGCGCCCGGGAGACGACAGTGCGCCGTTGTTTTTGGTGCATCCGGTCGGGGGCAGTACGACGCGGTTGCTGCCGATTGCCAAGGCCTTACCCGGCCGACGTCCGGTCTACGGAATCCAGGCCAGGGGATTCGAAGGGACAGATGAGCCGAACGACCGGGTCGAGGCCATGGCGGAATCCTATGTCGCCGCGATTCGAGATGCACAGCCGCACGGGCCGTACTTTCTGGGCGGGATGTGCTTCGGCGGGCTGGTCGCGATGGAAATAGCCCGCCGGCTGTTGGCAGAGGGCGAAACCATCGGATTGCTGGCGTTCCTGGACACCTACCCTCATCCCCGCCACTGGCCCCTGCGGTTTCGGATTGCCTATCTGGGAGTTCGCCGGATGCGGGAAGCCTGGGCGGCGCTGCGGTCGATGCGACCTGGTGAAGTCTCCGGCCACGTGCGTGCGCTGCTTCAGAAAGTCGTCATGCGACTATGCCGAACGGAATCGTTCATTCAAACGCCGGACTCGCTGCCCCAAGCGGTCCGGGCGGTGTTCGAGGGGAGCGTCACCGCGCTGGAGAACTACCGCCCTCGCCGCTATCCGGGAAAGGTTAGCTACTTGATGTGTGGGTACCACGCCTATCTGCCGGATGGCCCAAGCTCGGTCTGGTCGCACCTGGTCGGCAGCCTGGACGTCGGCTTGGTGCCTGCCGAAGAACTCGGGCAGACGACCCATCCTGAGTACGTTGCGAACTGGTTGGTCGAGCGCATCGAGGGCAGGTTCGAGCAACCGCGGCCGCCGCGCGCTGACTTCCGCCCGTCTGCGGCGACATGGGGTGTGCCGTCGTCGCGCCGGGCCTGACGGGCCGCCAGGCCGTTCCCCACCACGCAATTTCGCCCCTTTCAGCACAGGTCTTTGCAGGGCACCTGTGTGGTCTGAGCCGGCTTCCAGGCTGAGACTGTCATTCGCGAAGCGGTGTTGACTCCCTGCTTGAAGTTGGGCGTCTGGGACGCCCGGGGGGCCAGAGCATGCCACCACCGCCGAGGGGAGGTGTCGCCGCGCCGCTGCCAACCGGCGGCATGGTGCCCTCGCCGCCCGGTAACGGCGTCCCCTGGTTGAGTAGAGGCGGCGGCTGCCCGCCCCAGATCTACGGCGCCAGTTCGGATCATGGCACGAGCGTAACAGAACCGCCCGGCGTGCCCAGGGCCGCCATGGGAGACGGACGGTTGAGCATTAATTCCTGGATCGTGACAAAGAAATCACGCAATATTGTAGCTGCAATTGCGTGGCATTCCTATTAAGCCAAAGTCAGGACGGTGAGGCGAGCAATATGCATCTCGACCTGGCGGTGTTTCACGCCGTAAACGGCCTGTGCGGCAACTGGTTGCTAGATCGAATCGCTGCATACGAGGAGAACAATTTCTTCTTCAAAGGGGCCGTCTTTTTGACCCTCTATTGGTGGTTCTGGTTCGCACCGGAGCAGGACCGGCGCCTGCGCAACCGGCAGATCATTATCGCCGCGATCATTGGCGCCGTCGTCGCGCTGGCGTTGAACCGGGCTCTGGCCGCGGCGCTGCCGTTCCGCGTACGCCCGATGTATGCCGCCGGCATCGGCTACCACGCCCCGTCCTTGGCATTCGCAGTGAATTTGGAGAAGTGGAATTCCTTCCCCAGCGATTCCGCCACCTATTGGTTCGCTCTGTCCTGCGGCTTGTTCCGGCTTAACCGGCCGCTCGGAGTGGCCGCGATGCTGTACTCCGCGTTGTGGATGTGCCTGGTTCGGCTTTATCTTGGGATCCACTATCCGTCCGATCTGCTGGCCGGCGCGGTGCTGGGCGTCGTCGTGGTATGGGCGGTCGCGTGGCTGATGGCGCGGCAGGGGGCTCTCGCCAAATTCCTGATGTCGCGCCTGACCATCGCCGAGCATGACCACCCACAACTATTCTATGCTGTCGCATTCGTGATCTCGTTCGAGCTCACCGTGATGTTCGATGATCTGCGCGACCTCGTGCGTACGGCGATGCACGTTCTGGGCGCCGCCGGCTACCGCGGCGTCGGCGAAGGGGACACCCTGTTCCTTGTAGCGGGCGCGGTGCTGTTACTGGCCGCCGTCGGCTATGCGAGCGTGCTGTGGCGCCGCCGCCGTCGCCCGCCGGCGCACCATCCACGGAAGCTTTCAACACCCTAAGCTATAAACCCAGTGTCCTTCAGCGATTAACGGCGGTCCACGCTCGGCTCGATCTGCACCGTGGCGGTCTGGCCAGCGACAAGAAGTACGCCATCAGGCGCGTGGTCGATCTTGATGCGCACCGGCACGCGCTGTGCCAGGCGCACCCAGGTGAAGATCGGGTTCACCTGCGCTAACCCCCCCTGTCCCGCCGTGGCGTTGGAGACCGTGATGCCGCGGGCAATGCTGGCGACGTGGCCTTGCAGCACGGCCCCATAGCCCATCAGTTTGACCGTCGCCCGGTCTCCGACATGGATTGCACCGAGGGAGGTTTCCTCGAAATAGCCATCCACCCAATACGAATCAGCATCGATGACGGACAGCGCGCTCTGCCCGGCCGTCGCATAATCGCCAGCCTGCACCAGCAGGTTCGTGACGTAGCCGTTGACCGGGGAGCGCATCGTCGCGCGTTGCAGGTTGACCCGCGCCTGGGCCAGATTGGCAGTGGCCTGGCGCTCCTGCGCCGCCGCGGCAACCGCGCTGGTCTGGTAGCTCTGCTTCTCCTCCTCCGACGTCTCCAACAAAGTCAGCTTCGCGCGCCGCTGTGCCTCGCGCTCGGCATTCTCGGCATTGGCACTTGCCTGGGAGACGGCGGCCTGCGTCTGCTCCACCGCGATCGCGTAGTCGGTCGGGTCGATGGCCATCAGCAGGTCGCCCTTGTGAACGAACTGGTTGTCGATGACCGGCAGTTGCACGATCCAGCCGGAGACCTCCGGCGTGATGGTGACGACGTAGGCGCGCACCGTGCCGTCGCGCGTCCAGGGCGCCGCCATATACGCCTGCCACATTGCCCATGTGGCGATACCGGCCAGCCCCAGCCCGACCAGCGTCACCAGCACCGGCACGGCGTGCAGCCGGCGCGTCGGCGCCAGGTCGGCGGGGGCCGGTGGCGGCCGCGGCGCCTCGCGCGCTTGCGTCCTTGCCTGGAAATCAGCGTTCGCCATCAGCCGGCGATCCTACCCGCTAGAAGCACGAGCGCCGATAGCAGCAGCATGTAAACGGCGAACACGAACAGCGCCGGGTGCCAGACATAGCGCAGCAGCCCGAAATGGTCGGCGAGGCGGCGGACCGGGATCAGCAGCACCCAGGCGGCGACCATCATCGGCGCGATCGGGGCGACATAAACGCCTAGCAGATTGAGCTCCGTGTACCTCATGGCCCCACCTTGGCGTCGAAATAGCTGGCGTGCTCCGACAGCACGTCGGCGATGGACAGGATCGTACCTCGCGCGCGCAGCCGCAACCTGGCCCCGGGCAGTGCGGGGGGCAGGTCCGCAAGGGCACGGTCGAATCGGTCCAGCTCCCGCATCCCTGCCGCGCTGTCACCCGTGGCGATCGCGGCCATCGTTCCCCTCAACTCGGCATCGAGCCCGAACCGGCGCGCGATGCGTCGCAAGCGAATAATCCCACTGCCGACCGAGAGTACCGCCGCCAGCCGGGCACCCTGCAGGATATCAACCGAGGCCGGGAGCGCAGAAAGCCGGGAGTACATCTTTGCTTCCCATTCCGCGGAGGACGGCGGCAGTTTGCCATGTGTGAGACGACGCACGTCGCGCAAGGACAGCGCCAGCAGCCGCCGTGCCCGCCTCACCGGCGGCATCGGCGGCAGCAGTCGCATTGCCAGCGCAGCGAAGGCAATCCCGCTGACCAAGGCAATCGCGGCATTATAGAACTGCTGTGGATTGTAGGTCTCCGGGTTTGACGGGCCGAGCAGCGGGATGAAGAGCGCCGTCAGCCCGACGAACAGGCTTTGTTCCCAGGACTGCGCCGACAGCGCCCCGGCCGGCACCAGCACCAAGCCGAGCACCGTGCAGAAGCCGGCGAAGCTCGTCCGGTGCGGCAGCAATGCGAAGGCAACCACCCCGGCGAAAACGGCAGTGAGTCCGACGCCGGTCGCGAAGCTCCTGGCGCTCGCGTAGGCGGCATCCTCCCGTGGCGCGAACAGCACGATTGCGAGCATCGCGAATGCGATGAACATGGCTCCGTTTGGCCAGGCGGTCCAAATCCAGACCAACGCCGCCGCGCCGACCGTAAGGAACGCCCGCACGCCATTGATCAGCGCAGGCATCAGATCCGGCACACGCAGCCGTGCGGTGCGCCGCAGCCTCGGCATCAGCGCCGGGTGGCTGAGCCTCACCACGCCGGTCACGGCGCGGCTGACTGCGAGCAATCCCTCGGCCGTGCCGTCGCAGAGCAACCGCAGCGACGCCGTCTCCGCCGGCAATGCCACCAGCCGCCGTGCCGCTATCTGCATGACGGCGCGCATCGCCAGGGGGTCGTTCCTATATCGCACCGGATCGATCGCCCCCTCCGAGGTCGTCAGAATGGCCGGCAGGCATTCCCGCACTCGTCGTGCTTGCGCGCCGGCTTCGGGGTGGAATTCCTGATGGTTGGCGACCGAGCGCCAGGCGATAAGTGCATCGAACAGGCTGTCTGCCGCGGCCTGGATGGCACGTGGGCGGACTTGCACATGCGAGATTTCGCCGGCCGCCTGGTCGATCACTGTCGCGAGGCCGGAGACCTGCATGACCAGTCGCCGGCGCTCCGTCCGCGACTCTGCCTGCATGGAGCTCGGCACCTGTAGTGCACGCATCAGGCCACCGGCGACATCGGCCGACAGGCTGGCGAGCAAGGTTGCCAGCCGCCGGCGCGTACCGCCGAGGTCGGTGCTGGCGAGTACGACGCCGGCGCACACGATGCCGATGCAGGTCTCTGCGCCGCGGGCGACAGCGAGGTTGAAGGCATCGCCGTTGGCGCCACCTACCGCGCCAAGTTCGTCGCCGGCGATGATCGCCAGGGTGAAACCGGAGAGGGCGGCGGCGTAGGACGCGAAGTTGCGCAACAGCGTGGCGACCAGCGCGCAGCCGCCGGCCCACAGTGCAAGGCCGAGCAGGAAGCCGGCGCGGCTCTGCGGAAAGAGGGCGCTGAGCACGACCGCCGCGATCGCACCGATGACAGTCCCGACCATGCGGAACCAGCCCTTGCGCAGCGACGCACCGAGCACCGGCTGGCAGACGATCGCGGCCGAGGTGCCGGCCCAGAATGGGTTGTCGAGTTCCAACTGGAACGCCACGAACAGCGCCAGGCAGACGGCGGCCCACAGGCGGACGCCGTAAAGTAGCGCCGGCAGGGCGGCACGCAGCCAACTGCCGAGTGCCGGCGCGAGAAAGATCACTTTGACTGCCGATGAGCTGCCTGGCGCCATGAACTGCTCTAGCGGATGATGGCCGGAATCATCCACTCGAGGCTATTGACGCGCCCCATGAATGTCGAGACCGCAGCACGCTCATTCCGTCGAGTCGGAGTCAAATTGTCGCAGCCTGTGGTCGCCGGCCAGAGAATACGGGACACGATCACGCGACCCGCCGCCCATTACCCGAATCCGCATAGCGAGGAAGAACCCGGCTTCCCATCCTTGTACTTGCCGCAAGCGTTCATACTTGTCGCAAGCGATCTTTGTACTTGCCGCAAGCGATCTTCCGAGATGTGACGCTGAACGAGCCAACCAAAGTTGAGATGGCTGAAGAGCATGGGATTGACCCAGCCTGGCTAGACGCAGTGTGGACGATCAACAGGAGGACGACCTATGTTGAGCAGAGTCATCACGTTGGCGAGCTTGGGCGCGCTTGTGCTCGCCCCTGTTCCAGGCCCGTCGGTGGCAATGGTCCACCGGGCGCGTCCGGGCTTCGCCGGTTCGGCTGCGTCGTCGGTCGCCGGCTGCCGGGGAGGAGGCGGTCATGGTTGACAAGACCTTCAACGGTAATGGCGGCAGTCTTACGAATGGCATGAACTGGACGCCACCTGGCGTGCCCACGGCAACCGACACTGCCTTTATGCCGTCGGGCTCTGGTATTCTGGGTGGATCAGACCTGAACGGTGCCACTCTGAATTATGGAATTCCGGCCCCGTCCGATACAAATGCGCCGGCGCTGACGTTGTGGGATGCCAAGCTGGATCTTGACGTCTACGGTTTTGGCGGACAAGCCATAACCGCCGAAGACAACAGCACGCTGAACATTGATTTCAGCAACGCCGCGCCCCCGGGCGGGTTGGCCGTCGATATTGCGCCCTACGATACTTTAAATGGAACGGTTGGGGCGGTAGCAGACCATACGTTGGTAGTTTTGGGGCAATCGTCGGTCTATAATCATACGGGAAGCACCGATCTGGAAGCTGGCGGCACTGCCATCCTCGATACCAATACGCTGGGTATTGGTGACTGGACTCTGGAATTCATGAGCCAACTCGAGGTGGCCGGTGGATTTGATCAGACGGTGACCTCGCACGGTGGTTTCCTCAACCTGGAAACGCCCACGTTGTTCACGGGCCAGGTGAGCATGAGCAGCGCGGAACCGACGCCGGTGGCACCGGACGTCCTGCTGGATAACCTGGTAGCGACCGGCGCGAAGTATAACGGGCAGACGCTTTCGATCCTGTGGGGAAGCCAGGTCATTGATCGGATCCACATCAGCGATCCCGACTCGTTCAAGGTGTTCCAGACAAGCAGCGGCGTGAACATCTGGGCCCGGGATCCCACCGATCCGACCATCAACCAGGGAACGCTTTTGCTGAAGACATAATCGTTCCGTCACTCGGCAGGAAGCCGGGCATTCGCCTATGCCACTGCCAGGAGGTATTTGTTCCGAGACCGGCACCTGAGGCGATCAGGCTCTAATGCTGGCGGTGCTCGCCGGACGGATACGCTTGAGCGTCCGGCCGATCTGGTCAAGGCCCCTCGACGAAGGCCGATCGACGACAGCGCGGCTGTCTCGGGATGGCGTTCCGCGCCGTCGCGTTCCGAATCATGCTCGGCCAGCCTCTCCAGGTCATCGAGGACGGCATTCCAGTGCTCGTCCGGCTTCGGTGCAGCAACGATGGACGCGCCAATCACCTCGATTTTGTTGCACTGCAGCCGTGATCCGCTCAGCGCCTGATATATCGCGAGCCGGATTGACGAGACAGGTGTGACCTTTGATCCCGAAGGCAGCCGACATTTCCTGGCCGAGCCGGCGGCCTGGCGCCCCGCTGCGTGTGCGTCGCTATGTTTTGACCGGGGCGCAATTGCTGCACGGGCGGCCCGATCCAATTTGCCCCGGCAGAACAGGCGTCGTTGCCTGCAATGATGAAGTGGAGTTGGAGCACTATGAAACTTTCGATCGGTTGGCGTACGGCTGCTGCGGCGGCTCTGGCCTCCCAGTTGCTTATCGCGCCCGCGTTCGCTGACGAAGCGTTGCATCAGGCTGGAGCCGATGTGTCGGACGCCGCGCACAACACCGGCACCGCCATCAAGCACGGCGCCCAGGACACAGGTCATTTCGTCAAGCACTCTGCGCAGGTCGTGGGCCATGGCATCAAGCACGGCGCGCAGACGGCCGGTCACACGCTCGGCACCGCCGCCCACAAGGCGGGCCACGCGATCAAGAACGCGTTATAGGGGCCGGCTGGCTAGTGTCCAACACAACGACGATCGCGCGCCGCCTCATGCGACTGCGCCATTCAGTGCAGCGTCGAAGATGTCGTAATTCCGAAGGTGCGGATGCGCCGCCCGCCAGCCAGGATCGAGCGGCACCGACACCAGGAACGGCACGCGCTGCTCACCCAGGCCTCCATGCGAGCGCAGCCGATGCCCGGCGAGTTGACTAAGGTCGTGATCCTCCCGCCGCGCGCCGACAACGGTCCGGTGATCGCCGAACACCGCGAAATCCCCCTCCCTGTCGATCGGAAGCTCGAATTGCTTGCAGACCGTTGCCTTGTCGACAACCAGCTCGACGCCGGGCAGCGTCCGGGCAAACGCCATCATCGCCTGGACATCAGCGGACTTTTGCAGATGCACGCGAACGAATGAACCCAAGGCGCCGTGGTGCCGGACGAATGGATCCGCGATCGGGCAGATGACGCGGGTGACGCCTGCGCCGAATCGCGCATTCAGTTCGTCCTCCAGATAGATGACATTGGGCGTGCCGTCGCTGTCGGACTTGTCGCTCATCCCGTGGTCGGCGGTAATGGCGACGGTCGCACCGAGGCCAATCAGCGAAGCAACGGCCTTGTCCACCGCATGATGATAGGCATCCGCCTCGGGTTCCCCGGGCGCATGCTTATGTTGCACATAATCCGAGGTCGAAAGGTACATGAGGTCCGGACGCACGGTGGACAAAAGTTTCACACCCGCATCGAGGACGAACAGCGACAGATCCGCGGAGTACCGGTCTGGCATGGGCCGGCCAACCAGCTTCTCCACGTTCGCGATGCCGTTTTCCCTCAGCGTGGCCTTGTCGGCATATTCCGCTGCGAAATTGATGCCCTCCATTTCATAGGCCAGAACCTTGAGCAGCTTGTCCTTCGCGGTGACGACCGCGGTTTTCACACCCACGCGGCTCAGCGCGCCCAGGATCGTGCCGCACCGCAGTCGCCTGGCGTCGGTGATCATGATTTCCTTGCCGGTTTCGGAATCAAGGTAATAGTTGCCGTTGATGCCGTGCACGGCAGGCGGCACGCCGGTCACGACCGACGTGTTGTTGGTGTTGGTCGTGCCCGGCATCGAGCAATCGGCAATGGCCATGAAGCCGGTTTCCTGGAACGACTTCATGGTCGGCAGTGTGCCGTTGGCCATGCCGTGCTCAAGGTAAGCCGGATCGAAACCGTCAACCAGCATCACCACGGTGGGGCGCTTTGGCGCGGCATAGGTCCGCCCGTTTACTTCGACAGTGGTGCCCGGAATGCGGGAGGACGCGATTGAGTGAGGCATCTGTGAATCTCCTGTCCTGATAAGACGGGTTGAGCCAATGAGGTCCGCATCGCCGCCGGTTTCGCTGCGACGCGGCATCGGTTTGCAACCCGCTCCCGGTGTCATGGCCGGCGGAGGCCGGCCACCCACGTCTTTGCAGTGTCGAACGAACGAAGGAAAGTCGTGGGTGGCCGGCCTCCGCCGGCCATGACACCGGGGAGCGGCGCGTGCCGTCGAAGAGTCAAACTTCGGGGCGCCTGATATCAGATCGGCGGCAACTACCGGCTCTGTCCGACGTCCAGGCGGTGCATCGCGCGGCGCCACAGGCCGCGGACGCCTTCCGCGATCTCCCGCGCAATCAACCGATTGCCTTCGCTCGACAGAAGCTGCGCTTCCGCGCCGTCGTACCAGAAGCCGTGTTCATTCGCGGTGAGCCTTCGCGCCGTGGAGTTGGCCCGCATGATGTTCCTCCTCACTTTCCGGCCACACACATGAGCACTAAGCTTCCCAAGGGCGAGCGAGTTTTTTTCCGCCGAATGCGGCCGGAAATTCCCGGGCCCTCACCGTCGCATCAAGGGAGGCCAGACATCGCTCGGGATCGCAGACCGCCACTCAGGATGCTGGCTTGCTTCGAGGCGATGGCCCGGCTCGGATCGAGGCAAACCGCGGCCGCGGAGCTGAACGTCACCGAAGGCGCGGTTGCCAAGCAGTTGCGTGCGCTGGAGCAATGGCTGAACACGCCACTGTTTGAAAGTGTAGGCCGGGAGTCGGCGATGACCGCGGCAGGACGCAGACTGGCCCAGGCCATGACCGCAGCGATGGAGACGATCCAACTCGGCCTGGATGAAATAGAGCAGCGTCCGGTCGATCAGAAGGAACTTCGCATCCTTGTACCCGCCGCGCTTTCCATGTATTGGCTGGTGCCTCGCCTGCCGCAACTCGAGCAGGCGGATCTGGGATTCCGTTTGCGCGTGCATACGACCCATACGGGCGAGGACTGGCTTGCACTGCCGCATGACGCGGCGATCCGCCGCGACGGATTCCTTCCGCCGGGCTATCGGCAGGAGTTGCTGTTTCAGGAGGTGCTCGCGGCCTATGCCAAGCCGATATTGGTCCGTGGCGCCGACCACGAAACCCTGAAGGACATACCTCTATTGGAGAGCCGCACGAGACCTGGCGAACTGGATCGGTGGCTGGCTGCGTGCGACGTTGGGAAAACCAACGGGATACGGCAGAGCTTCGGGCATTTCTATACGGCCTACGAAGCCGCGTTGGCCGGCGACGGCCTTCTGGTCGCTCCGACGGTGCTTGCCGCGGAGGATGTTCGGAATGGACGCCTCGCCGTCGTCGAACCAGACATCAGAATTCAGGGAGCCCGCCACATGCTGCTATGGCGAAAAGCCGACGAAGCAGCGACGGCGTTGATCGCTCTCCTGGAGTGGCTAAGGAAGGAAATAGGACCGCATCAGCGGTTGTCCTAGTGCTGTGATCCGGACGCTTCGATACCGTTTCTGCCATACCTGAAGGCCATCGCAATTCGCCAGTCCGCAAGCAGATTCACCACAAAGGCACGAAGACACAAAGGTTCAAGGAACTTCGTGCCTTCGTGCGTTTGTGGTGAAGCTGCTTGCGGACTGGCAGTGGCCCGGGTCGAAGCGCGAGGATCGGTGCATCAGGATGCCACGACATCCGTACTATGGCGAACCGGCAACTGGCGTGGCCAACGGAACCAAGACACTTGTTGCTAGATAATACCGGTCAAAGCCGCCGCCCTCCCCCTTGCAGGAGAGGGACGTCCACTTCCCCGCCTTCGCGTTCACCCGATCAGATGCGCGACCCAGTGGAACAGGCCGATATTGCTGAGGTCGTTCCACGTCGCGAAGATGAACAGGGAGGCCAGCACGGCCAACCCGGCACGGAACCCATACTCCTGCGCGCGCGCCGGCAGCGGCCGCCCGCGGACCGCCTCGGCGAAGTAGAACAGCAGGTGCCCGCCATCCAGCACCGGGATCGGGAACAGGTTGATCAGCCCCAGATTGACCGACAGCACCGCGATGAACGAAACCAGGTTGGCAATGCCGAGTTCCGCCACCTGGCCGGACAGCTGGGCGATGCGCAGCGGCCCGCCGAGATCCTCAGTGCCGCGTGCGCCCGAGATCATCTGCCCGATGCCCTGAACGGTTTCCGCTGTCACGTCCCAGGTCTGCACGACCCCACCCCACAGAGCAGCACCCAGGCCGATGTGGTAATATTCGATGGTGCCGCCGCGGATGCCCAGCAAGCCTGTGCGCTGGCTGCCCGAACCCTGTGCCTGGATATGCGCCTCGACGGTGCGGGTGGCGCCGCCGCGCGTGATGGTCAGCGACAGCGTGTCGTCGGGATGCGAGGCGATGATGTGCTGGATGTCCTCGAATTTCTGGATCGGCTGGCCGCTGATGCTGTCGATCCGGTCGTTCGCCTTCAGCCCGGCCTGGTCGGCCGCGCTGCCCGGCAGCACGTCGCCCACCACCGGCAGGGTCACCGGCTTGCCCATGCTGACGAACAGCCCGGCGAACAGCACCATGGCGAGCAGGAAATTCGCGATCGGCCCGGCGGCGACGCAGATGGCGCGGCGGAGCACCGATTTCTCGTGGAAGGTGCGGCCGGGAATCCAGGTGGCACGCACCTCGGCCGAGACATCCTGCGGCCGCTCCTGGCCGTGCATCTTCACGTAGCCACCCAGCGGCAGCCAGGCGATCTTCCAGCGCGTGCCGTGCTGGTCCACCCAACTGGTGATCGCCTTGCCAAAGCCGATCGAGAACACCTCGACATGCACGCCGCACAGGCGGGCCGCGAGGTAGTGGCCGAACTCGTGCACGAAAACCAGGATGCCGAGCACGAGCGCGAATGCGAGCCCGCTGCGGAAGACGTCAGGGATGGCGTGGAGCACGTGAGTGTTCTTTGTCTCTGTTCGGTGTTCAGGCAGGCGGGGCTCGAAGTTCAGGCGGATCGGTTCGGTGTTCAGACAGGCGGTCTTCGGTGTTCAGGCAGACGGGGCTCGAATTTGAGGCAGGCGGAGTTCGGCGTTCAGGTGGGTCGGCTCGGCGTTCAGGCAATACGGGTTCGGTGTTCAGTCAGCCAACGATCGATGTTCATTCAAGCCCAGCGTTTCAGACAGGGCGGGGTGAAATCTCGCGCCGCAGCCGGGCCGGCGATCACGCGGCGCGGGCGGCCGCGAAACGGTCGGCGGCGCGCCGCGCGGCCTGGTCATGCGCAATCACATCCTCCAGCGTGTCGGCAGGTGGCGTGCCCAACATGTCCAGCACCTGCGCAACCGTTCCGGCAATATCCAGGAACCCTATCCGCCGTTGCAGGAAGGCTTCAACAGCAATCTCGTTCGCTGCATTGAGTATCGCGGGCGCGCCGCCACCCGCGAGCAATGTCTCACGTGCGAGACGAAGTGATGGAAAACGAACCAGATCGGGCTCCGCGAAGTCCAGCCGGGCCACCGCGGCCAGGTCCAGTCGAGGAGATGGGGTGGCGATGCGCCCGGGCCAAGCTAAAGTGTGCGCTATCGGTATCCGCATGTCGGGCGAGCCGAGCTGGGCCAGCACCGAGCCATCGCGATAGCACACCATGCCGTGGATGATGGACTGCGGATGCACCAGGACGCCGATTTGCCCGGGCAGCAGGCAGAACAAGCGGGCGGCCTCGATGACCTCCAGTCCCTTGTTCATCATGGTGGCGGAATCGATCGAGATCTTCGCGCCCATCGACCAGACCGGATGACGCAAGGCGGCCTCAGGCGTGGCCTTGGCCATGTCTTCGAGGCTGGCGGTGCGGAACGGGCCGCCGGACGCGGTGAGGATGATCTTCTCCACCGCCGCGCGGTCGTTGTCGGCCAGCGACTGGAAGATCGCGTTATGCTCTGAATCGCAGGGCAGCAAGGTGGCGCCGGCCTCGCGTACCGCGCGCAGCATCACCTCGCCGGCGCAGACCAGCGCCTCCTTGTTGGCCAGGGCGACGTATTTGCCGCGGCGGATCGCTGCCAGGGTGGGCGCCAGCCCGGCCGCGCCGGTGATCGCCGCCATGGTCCAGTCGGCGTCCAGCGCGGCCGCCTCGACCACCGCTTCGGCGCCGGAGGCCACCTGTACGCGCGTGCCTGCCAACGCAGCGCGCAGCGCGGCATGGCAGGACGCATCGGCGACCACCGCATACTCGACGTTCAGGGCGATGGCTTGCTCCGCGAGCACCCTGACGTTGCGGCCGCCAACCAGCGCCCGGACCCGGAAGCGGTCGGGGGCGTCGGCCAGCAACTGCACCGTCTGGGTCCCGACACTGCCGGTGCTGCCCAGGACGGTGACCGTACGCTGCGCTGATTCATTCATCGCCACAGCACTACTCCACGTCCCTCCATCAACGCCAGCAATGATGCTGCCAGCGCGGCGGCCAGCAGCGCGTCCAGCCGGTCGAGCAAGCCGCCATGGCCGGGAATCAGGCGGCCGGAATCCTTTACGCCGAACTGGCGCTTCACGTGGCTTTCGCCAAGATCGCCGGCCTGGGCGACGATGCCCAGCAGGCCGGCGATCAGGCCGCCCCGCCACGATGGGGCTGCTGTTGCCGGCGCGGCGATGACGCCAACCAGCACGGCCGCCAGCAGGCCTCCGAGCGCACCCGAGACGGTCTTGCCCGGGGAAATCCGCGGCGCCAGGCGGGGTCCGCCGATCGCCCGGCCGGCGGCGTAGGCGCCGATGTCGCTGGCCCAGACCAGCACCAGCAGGAACAGCAGATTGGCGCGCCCGGCCGCCGGATCCTCGCGCAGCCAGATCAGGCCTGCGGCGGCCAACAGGATGTAGGCGGCGCCGGCCACGAGGATGACGGTCGTGCCATGGCCTTGCCGCACCATGCCCAGCCATTCGATCACCAGGCCCACCGTTGCGACGAGCATCAACCCGCCGAACGCCATGCCACCGAGCCAGATGCAAATCAGCGCGAGCGGGGCAAGAACGGCGGCGGACAGCACGCGCAGCCGCAGGTCGCTCCAGCGGCCCGACGGCATCACGCGGCGCGGGGCGAAGCGTACATACTCCCCCTCCCCTTGAGGGAAGGGGTTGGGGGGAGGGGTGCGTGCGCCCGGAACCGACGGGCGCACGCACCCCTCCCCCCAACCCCCTCCCTCAAGGGGAGGGGGAGTTTCTTTGCCATGGCGCCCATCCCGCAGGCCCGCCGCACGCCTCAGCCGGGACGGGCGCCGAAGCGCCGCTCCCGGCCGGCATACGCAGCGAGCGCGGCAGCGAAATGCTCCGGCCCGAAATCCGGCCAGAGCACGTCGAGGAACATCAGCTCGGCATACGCCCCCTGCCACAGCAGGAAATTCGACAGCCGTTGCTCGCCCGAGGTGCGGATGATCAGGTCGGGGTCCGGCATCCCGGCCGTGGCGAGCCAGCCGCCGAACGCCGCCTCGTCCAAATCCGCCGGATCGAGCACCCCGTCCCGCGCCGCCTGGGCCGCCGCGCGCGCCGCCGCGACGATTTCCGCCCGGGCGCCATAGGACAGCGCCACCGTCAGATTCAGCCGCGTGTTCGTGGCGGTATCGCGCTCGGCGGCCGCCAGGTCGCCCTGGATATCGCGATCGAAGCG
>DATHNI010000051.1:0-23154 GCA_035486135.1 Acetobacteraceae bacterium
CACCGCCGCGCAGACCAACGCCGCGTTCATCCAGTCCGGCACCGCCTGGGCCAACGCCTCCGGCACCCCGTTCCTCTCCGGCTCGGCCACCTTCACGGTCTACGGCGGTGCCGCGCTTACTGCCGGCACCCAGAGCGGCAGCGGACTCACCCGGCTGTTCGGCACCGGCTCGATCGGCGGCGCGCTCGACGTGGACGGCGGGCGGACCATCGAGAACGACGGCTTCCTCACCTGGTCCTCCGGCTCGATCACGCTCGGCGCCGGCGACCCCACGACGCTGAGCCAGTCCGGCACGCTGTCCAACGTGGCGGGCGCGATCCTCTACGTCACCGCGTCCGGCGGCCGGCTCGCGGTCGGCGCGGGCGGCAGCGGGACGTTGGCCAACGCCGGTGTGGCGGCCTTCTACGCCGGCGCGGGCGAGGTGGACATCGACGCGGCGGTGGCCAACACCGGCTACCTCCAGGCGCTGAGCGGCACGCTGAGCCTGAACGGCGGGGGCAGTTCGGATGCCGGGCACCTGATCGTGGCGGCGGGGGCGACGCTGCAGTTTGGTGCGGCGGCGGGGACGACCGGCGGAGCGGCGTTCACGCTGACCGGCGGCGGGCTGACCGCGGGCAACGTGGTGATCTCCGGCAGCACGGTGAACGCGAGCGCCGCGTCGGGTGTGTCGATGGGCGCGCTGACGCTGGCGGGGTCCGGGGCGTTGCTGCTGGGGGCGGTGAACGGAGAAACGAGCAGCGGGTTCGCGCAGGGACCGGGGGTTTGGGAGAACGCGAGCGGGGTGCCGTTCCTGTCGGGCTCCGGCACGTTCACGGTGTTCGGCGGCGCCAGCCTGGCGGGTGGGGTGGAGAGCGGCTCCGGCCTGACCCGGTTGTTCGGGACCAGCGTGATCGGCGGGGCGGGCGTGGCGCTGGACGGCGGGCGGACGCTGGAGAACGACGGCTGGCTGAACTGGTCGTCCGGGGTGATCACGCTCGGGGCGGGCGATGCGGGCGCGGCGACGCAGGCGGGGACGCTGTCGAACGTGTCGGGCGCGACGCTGTTCGTGACGGCGTCGGGCGGGCGGATCGCCGATGCGGCGGGCGGCGTGGTCGAGAACGCCGGGGTGATGGCGGTGTATGCCGGGGGCGGCGAGGTCGATGTCGACGCGGCGTTCGACAACACCGGCTACGTGCAGGCGCTGAGCGGGGTGCTGTCGCTGAACGGCGGCGGGTTGTCGAACGCGGCGGGGCTGATTGAGGGCTCCGGGGCCGTGCTGCAATTCGGCACGGCGGCGTCGGGCGTGCGCGGGACGTTCACGGTGACCGGGGGGTTCTACAATGCCGCGGTCACTCAGGTGACCGGGGGGACGCTGGATCTGTCGGCGGCGTCGGGCGTGTCGTTCGGGACCTCAGTCGCGGTGTCGGGGTCCGGGGTGCTGGGGCTGGGGACGCTATTCGTCGAGGCGTACGCCGTCAGCCTCGGGGCTGGCCTCGGCGGCGGAATACTGCGCAGCAACGGGATCGTCGTCGTGAACGGGCCGGCCGTGCTGGGCAGCGGCGTGCTGAGCGGGGCCGGGACGGCGGTGCTGGAAGCGGGGGGCTCGATCGGTGGGGCGTTGCAGTTGGACGGCGGGCTGACGCTGCAGAACGCGGGGACGCTGGATTGGACGGGCGGGTCGATCGCGCTGGGTAGCGGCGATGCGACGGCGGCAACGCAGGCGGGCGAGTTGAACAACGTGGCCGGGGCGGTGTTCGACATCGAGACGGACGGGACGATCAACGCTCCGGGGGCCGGGACGGTGTTCAACGGGGGGACGATCGAAAAATTCGCCGGCCTGGGCACGACGGCGGTGAATGCGGGAGTGGATAACACCGGAACGATTATCACCTCGTCCGGCACGCTGTCGCTGCAACAGTCGGTGGGCGGGTCGGGGGCGTTCGACCTCGAAGGCAGCGCACGCCTCGACTTTGCCACTGTGGTCGGCAACTCGGCATCGATCGCCTTTATTGGTGGTGGCGGAACCCTGGCGATCGATAGCCTCGGGACGACATTCGGAGCAGGAGTGTCGGGGTTTGCGCTTGGCGATGCGATTGATCTGACCGCGGTCCAGTCAGGATCAGGAACGGACTTCAATTTCAACAATGGTACGCTGATGGTTAGCGACGGGACGCACAGCGCCTCCGTAGACCTGGTGGGCTCGTACTCCAACGCCGGCTTCGAGCTTGCGTCGGATCAGCATGGGGGCACATTGGTGCTGCATACATGACACCAGGCGCCTAACCCCGGCCGCGGGTCGCTAACGCACATCGCTACGTCGGAGGCAGACATCATGAAATCCGTACGGATGCAGCGCAAGATATTCAAACTGCAAATTCTGCTCATTTGCAAATCGATTGACCGCTGAATACACCCCGTAGGGAATGCATTGGATCTGATCCCAGCTCGTATAGTCATTGCACACCAGCCGGCCATCGGGCTTCAGAACCCGCAAACCTTGCACCAGATCCTTCCAGACGCCATCGTGCGAATGGTCCGCATCGATATAAACCACATCGAAGGTTGCATCTGGAAATTCCGCCAGCAATCGTGATGAGTCGCCTGTGTGATAGAAGGCGTTGCCATAGCTGTCCAGGCGTGCGCGGTTTTCCGGCCGCAGCGGTTCGAAGGACTGATCGAACAGATGTACCTCGCATGGCTTTTGAATGTCGATCACGTCAACGATGAAGTCGCCGAACAGCGTTCCGATCTCGGCGAATACCCGGTTTTGTGGGAGGCGGCGCATGATCTCGAGGCGGTCCGCCAGAACCTGACAGCCCTCCAGCAACTCGGGCCGCGGTGCCACCGGCGCTCCATCCAGCACGCCGGGATAGAATCTGCCATGCCGTTGCAAATACGCGGCAAGCCGCTCCCGGACCTCGCGAAATGCTAGCTCTGTATTTGCATCGTACCATTCGGGCGTCGTCTCTGCCGCCTGTTGTCCCCGCAACTGGCTTTCGGAACTCTGTAGTCTCGTGGCGCTGGACACGGCGTACGCCCCCTTGCGTGGGTCCAGCAAATTCGTTCGCATGAAACCGTGCACATCCTGATGATTGTCCCAGCCTTTTTCCTGAAACAGGATATGCACGAAACCTGGACTGGATAGTATGCGCTGCTGAAACCACCCAGGATGGATCATCGTTACGCCGTAATCCGTCTGCCCGGGATATTCGGCAAATCCGTATCCGCTCGCCCGCAACCCGCTCACAATACGGTCCATCAGGTCGCGCCCGATGCCGTAAGGCGGCTTGTCAGGCTCGGCTTCATGCCGCAATCGCGAATAACGGCCCTGCGAGGTGAATACCAACAGCCCGTTGGTTCGCAAGGCGCCGGCGGCCGTGGCCAGCACACGCTCGGAAATCGCTGGCGGGAGATGGGTGAAAACCGAACCGAGCCAGACTAGATCGAAGCTTTCCGAGGAAGGCTCGGTAATCGCCTGGCATCCGAAATGCTCAACGCACCATGCGACGCCGGTAGGATCGTAATCGCACACGGCAAGCTCGGCGCGCGGAAACGTGGCGCGCAGATAACGCGCCACGCGTCCATGACCGCAACCAAAATCGAGGATCTTTGCAATCTCGGTGTCGCCGCCGTAGTACTCAAAACGTGCGAGCAAGGCTGACAGGATTGCGCGAATAGCCGACCGGCCGACATCGAAATAATGATCCGGGTGGTCCGGGTGGTACATCAGATCGTTCGGCGCAATGTCGCGCGACACGTCCAGCGTGCGAATGCGCTTCAGCAGGTCATCCAACATCTGGCACCTCAAATCGCAAACCCACGCTGCGCCGGGTCCTGCACACGAAGCCATCAACGGCCGAACTCTGTCAGTGTACAACCCTTACCCGACCCGGGCCGGCAGTGAAAGCGGCCGTTGCAAACGGGACGCCACCCGATCACGTCGCCTTGTTGCCCGTGCGGGGCCATGCTAAGCCCATCAACAGCAAGGTTTTGTCGTGCAGTATCATTGGAGTGCGATGCCACTCGATTTCGTCGCGGATTTGCAGCAATGCCACAGGCTGGCGGTTGACCTGTTGACCGGCCGGAATCCCGGCTTCTTGTCCAGGATCGGAGGCAGCGATACGGACGCGGTGGTGGACTATTTTGCCGCGCTCCAGGCAGCAAATCCCGCGCAGTCCATGACAGACAGTGTCCTTCCGCACAAGGGCATGATTACGAAATTCAACGGCTACTACGATCGGGACGAATCGGATGCGAAGGTGTTGCGGTTTTGCGCCGAGTTGCTTGGCCTTTACCGTCGGTGCAATCGGCTGACGATTTGCCAGCCTGATTGGCTGACCACGTTCTTTCCAGACAGCATTCACCCCGTGCTGCATGTGTCTGCTGGCGACAAGGCCCGGATCTACCGGGAACTGCTGGACAGCATCGCCGCCCAGCAGGGCAGCGTGAGTCTCTGGCCCTACACCTACATCGAGCGGATCGTCGAAGGACAATGGACGTTGTTCAACGCGTTCGCGGAAGCGCTGCCGGGCCGGCGGGTGCTGGTGATCTCGCCGTTCGCCCGCAGCATCACGGCCAATTTCGACAAAAGACGCAGATTCTTCAAGAATTACCATTATCCGGACTTTGAGCTGGTCACGCTGAACGTGCCGATCACGTATTCCGATCTGCCTGATGACCACTACCCGGACCACGACTGGTTCGCCACGGCCGCGCGTCTGCAGCAGCAGATTCAGCAGATCGATTTCGAGATAGCGCTGCTGGGGTGTGGTTCATATGCGATGCCGCTGGGGGTGTTCATCGAACAGGCCATGCGGCGCAAGGCGGTCTTTGTCGGCGGCGCGCTGCAACTGTTCTTCGGCATTCTTGGGCGCCGCTACGTGAATCCGTACTTCCTGAATCAGATCAACCCGGAACACTTCATCCGCCCGATCGAGGCCGGGCGCTACCAAGCGCAGATCGCTGTCGATGACACCTATCCGCGCGACGCGTTCGGCGCGTATTTCTGAAGCAGGACAGGTTGACGGACCATGCCTGAAGCAGTGCGGCTCGTGATCTGGGATCTGGATGAAGTGCTCTGGAAGGGAACCTTCACCGAGGGAGGCATCCAGTACGACCACGGCGTCCATCAGACGGTCATCGCGCTCGCCCAGCGTGGCATCATGAGCAGTATTTGCTCGAACAACGACCATGCACAGATCAGGGCGCTGCTGGTTGAAAAAGGCCTCTGGGACTACTTCATCTTTCCAAGCATCGCTTGGCAGCCAAAGGGACCGCGATTGCAGGCGATCGTCGAGGCGGCCCAGTTGCGGCCTGAGACCATCCTGTTCGTCGATGACAACCCAACGAACCGCGCCGAGGCGCAGCATTTCGTGCCAGGCATCCAGGTGTCCAACGAACGCGTCGTGCCTGAGTTTCTGGTCCGCCCACTGTTTCAGGGCAAGGACGATCGCGGCCTGGTCCGCCTGCATCATTACAAGATTCTGGAACGCCGCCACATCGAGAGTCAGGCGGAGGGCGCGGACCGCAACGGCTTTCTGCGGGCGAGCAATATCAGGGTCGACATCGACTATGATGTCGAGGCCAATATCGACCGCGCCATCGAGCTGATCAACCGCACCAACCAACTCAACTTTACCAAGCAGCGGTTGCCGGAGGATCCAGGAGAGGCGCGCGAGGCGCTCCGTGGTATCCTGCGGAACCACTGGATTCAAGCCGGACTGGTGCGGGTGAGTGACATTTATGGGGACTACGGATTCTGCGGTCTCTACGTTTTTTCCAATGTCCGCACAGGAGCGCATCTGCTGCATTACTGCTTTTCGTGCCGCATTCTGCATATGGGCGTGGAGCAATGGCTTTATGACAGGCTCGGCCGGCCGGGAATCGCTGTCATCGGGGAGGTGCTGTCCGACCTGAACGCCCACGATGCCGCGCCCGATTGGATTGCGCTAGGACCCGGCAATGATCAAGGCGTGTGGTCCAGTCGGATCGCCGAATTTTCCTGCGTAATCGCAAGAGGTACATGCGACGTGTCCGCGATCATTCATTACTGCAAGCCGATCAGCCGCGAAACATACGAGGAGATCGCGGCCTTACGGCATGGCATCGAGTATTCGGTTGATCACTCGCTCGTAACGCTGCATGCCGCGCGTGGCGGTGATGCGCAGGCGGAGGCTGTGTTCTGCTCAGTGGGCTACCAGCACCACGATCTGACGTCGTATCTGTTCAGCGCGTGGCCGGGCCGGAGCGTCAAGTTGTTAAGCTTCTTCGGCGACACCTGCATACCTGTCTATCGGCACAGGAAGACAGGCGTGCGGGTCCCGTTGGCCATTCAGGCTCCAATCCGCAATCTCATCGATCTCGCAGACGAAGCCCTGTCAGACCATCCGGAACCGGTCAGGCTGCAAGCGCTACGGGATATTCTCCGGGCCGACTTCGAGTATGAAGGCTTTATCCGCGAGCCAGACTTCAAAGCCAACGTTCGTGGCATTCTCGCCGCGATCCCGCCTGGCGAGATCTATATCATTCGCCCGGTTCACAGCTTCATCAAGAATGATGCGGTCGTCGAATACCAGCCCACCATCGAGTCGGTTGCCGTCTGGCTTGACGAGGTGTTGGTAGATTTTCCTGATATCCGGTCCATCTCGTTGAGCGATTTCGTCGAAGATCAAGAAGAGCAGCACACGGCGAATTTCTTCGACCGCCGGGTGTATTACCGCGCCTTCCAGGCTTTGCGAGACGGTCGGCCTGAGACCGGCCGGCATGGCCGGTCCCGACCCGATTCCGAATTATGGCGGGACGCAATGCCGATACGTCAAATTCAAGGGTGATCGGGATCGGCCGTCGCTACGAATACGAAATCGCGGTGCCGTGTTTCGCCGCCTCTGCAAACGACAGGGTACCGGAATCCACGGTGACGATTGTAGCGCTGTGCGTTGATCTGTGTGGCGATGGTGTTCGAAGAGAATCACGGAAATCCGCCAGGAATTGCGGGCGATCCAAATTCCGCCCAACCGTATCGATTTTCTGTTGATCATTCCCATGTCGTCACGTGGCCGCATCCGCTTCGGTCAGCACGGTAATCCGGGGAATGGCGGCGCCGCCCCGGTGGTGACGCGTGGTTTGACGACCTGTTATGCTGCGGCAGGACACCAGGAAGGAGGATCGCCATGCAAGTCCGCGCCGCCGTGGCCCGCGAGGCCGGCAAGCCCCTGAGCCTGGAGACCGTGGATCTCGAAGGTCCGCGCGCCGGCGAAGTGCTGGTCGAGATCAAGGCGACCGGCATCTGCCATACCGACGAATTCACCCTCTCCGGCGCCGATCCCGAGGGCATCTTCCCGGCAATCCTCGGGCATGAGGGCGCTGGCATCGTGGTGGAGACCGGGGCCGGCGTGAGCAGTGTCCGCAAGGGCGATCACGTCATTCCGCTTTACACACCGGAATGCCGGCAATGCGAGTACTGCCTCAGCCGCAAGTCCAATCTGTGCGTGGCGATCCGCGCGACCCAGGGCAGAGGGGTGATGCCGGACGGCACCAGCCGGTTCTCCTCCAACGGCGCGCCGGTGATGCACTACATGGGCACGTCAACGTTTGCGAATTTCACCGTTTTGCCGGAGATCGCGCTGGCGAAAATCCGTGAGGACGCGCCATTCGACAAGGTGTGCTATATCGGCTGCGGCGTGACCACCGGCATCGGCGCGGTGATGAATACCGCGAAGGTGGAAGCCGGCGCGCGGGCTGTGGTGTTCGGTCTGGGCGGCATCGGCCTAAACGTGATCCAGGGCCTGCGCATGGTCGGCGCCGAGATGATCGTCGGGGTCGATTTGAACCCGAACCGTCGTGCCATGGCGGAAAAATTCGGCATGACCCACTTCGTCAATCCCAGCGAGGTGCAGGGCGACCTGGTGCCATACCTCGTCGATCTGACGAAAGGCGGGGCGGACTACACGTTCGAATGCATCGGCAATGTGAAGGTGATGCGCCAGGCGTTGGAATGCGCTCACCGCGGTTGGGGCGAATCGATCGTAGTCGGTGTCGCGGGGGCCGGGCAGGAGATCGCGACGCGGCCGTTCCAACTGGTCACCGGGCGGGTGTGGAAGGGCACCGCATTCGGCGGCGCGCGCGGCCGAACGGATGTGCCGCGGATCGTCGATTGGTACATGGAAGGGCGGATCAACATCGATGACCTGATCACGCACGTCCTGCCATTCGATCGCATCAACGAGGGCTTCGACCTGATGCGGCGTGGCGAGAGTATTCGCACCGTCGTGACCTACTGATCACACCGCAAGCGGCTCCCCGTTCCTCAAGGGGACGGGGAGTGTGTCCATCCACTCCGCCTGGGATGGGCAAGGGGCAGCGTAGTATCGGACCCCACCTCGGCTGCCGACTGGCGCACGGCGAGCCGCGCCGGGGATCTGGAATACGAAATATCCGAGGAAGGACAGCGCCTCCGGCAATGAAACCGCACCGGCGCCGACGTGCAGATCGTGCGCCATGCCGGCGACCGTCCCGAATACGTAATTGGCGCGGTCCCCATAGGCAAAGGTATAGATGACAAAGATCGCTGGAAACAGCCGGAGCCAGCGCCGGGCGGAGAGGCCGGTGGGAGTATGTGACACTATGATCTCCTGGGTGGCGATCTCCTGCGCGGTGCGTCTGCGCTCGCAGGGGCCCGATCGACGGCCCTCGATGAAGGGCCGAGCTGCCACACGGCGAGATAACGCCTGCTGCCAACCGGCTCTCTCGGAACTTGTCATGATGCGCCGCGCTGGCGACGTTGTGAACCTCTGTCGATGCTTGCACGAATACCGGCCATGCGTAGCACGGTTCTGTCGAAACCTTGGAAGGAGAGGACTGTCATGTCGCTGAAGGGCAAGGTCGCGATTGTGACCGGTGGAAACAGCGGAATCGGCAAGGCCATCGTGCTGGGGCTCGCCAAGGCTGGCGCCAGCGTCGTCATCGATTACGTGGTCCATCCCGAGGCAACCGAAGCGCTCGAACGCGAGATCGCCGGCCTGGGCAGCGTCTCGATCGGCGTGCTGGCCGATGTCAGCCGCGTCGCGGACGTGCAAGCGCTGATCGACGCCGCGGTGACGAAGTTCGGCCGCGTCGACATCATGGTGAACAACGCCGGTGTGGAAACGCGAACCTCTGTGCTGGATACGACCGAACCCGACTACGACAAGGTCATGGCCATCAACCTCAAGAGCGCGTTCTTCGGCACGCAGATCGCCGCAAAGCAGATGATCGCGCAGGGCGGTGGCGGCAGCATCATCAACATCACCTCGGTGCACGAGGATTGGCCGATGCCGGGCAACACGCCCTATTGCCTGTCCAAGGGTGGCATGCGGATGCTGACCCGCAACACCGGCGTGGAACTGGCGCCGCACGGCATCCGGGTGGTGGGCGTCGGACCCGGCGCGGTCGCCACACCGATCAACGTCTCGACAATGACCGACCCGGCGCTGCTGGCGAGGCTCAACGCCGCCATCCCGCTGGGGCGCATGGCGCAACCGGAGGAGATCGCCAACCTTGTCGTTTTCCTCGCCGGCGACGGCGCCAGTTACCTGACGGCGACGACCATCTTCGCCGATGGCGGGATAATGCAAGGCAGCCCCGGGCTGTAGCGATGCGCTACGCTGTAGCAATGCACTACGACGTCACCATCATCGGCAGGGGGGCAGGGGCGGCACGCCGACACACCGTCCGGCCCCATTGGGCAAGTAGGTGCGCATCTGCTGGCCGTCGCCTTCCAGTTCGTTAGCCGGTCCAGCGGCATCGCGGCTTTTGATGTCGGGCCCGATGCGCTAGAGTTTTGGCCTCGATTTTTCGACGGCGCTGTGCGCAGGTAGCGTTGTTGCGCTCGCCCTCGCTATTGTAGCGGCCGGGGTGTCTCGACTTTCCCCGCAACACGCGACATGCCTCCGCGCTGCGCTGCGCTGCACAATGCGCAGTGCGAGAGCCCAATTAGAGAACACAGGACAATGCCGAGTTTCCCACGATGCTGATCCCGGTCACTCGCGCGGTGTCGATCGACGATGCAGAACTGCATGAGGATTTTCTGCGCGCCTCGGGTGCCGGCGGGCAGAACATCCAGAAGGTTGAGACCGCAGTACAGTTGCGCTTCGACGTTCGGCATTCGCCCAGCCTGCCGGACCCGGTGCGTTTGCGCCTGGAACGCCTGGCCGGGCGTCGGCTGACCAAGCAGGGTGTTCTGGTCATCTCGGCGCAGCGGCACCGGACACGAGAGCGGAACCGCGAGGACGCGCTGGAACGGCTGCTGACGCTGATCAGGCAGGCCGCCGCGCCACCACCGCCGGTGCGCAAGCCGACCAAGCCGACCCGCGGTTCAAAGGAGCGGCGGCTTGAAGACAAGACACATCGCTCCGGTATCAAAGCGATGCGCGGGCGGCCACCGGCGATTTAGTCAGTCCCGCGGGCGATTTATAGCGAAACGCAAATCGACTTTCTGGCTGATGGGCTGTCACGGCTCATTCGGTGCAGAATCGTTGCTTCACGTCGTGGAGTAACGATGCGGCCAGACTTGAAGCGATCGAACCCGGCCATTCTGACAAAATGACCAGCCTGCACTCGCGTGCAGCATCTGCCGCCACGTTATTGGCGATGCCAGAACGTCTGAGTGCTCTCCAATTCCATGTCAGTGTGAATTGACACGGCCCCTGGAGCAGGCTGCGTGCAGCAAGCAACCACGCCGCCGGGTGGCGGGGAGGTGCATCCGGTTAGACATGCCATCATGAGCAATGGCATCATCCAGCGCACTGACGTCAAGTGGCCGGCCAATTATCCCGCGGCGAGTTCCCGCGTCGCGCGAACCGGCAGCTTCAGGACCTTGCACAGTGCCGACAGGTTGGCATCCCGCGGGTGAGTCTTGCCGGTTTCCCATAAATAGATGCTGGCAACGCTGACGCCAGCGCGCTCAGCGACCTCTGCAACCGACAATCCGCGCTGAATTCTGGCATCGCGGAGGTGACGGGATAGGGTGGGCTTTCTGGCCAACGGTGCTATTCCTATTTTGATTAAAGTTGAACGTGCAGCCAAACTAGTAGCGCCGTCTCCAGAATGCAAGGTCCTAATCAGCCCCGTGTCACGAAATTAACGCGGATCGCATCAATATTCGCTTCTGAAAAGGATAGCAATCCATCAGAAGTGGTCTGCTATGAGCGATCTTCTGCCGGATCGACTCCAATTTTGCGATCCTCCCCTGATGCTGCGGGATCAATTGCAAGGCTCTAACCCCTGTTCCGGCTCGATGTCTGGCTTCGCCGCCTGGAGCCGATCGGCCTACACGTCGCCAGGGAGAATCACTCGACGAGCTGCCTGGCTGCGCCCTTTTTGCTCCATGATGCAATTGCCGACACAATTTCAGCTTTTGCCCGAAAGGTTTACATCGTCTGCCTCAAAGGCCATGGTGGGGTTCGTCACTAGCCATCAATGGCTAAGGCAATCGTCCAGGGCGCTTGGTAATGCCCTGCGAAGCCTTGTCTCTTGCATCGGCCGGGGAATGCATCGCTTCGAATTCCGGCTGGTTCGAAGGCGCGACCCAATGTCACGGCCCACGCGTCCCGCAGCAAGCATTCAAAACGGTTCAGCGATCCGCACGCGTGCGGCAATCACCCGCGCCCGGGCCAATAGGGCAATGGGACGTGAATGCTAGTTCGATGCGCTCGCCGATGCCGTGCGCGGCAGATCGGTTTCCCAGCCGCCGCCGAGCGCCTTGTACAAGGCCACCAGGTTTTCTGAGACAGTCGTCGTGCTTTGTGCCAGTTGCTGCTGCGAGGACAGCAGGCTCGTTTCGGAAACCAGCACCGTCAGGAAGTCTGCCACCCCCTGCTGGTAGCGGCTCTGCGCCAGGTCCAGCGCCCGCTGGTTCTGTGCCACCGCCAGCACCAACTGGTCGCGCCGCGCTTGCTCTGTCTGATAGGCGGTCAGCGCGTTGTCGACCTCGTGCCAGGCCTGCAGCACGGTCTCCTGATAGAACACCGCCGCCTCTTCCTGTTGCGCCTCGCGCAACTGTAGTGTCGACTTGAGCTGGCCGCCCTGGAATATCGGGATGGTGATGCCCGGACCCACGGCGTATTGCCGAGCGTTCAGGTTGAAGAAATTCGCGGGCTGCAAAGCCTGAAGTCCCATGCTGCCGGACAACGTCACCGATGGGTAGAACGCCGCCACCGCTACGCCGATCGTGGCGGTCGCCGCATGCAGTTGTGCCTCGGCCTGCGCCACGTCGGGCCGCCGCCGCGCCAGTTCCGAGGGAAACCCGACCGGCACGCGCGGTGGCACGGGCGGCACCGGCCGCGGCTCGGCCAACTCTCCACGCAACGTGTTCGGCGGCTGTCCCAGCAGGAAACTCAGCGCATTGATTTCCGCCGCCTCCTGTTGCTCGAGCCGAGGGATCTCCGCCATGGTACTGCGCAACTGCGCCGAAGCATTGGCGACGTCCAGGTCGGTGGTCACTCCGCCGGCCGCCCGCTGCTGGGTAAGCTGCAGGCTTTGTTCCGCGGTGTGCACGTTATCTCGCGCGATGTGCAACTGCGTTTGCACGCCGCGCAAGCCGATATAGTCGCGTGCCACCTCGGCCAGGCTGGACAGCAACACGCCGCGCCGTGCCTCGGCCGCCGCTTGCACCGAGGCAGTGGCGGATTCGACCGAACGCCGCACGCCACCCCAAAGGTCCACCTCCCACGCGGCATCGAATCCCGCCTGGTACACATCGAACGGCGCGAGATCGGCACCGCGGAACCCGCCGATGAAATTACCCGATGAACCGTTGGCGCCCAGCGCATTGGGCGCAGCAGCGAACTCGCCGAGATTGCTTGCCTTCTGCCGCGTATAGGAGCCGTTGGCGTTCAAATCCGGGAACTCCGATGCGCGGGCCATGCCGAGCTGCGCTCGCGATTCGGCCAGCCGCGACGTGGCAACGCGCACGTCCAAATTCTCCGCCGCGACATGGCGCTCGAGCGCGGTCAGCTCCCGGTCGTTGAACAGCGTCCACCAATTGGGATCGATCGCGGCGGCGACTGGCTCGGACCGTTCCGGGGACACCTTCTCCCTTGGTCCGGTGAACCAGGAGCTGGGCGACGCCCAGGACGGAGCCTGGAAATTCGGCCCCACCGTACATCCACAAAGTGCCAGCGCCGTGCTGGCGGCAAGAACAACTCGCAGCATCGCCCCCCACTTCGGCTGCATCCGGCGCTACTGCGCCGGCGCCGCCCGTCTTGGCATTTGCGGCAGGAACAGCGCCAGTGGCCGGAGACACAACGCCAGCACGCCCAATAGCCAGAAGATGTCGCGATCAGTCATGATCGTTGCCCGTGCGTGCACCACCCTGTCGATTGGTGCAAGGGGCATGACCCAATGCATGGCCGTTACGGGCCGTGATGTGCTCTGCCAGCCGCACGTGGTGGACTTGTGCGTGCTCTTCCAAGCGCCGCCTGGGGCAACGGCGCGGCCGAGGACGCTGGGTGCCGACCGGACCACCCTCACCCTCGGCGCCACGCGCCATCGACCCCCGGGTCAAGCATCCAGGGGAGGGCTCTCTCCTGCTCTCGCGGGAGAGTTTTTTAACAAGCGGGCGGCGAAGAAGCCGTCCATGCCGCCATGCTCTGGCCAGAGCCCCGGATGAGTGCGCAGGAATCCGTCCGGCGTGAGCGCGTCCGGCATGTCGGCCAGTTCCTCCCGCGTGAACGGCTCGTGCCGCAGCCCGCCGCGAGCGATGGCGGCGGCGATGCGTGGTGCGCCTTCCTCCGGCTGCAGGGAGCAAACCGCGTAGATCAGCCGCCCTCCGGGGCGCAGCAGCGCGGCGGCGGCGTGGATCAACTTGTCCTGCATCTCGGCCAGGGACTGAACGTCGCGCGGGCGCTTTGTGTGCGGCACGTCCGGGTGGCGGCGGATGGTGCCGGTGGCACTGCATGGCGCGTCCAGCAGCACCGCGTCGAATGTGGCATCCGGGCGCCAGGCGGTGGCGTCGGCCCGGACCACCGTGGCCTCCAGATGCCAGTGGCGCAGATTGGCGGCCAGCCGCTCCAGCCGCTGGGGATCGCGCTCCACCGCCGTAACCTCCGCGCCGGCGGCGGCGAGTTGGCCGGTCTTGCCGCCAGGCGCGGCACACAGATCAGCAACAAGTTCCCCCGGCCGCGCCGCCAGCAGCCGGGCGGGCAGCGCAGCGGCGGCGTCCTGCACCCACAGCAAGCCCTGGTCGAAGCCGGGGATCGTGTCCGGGTGCGTGCCGGCCGGAAACCGCACGGATCCGCTCGGCAGCATCGAGCAACCGTCCGGCGGTGGCGTGCCCGGCCGCAACGTCAGGTCGAGCGGGGCGGGCTGCTGATGCGCGGTGGCAATGGCGCGTGCCAGCGGGCCCCATGACATCCATAGCCAGGCCGGGGTGTCCAGCCGCGGGCCGTCCAACTCCTCCAATGCAGGCGGACCGGCGGTGACGACCCGGCGCAGCACGGCATTGACCAGGCCGGCGAACGGGGCGAGGCCGCGGGCTCGGATCAGCGCCACGGCGGTGGCGACGGCGGCATGCGGCGGCGTTTCCAGCAGCAGCACCCCGGCGGCGCCCAGCCGCAGTACATGGCGCACCGGTTCCGGTGGCTGCCGTTGCAGCCAGGGTTCCAGCACAGCATCCAGCGTGCCCATGCGTCGCAGTACGGCGGCAGCGAGGCGATGCGCAGCGGCCCGGTCGCGTGGCGCTACCGAGGCGGGGATGGCGCCGAGCGCTTCCTCCAAAGGACGGCGGCGGTCCAGCACGGCGGACAGCAGATCGAAGGCGGTTTCTCGGGTTGGGTCGCTCATGGGAGCGGCGCTTTGGACCCGCGCAGGCGGGCAGGCAACCAGGCATAGGTAATGTTACGGATGGAGCAGGCGGTGCCGGCTACGTAAATACGACCGCCTCCGCGGAACGCTGGCGGTGCAGCGCTTGTTGGAAGAGGTTCGTAGTGGCGGACGGAAAAGCGGGTTCGCGCGGCGGAGGCGGCGCGCGTGCTGGACAAGAACACTCTGCTGGAATCCCCGCGCCCGCATCGGCCACCTACGAGACGGTGAACCTGTTCGGACGCAAGACGGGTCATCGGATCGTGGTGGCGCAGGGCGAGATACTGCCTGTCCTGCCGCGCGGATTCTCCTGGGCGATCGTCGAAGAGTGATCGGGAGCGCATGGGCGTCCGGGCCGGCTATTTCAGCCGGTCGGCAATCTTGTCCACGCCGGCGTGCGCGCAGGCATCATCCAGATTGGCGCCGGGCGCACCGGCGGCACCGATTGCTCCCACCACTTCGTCCCCCACTTTGATGACGACGCCGCCACCGAACAGGATCAGGTGGGGAAGCTGGGTGAATAGCGACGCGAAGCCTGGCGCCGTCTTGGCCCGTTCCACCAGCGCAATCGTGTCGGTCTTGAACGTGGCGGCGGTGTAGGCCTTGTCGTGCGCGCTATCCAGCGAGTGGCTGCCGACGCGGTCGCCCCGCAGCACGGCTTGCGTGACGCCGTCGGCATCCACCAGCACGGCGGTCTCGGCGTAGCCCTGGCCGGCGCAGTGCGCGACGGCTTCTGTCACGGCCTCGGCGGCAAGGGCGGCCGGGATGCGGTGGGTGGTGATCAGGCCTTGCGCCGAGGCGGGTGCCGCGAGAGCCGCGAATGCGGCGCCGGCGGTGGCGATGGCCGGCAACAGGCGGCGGCCGAGGCTGCGTGGCATGGGTTTCCTCCGTTCGAATGTGCCGGAAGGAGCATAATGCGGCGCCCGGCAATGAACCAATCGGCCCGTCGTGGACGTCGCCACAACGCCCCGGCGCCCGTGACAATATTATTGCAACGCCTCGCTGGACCGCTGCACCATGACCGGAACGCCGGTCGGGCATGGGAGTAGTACCGATGAAGTCGAGCCGCATGACGATGTACATCCTCGTCGCGATGGTGCTGGGCATCGCCGTAGGCGGCGTGATCCACACGGAATTCTCCGACCCGGCGATGCAGAAGCTGTTCGCCGGCTATATCTCCTACGGCAGCACGATCTTCCTGCGCCTGATCAAGATGATCATCGCGCCGCTGGTGTTCTCGACGCTTGTCGTCGGGATCGGCCACATGTCCGATGCGGGCGCGGTCGGGCGGGTGGGCGGCAAGGCTATGCTGTGGTTCGTCAGCGCGTCGCTGGTGTCGCTGACGCTGGGCCTCATCCTGGTCAACCTGTTCGCCCCGGGTGATGGCGTGCACAAGGTTGTCAGCGGCGTGACATCGGGGATCGACGCGCATGCCATGACGCTGGACGGCTTCGTCAAGCACGTCTTCCCGGATTCGGCGATCCGCCCGATGGTGGACAACGAGATCCTCCAGATCGTCGTGTTCTCGATCTTCTTCGGCGTCGCCTGCGCGTCGATGGGCGAACGGGCGAAACTGGTGCTGGAGAGCATCGAGGGCCTCTCGCACATCATCCTGCGCGTCACCGGCTACGTGATGAAGCTGGCGCCGCTTGCGGTGTTCTGTGCCATGGCCGCGACCATCTCCACCAACGGCCTCGGCATCCTGCTGAACTATGCCAAGTTCATGGGCGAGTTCTATTTCGGGTTGGTGTGTCTGTGGATATTGCTGATCGTCGTCGGCTTCCTGTTCCTCGGCCCCAGCGTGCAGCGCCTGATCAAGCTGGTGCAGGAGCCGTTCCTGCTGGCGTTTTCCACCGCGAGCTCGGAAGCGGCGTATCCGAAGATGCTGGAGCAATTGGCGAAGTTTCCGATATCGCGGAACATCTCGAGCTTCGTGCTGCCGCTGGGGTATTCGTTCAATCTCGACGGCACGATGATGTACTGTACATTTGCCAGCGTGTTCATCGCTCAGGCCTATGACATTCCGCTGACGCTCGGCACGCAGATCGCAATGCTGCTGACGTTGATGCTGACCAGCAAGGGCGTTGCGGGGGTGCCGCGCGCGTCGCTGGTGGTGATCGCGGCGACGCTCAGCCAGTTCAGCCTGCCGGAGGAGGGACTGCTGCTGATCCTCGGCATCGACACGTTCCTGGACATGGGGCGGTCGGCCACCAACGTCATCGGCAATTCGTTGGCGACCGCGGTGGTGGCTAAGTGGGAAGGGCAGTTGATCAGCGACCTCGACACGCAGGAGATGATCGAGGAAATGGAAGTCGAGCCGGCATGAGGACGCTGTCGCGCGTGCGGCCTCTGGTCGCGGTTGGCCTTTGGTTGTTTGTAACCGGGTGGACGTGCGGCAGCGTGCGGGCGGAGGATGGCGAGCCGCTGACCGGGACGCTGAAGACGATCAACGATCGCGGTACGATCCTGATCGGCTACCGGGAGACCTCGCTGCCGTTTTCGTTTCTGAACAAGGCGGGGCAGCCGGTGGGGTTTTCGCTCGATCTGTGCCACGGCATCGCCGAGGATGTGGCACGCGCGCTGAACGTCGATCTGCTGGAACCCGATGCGCCCACCTGGCAAAAGGGCGTGCGGATTGTTTACGTGCCGGTCGCGGCGGACGAGCGGCTACCGAAGGTCATTGCGGGATCCATTGACCTGGAATGTGGCTCGACGACCGCGAATGCGGAGCGTGCGAAAACGGTTGCGTTCTCGCCCGTGTTCTTCCTGGCGGGAACCAAGCTGATGGTGCCGCGGGATGGCAAGGTGTCGTCCTATCGCGACCTGGCCGGGCGCACGATCGTGGTTGGTGCGGGCACGACTAATGCCGAGGTGATCCGGCGGCTGGCGGGTCACGTGTCACCGCCGATCACGGTGGCGGAGGCGCCAAATCTCGATGCCGCTTATGCGATGCTTGTCGCGGGCAAGGCGGATGCGTTCGCGTCCGACGATATCCTGCTGTACGGCTTCATCGCTACGCGGCCGGATGGGCGGCGGTTTGGCATCGTGGGAGAGTACCTGTCGTTCGAACCTTATGCGATCACGCTGCGGCGGGATGATCCGGCGTTTGCCGACCTTGTGAAAGCAAGTTTCGGTCGCATGGCGGAGGAGGGGACGCTGAGCAGATTGTACACGCGATGGCTGGTGGATCGGCTGCCGACCGGGGAGACTCTCAACCTGCCGATGAGCCCGCAGCTTGCGGAGATGTATCGGGTGCTGGGACAGCCGGATTAGGCTGCGCCACCGTCCTCCTTCCGGTCATCGCGGGGAACTCGGCGCCGCGGCCGCTTGCTGGCCGTGCGCTGATCCGTCCGCGGAGGACGCGACCACAAGCGCTCGCCGTGAGCCGCGCCGTTACCCGGCCAGGTCTTCCTCTAGAATCGTAATGTGGAGGGAGTACGACACCTCGCCGTCGTCCTCGTCCCGGTGCAGCGTCCCCAGGAACTCGTCTCCGGCCCGCACCTCGATCGAGGCGCCACGTGCCTTGGGCACCTCGATCCGGATCCGGTTGCTGCCCAGGGTGGTGCGCAAGTACGCTTCCACCCGGGCGATGTCCGACGGCTTCATCATTAGCTTCTCTTTCGTCTGAACGATCAGGCGGTGCCGACGGTTCCGCCGCCACGGACCTCGATTTCCGTCACCTGGTGTCGCAGCCTCGCCTCCAGCACGTCGCCCATGCGGCCGGCGATCTGCTCTGACTGGCCCGCATCCGCGATCCCCGCGCAATATAACTCCCGCAGGCGCCGGATCAGCCCGTCGCGCTGCTCGCGCGGCCGCTCGATGACCTCCATTGCCAATTGCTGCGTGGCGCCGTCGGCGTCAACCAGTCGCAGGATTGCGTGCAGCGCCGGGTGAGGGATGTCCATGGGTCGAGTCTCTAGCACACGTGATACGGCCACGCGACATGCCACGGCGACAGCCGGCCTACCCGCCCGGCCGTCGCCAGCCCAGCCTGATCGGCGCGGCCCGGTAGGCGTCCAACCCCCGGCTTGGCGCCGGAGTCCCTCCCGCCGGCGCCGTCCGCGGCAGGATCTGCACCCCAGGGCTCCGCCGCGGCGGAGGAGGGAACAGGCCGGACCCCAGCGTCGCCCCCCACGCCTGCGCCAGGGCGATCCGCGGCGCTGCGCCGGCGAGCCGCTGTTCTTCCGGCCAGACCGCCATCACCTTCTGCTGATACGCCGCCCCCAATTCCGGAGTCGCGGAGTGGTACAGTGCCGTTGCGGCCGGCCACGTCCCGGCCTGGCCATGCAATTCCACCAGGAAGCGCGCGGCGTAATCCGCATTCGCCATGGGGTCGAAAGCTTGCTCGAGGCTGTTGAACGCGCCCGGGTGATGCATCAGGTTGACCTGCATGCAGCCCACGTCGATCGAACGCACGCCGCGCGCCTGCAACGCGTGCACCGCGGCGATGGCCAGTTCCTTGGAGTCGTAGAACGCGCCCTGGCCCTCGGCGTCCACTGTCCAGGGCCACGGATGCAGCGCCCCGCTCGCGGGATCGTGCCACCCGCTCTCCACCTGGCCGATCGCCGCCATCAAGCCGGGAGGCGTGTTATGCGCCCGCGTCGCCGATTCGATCGCCTGCTGGCAAAGCTGGCCGGGTGGCCCGGCAGGCATGGCAATGGGTTCGGCCATGGCCCATGGGCCGGTCAGGCACAGCAACAGGGCAAGGGCGATGGCGCGCATGCCCGGAGCCTATGGGGGAAAGATGAACAGATCCTTGCCGCGGGGCGCGCCTTACGCACTGACACGGCACTGCAATGCTGCGTTGCAAAAAATTGCTTGCAGACGAACGACCAAATCCATAGATTGTGCGTCGCAGCAATGCGGCCCCTGGCCGCGCTGTCTGCTTTCTTGGACGTTTCCTCCCTAAACTTGGCGGCCCCACAAGGGTCGCCATTTTTTTGCGGCACAGGGATCGCCTGCGCGGCCGGAGGATCAGCCAGCGCAGACGGATCAGCCAGCGCAGACGGATCAGCGCGAGAGCAAGCCGGCGGCGGATCGCGCGATCGCGCCGATCAGCGCGGTCATGTCCTGCTGGACCGAGGCGAACCGCGGGAGGCGTTCGATGCGCGCCTCGTCCATGTAGAGTTCCCGGGCGATCTCCAACTGCACCACGTGCACATACTCGCGCGGCCGGCCGTAGTGGCGGGTGATATAGCCGCCGGCGTAGGGGTCGTTGCGGCGAACCACATAGCCCAGGTCGGTCAGGGTGCGCTCGATGAAATAGGTGATGATCGGATTGCACGCGGTGCCGTGCGCGTCGCCCAGCACGAAATCGGCCTTGCCCCCCGGCCGCCCGAGCGTGTGCGACGGCATCGAGTGGCAGTCCACCAGCAGGCAGGCGCCGAACATGGCGCGTGTGCCCGCGATCATCGCCGCCAGCGTCTCGTGGAACGGCTGCCAGAACTGGCGCACCCGGCGCTCGGCCTCCGCGAACGACAATTTGCCGCGATAGATCGTCTCGCCCGAGGCGACGACGCGGGCGATGGTGCCCAGCCCGGCGCCCACCCGCGCGCTGGTGGTGTTCACCCAGGGCGGAAGCTGGTCGGCGAACATCGCCTGATCGAGTTCCCACGGCTCCCGGTTGGCATCGCAGAACGCGCGCGGGAAGGTGGCCGAGAGCAGGGGAGCGCCGTGTTCGGGGGCGGCGGCAAACAGGTCGTCGACGAAGCTGTCCTCGCTGCGCCGCAGGCTGAGCGGGTCGAGCCGCGCGGCGGCCAGGAAATCCTGGGGATAGGTGCGTCCAGAATGCGGCGAGGCGAAGATCACTGGCACCAACTGGTGCGCGGGACGCGAGACCAGGACCGGGGCCGCCTCGACCGAGGCCGTTTCCCCTTGTGGCGCGGGGCTGGAACCCTGGCGTAGCGTGGGGGTAGTCTCCTGAGGCATGGCGGGGGCGATGGGCAGGTCCATTTCCCTATTCAAGCGGCGTGGCGGCCCCATGTCACGCGGCATGTCGCGCGGCAAGCTTGCGGAACACCGGAACGGTGCTTAGAAAACGTCCCGAACGGCGGATGGGCGCGTAGCTCAGCGGGAGAGCATCGCCTTGACATGGCGGGGGTCACAGGTTCAATCCCTGTCGCGCCCACCATCCCCCGTGATTTTCATCTGCAAGAGATAGAATTTCCGCTGTCCTCAAGCGCAGTGAGGGACGGTCATGACCTGGACGTTGCTCGACCTGGCTGGCTCCGTCGCGCTGCTGCTGTGGGGTGTGCACATGGTGCAGACCGGCATCCAGCGCGCCTTCGGGCCGGAATTGCGGCGCTGGCTGGGTACCGCGCTGAACAACCGGCTGGCCGCATTCGCCGCCGGCATGGGTGTGACCGGGATCCTGCAAAGCAGTACTGCGACGGGCCTGATGGTGGCCGGGTTTGCCGCCGGCGGGGCGGTGGCGCTGCAGCCGGCGCTCGCCGTGATGCTCGGCGCCAATGTCGGCACCACGCTGATCGTGCAGGTCTTTTCCTTCGACGTGTCAGGCGTCGCGCCAGCCCTCATCCTGCTCGGCGTGCTGCTGTTCCGACGCGCCCGATCGACGCGCACGCGCGACCTGGGGCGAGTGGCGATCGGCCTTGGCCTGATGCTGATGGCATTGGCGCAACTGATTGTCCTGGTGACGCCCTACGAAGACGCGCCCAGCATGCGAATGGTGCTCGGCGCGGTGGCGACCCAGCCGGTGATGGACGTGTTGCTGGCGGCGGGCCTGACCTGGGCCGCGCATTCCTCGGTCGCTGTGGTGCTGCTCGTGATGTCGTTCGCCGCCAAGGGCGCGGTGCCGCCGGAGGCTGCCTTCGCCCTGGTGCTGGGCGCCAACCTGGGCACTGCAATCAACCCGGTGCTGGAGGGGGTGTCCGGCGACGACCCGGTGGCGCGGCGGTTGCCGATCGGCAACCTGCTGAACCGGCTGATCGGCGTCGTCGTCGTGCTGGCGCTGCTGCCTCGGCTGGCGCCGCTCTGGGTCGCGCTCGACCCCGATCCGGTGCGCGAGGTTGCCGACTTCCACACTGTGTTCAACTTGCTGCTGGCGGTGATCTTCCTGCCGCTGCTGGGTCCGTGGGCGGCGCTGTTGCGGCGGTTGCTGCCGGCCCGGGTGGAACCGGACGATCCCGGGCAGCCGCGTTACCTGGAACCAGCGGCGCTGGAGACGCCGCCGATCGCACTGGCGGCGGCGGCGCGCGAGGCGCTGCGCATGGCCGATGTGCTCGAGACGATGCTGAACGGTGCGGCCAAGGCGATGACCGACACCGATCGCCGCCGCATCGCCAAGGTGCGCCGGCTGCACAGCATTCTGGACAAACTGAATAGCGCCATCCGGGCCTACCTGACCTCGCTCGACGTCGAGGCGCTGACCGAGGCGGACGATCGCCGCCTGTCCGAGGTGCTGGTGTTCGTGACCAATCTGGAGGCGGCGGCTGACGTCGTGGACCGCTCGATCATGGGCTATGCGGCGCGCCGCCTGAAGCGCGGCATGCCGCTGTCGGCGGCGGAACAGGCGGAGGCGAGCAAGGTGCTGCTGCGCCTGGCGGGCACGGTGGGCGCTGCTTCGGCCGTGTTCATGACCGAGGACGCGCGGGCTGCTCGCCGGCTGGTGGCGGAAAAGGAGGCGCTGCGGGAGATCGAGGCCACGGCCACCGCGGCGCATTTCGCCCGCCTGCGCGGGACCGCCGGGGCGGACGCGAGCGCGCTGAACCTGGACCTGCTGCGGGAACTGAAGCGGGTGAACAGCCACCTGGTGGCGGCGGGCTATCCGGTACTGGAGGCGCAGGGCGAACTGTTGCCAAGCCGGCTGCGGGCGGAGTCGGAAGGGACCGTGGGCGAGGGGTAACGCCCCGCCTCGTCATGGCGGCCCCACGGGCCGCCATTCGAGGGTGGGAAATCACGCACGGTGGGACGTTGGACTGAACCGCTTCGCGGCAGGCTTTGATATCATCTAAGAATTCCCAATTTGACAGATTCCGTTTGGGGGCAGCGGCCGAACACTTCTCCTGCTCTGACGACTCCGGCGCGTGACGATGCGGCGGCGCCACGTGATCGGCTGGAGAGCTGCAACCGTACTCAAGCTTTATTACTCAACCGTCGGCAAGTAAGGCGACATGCAATCATGTGTCATGGCCGACCCGTGGGCCGGCGATGGCACACCTCAGCATGTAGCCTCACTCGCTGATACCAACCGCCCGAAACACTGACTCTCGAACTGGTCGCACCGGCCGCCCCAACCGTCATGGCCGGGCTTGACCCGGCCATCTATGCAGCCGCGGTGCCGCGATAGATGGCCGGGTCAAGCCCGGCCATGACGGTTGGGGC
>DATHNI010000052.1:0-3230 GCA_035486135.1 Acetobacteraceae bacterium
GAGGCCAACCCCGCCAGTCCCCGTCACTGCGCAAAGGCGGTCACCCCGGCGAGGCGTCGGCCCTTGCAGGTCACGTGGGGACGGTCTGCGCGATCCCCGGGTTGTCGCCGAACGCCTCGAACCAGGCGGCCAGCTTGGGACATTCCCGCCGCCATGGTTCGGTAGAGAATCGAAAATCCAGATACCCCAGCGCGCACGCCACGGCGATCGAGCCGATATCCGGCAGGCGATGCGGCAGGTCCGCCTCCAACGCGTCCAGTGTGCGATCGACCGCCGCCTTCTGCCGCTCGATCCAGGCGGTGCGGCCGGCTTCCGCCGGCTTCAGCATCTCCCATCGCCGAGGCACCGACGCGTCAAGGATGCCATCGCCCATCGCCTGGAACTTCAGCGCCCGCCAGCGCGCCGGGCCGTGTCCGGGAAACATCGGCAACGCATCGCCCCGGCTGTCGAGGTATTCGCAGATCACCGGGCTGTCGAACAGCGCCAGGCCGTCATCGGTCACCAGGCAGGGCACCTTCGACAGCGGGTTCTGCGCCAGCAGCTCCGGTGGGGACTCGTTCGGGTTGCATGGCACGCGCTCGATGCGCTGGTCGATGCCGCGGGTGATGGCGCAGGCCAACACCTTCCGCGCATACGGGCTGCTGGGCGAGTAGAACAGCTTCACGTGTGCCTATCCTCGGAACGAATCCTTGCCGGAGCGGAGCTTCGCGAATGTGGCGACATCGGGCGCGCGCAGAAACGGATTGGCGGCCAGTTCCTCGGCCATCGACGACGGCACTGTCGGCACGCCCGCCGCCCGCTGCTGCTTCGCCTGTGCCGCTCGAGCGATCAGGGCCTGGTTGCCGCCATCGACGCTGAGCGCGAACCGCGCGTTGCTCTCGGTGTATTCGTGGCCGCAGCAGACCTTGGTACCGCCGGGCAGCGCCGCGAGCTTGCGTAGCGAGGCGAACATCAGGTCGGCGTTGCCCTCGATCAACCGGCCGCAGCCCAGGCTGAACAGGGTATCGCCCGACAGCAGGATCTCGCCGTCGGGGAAGAAGTAGTTGATCTGGCCGACGGTATGGCCCGGCGTCTCGATCACCTTCGCCTCGGCGGCACCGAACTTCACCGTGTCGCCTTCCTTCACGGCGATGTCGAGCTTCGGCAACCGGCGGGCGTCGGCCGCAGCACCCACCATCTTCGCGCCGAACCGCGCCTGCACCTCGTCCGCGCCGGCGATGTGGTCGGCGTGGTGGTGCGTCAGCAGGATCATGTCGAGCCGGCCGCCCGCCTTCTCCAGCGCCGCGATGATCGGTTTGGGCTCCGCCGGATCGACGATGGCCACGGCGCCAGTCGTGCTGTCGCGCAGCAGCCAGGCATAGTTGTCGGACAGGATGGGGACGGGTTCTGCGGTGATTGTCATGGGGGGTCAACCTCGGACCGTGTGGGGTCAGCCTAGCACCGTGGGCGGCCGGGTAAAACCGCCGGCCGGGTGATACCGCATCGAAAGGATTTCCTTGTAACGATGCAATGTATTAGCCTTGTCACCCGTAGATGACGGAGGACTGACGGGACATGCGGATGCGGACCATAGGCAAGGCTTGCGCTGCGACATTGCTCGCGCTGCTGGTTGGCGGCGCGGCGAGCCGTGCCCTCGCGGATCCGGACACGCTGACCATCACCGGGACCATGGACGGATCGATCGGCAGCACGCCGTTCTCCGTCACGTCGTTCACCGCGGTGGCGAGTTTCGACCCGTCCGCCGTGCTGGGCGGCGGCGGCTACAGCGCGTATCCGGCGATCTACACGTTCGACATCAGCGGCGTGGGGAGCTTCACGACCGTGGCCACCACCGGCGTGAACGCGGTCGTCATTCAGCCGCCGCAGGTGCTGGGCTTCGGCACCTACGGGGTGGAGATCCAGGACCAGGCCAACGCGGCGACCGCGTTCTACAACGCCGTCAGCACGTTCCTCATTCCGCCCGGGGACTCGGAGACCTTGTTCTCGTCGCCGCCGCTGACCACGCCGTTCGAGCAATCCGCGGCGCTGGTGCTGCCGCTGGTGGGTGGCGGGACGCTCACCGCAGATTTCGACAGCTTCGGCGCCACCGCTACGCTGTTGATCCCCGAGCCGGGCACGCTCGCCTTGCTCGGCCTCGGCCTGGCCATTACCGCGCCGCTGCGCCGATCGCGGCGGCGTTGACGCGGGGCGCGGGCCATCCGGCCGGCTTGGTGCTATAGGAAGCCGCCATGGCGGCAGACTCACATGCAGCGGCCGACTTCTACGGCACGACCCGCGGGGCGGTTGCGGCCCGGTTGCTGCGCGAGCGGTTGCTCGCATTGTGGCCCGACCTGCGCGGCCAGTCGGTGCTCGGCGTCGGCTTCGCCGCGCCCTATTTGCGCGTCTGGCGTCCGCAGGCGGCGCGCTGCATCGCGGTGACACCGGCGCAGATGGGCGCCACGCGCTGGCCGCTCGGCGAGCCCTGCCTGTCCTGCACCGCTGAGGAAGACGCCCTGCCCTTCCCGGACATGAGCTTCGACCGCGTGATCCTGGTGCACGGGCTGGAAGCGGCCGAGAACGCAAGGCGCCTGTTGCGCGAGACCTGGCGGGTGCTGAAGGACGACGGCCGGCTGCTGGTGGTGGCGCCGAACCGCGCCGGCGTGTGGGCCTATGTGGAGCGCACGCCGTTCGGCCACGGTCAGCCTTACTCGTTCGGTCAGCTTGGGCGCCTGCTGGCCGCCTCGCTGTATCGGGTGGAGCGCCGCGACACCGTGCTGTGGCTGCCGCCGGTCGGGCCGCGGCTGATGCTGCGCAGCGCGGACCTGTTCGAGCGCGCCGGGCGGCGGCTGATGCCCGGCATGGCGGGCGTGATCCTCAGCGAGGCGGTGAAGGACGTGTATGCTGCGATGCCGCTGAAGCCTGTCCCACGCCGCCGCCTGGTCCTGGCCGAAGCCGCGTAAAGGAAACCTCTCCCACTACGGGGGAGAGAGCCTGCCCCCGGGGCGCTTGACCCGGGGGTCGATGGTGCACAGCACCGAGGGTGAGGGTGATCGGGCCGGCACGCAGCCTTCCCTCTCGGACCGCAGCAGGAGATCGGTACGCGCTTCCCCGGTCACCCCGCGCTCAGCCTGGCGAGCAGCGCATCGTCGATCACCCCGGTCTGGTCGAGCCCAGCCGATGCCTGGAAGGCTCGCACCGCGGCTGCGGTGGTTCGACCATTGACCCCATCCACGCCGCCCGGCGCAAACCCG
>DATHNI010000053.1:0-10994 GCA_035486135.1 Acetobacteraceae bacterium
CAACGCCGGCAAGCGACAGGGTAAAGCCATCGGCGGAGGCAACCAGCGACGTCACAAGCTACGTCCCGCGCACGCGGCCGGCGTCGTCATCCCTTCACCCCTCCCGCGGTCAAACCCGAGATGACGCGCTGCTGGAACATCACGATCAGCGCGGCAACCGGCACGATGCCGACCACCAGCGCCGCCGAAATCACCGGCCAGGGAAACGCGAACTCGCCCTGGTACAGCGTGATGCCGACCGGCAGCGTGCGCATGCTCGTCGCCGAATTGAACGACAGCGCCAGCAGGAATTCGTCCCACGAATTGACGAACGCCAACAATCCGGCGGTGAAAACCCCAGGCGCCGACAGCGGGACCACGATGCGGAACAGCGCGCCGACACGGCTGCACCCGTCGATCATCGCCGCGTTTTCCAGATCGACCGGAATGCTCTGGAAGAAGCTGACAAGCACCAATGTGCAGACCGGCAGGCTCAGCACGGTATAAGGCAGCACCAGCGCGGCGTAGGTGTTCAGCAACCCGAGCGTGCGCATGGTCTGGAACAACGGCACCAGCAGCGTGACCAAAGGAAACGTCGAAACCGCGATGATCGCGCCCAGTGCCAGATCCTTATAGCCGATTTCCAGCCGCGCCAGTGCGTAGGCCGCAAGCGTGGCGATGAACAGGGTCAATGCGGTGGACAGCAGCGCGACCGCCAGGCTGTTGAACAGGTAGATCGCCAGAGGCTGGTCGTGGAAGGCACGCACATAGTTCTCGAGCGTCGGCGCGTGCGGCAGCCAGGTGATGGGTATCCGCGTCAGCTCCGCCTCGGTCTTCAACGACGTGAGGAAAATCCACACGGCGGGAAACAGCCCGTTGACGATCACCGCAAATGCCGCAAAGCGTCGCAATGCAGCGGGGGCGGGCAGTTTCATGGCTGGGCCCGCACCTGGCGCAGATAGAACGCCGTGACCGCCATGCTGACCAGGAACAATACTACGGCCAGTGCCGATCCATAGCCGAGGTCGAGGAAGTCTACCGTGTTCTGATGGATATACATCGCCAGCGTAACCGTGGACGTGCCAGGACCTCCGCGCGTCATGGTCACCGGGATGTCGAAGGTCTGTAGCGACGTGATCATGCGGAAGATGACCGCAACCGCGATCGAGGGCTTCAACATCGGCAGCGTCACGCTGAGGAAACGGCGGAACACGCCGGCGCCGTCGACCGAGGCGGCCTCATAAAGCTCGTCCGGAATCGTCTGCAAGCCGGCAAGCAGGACGAGCGCGACAAAGGATGACGTCTTCCAGGTGATGGTCAGGCAGATCGCCATGAAGGACAACCAGCCGGAGTTGAACCAGATGATCCGGGTGGTGCGCACGTGGCGCAGCAGATCGTTCACCAGGCCGTAATCGGACTGGAAGAACCAGCCGCCGATCATGCCGACGAAGGCGAGCGGTATTGCCCACGGGATCAGCAACGAAAGCCGCACGGGCCAGCGGACGCGGAATGGCAGATTGGCCACCAACGCCAGCGCCAGGCCGGCGATCAATGCGGCGGGCACGGTGATCAGCGTGATCAGCAATGTGTTGGTCAGCGCGGTCCAGAACTCCGGGTCGGTGGCCAACGAGACGTAGTTCTCCAATCCGGCGAAGCGCGGCGGCAGCCCGGAGGTGAGGCTGAGTTCGAGAAAGCTGGTCCAGACGAGGCGGCAGACGGGGTAGACGACAATGACAAGCAACAGGAGGAACGTTGGCGCAAGTAGGACGCGTGCAAGGACCGCGTCGTTCGCGTCAAGGAACCGTCGCTTGCGGCGCGGGGTTGGGCCGCGACTTGGATCAAAGCTGGGCGTAACACCGGATGTGGGTGCCGTCATAGGCACCGTGCGGTCGGCGGCACCCTCACCCTCGTCGCTTCGCGCCTCGACCTCTCCCGCGAAGCGGGAGAGGTTTTTGTGGTGGGCATTAGTGCAGTACTCGGTGCAGACGCGCCTCTATCTGCGTAGCGGCATCGTCGGGCGTCTCGGAACCGGCCAGCACCGCATTGGTCTGGGTGCGGATCGTGTTGCTGACTTCATCGTATCGCGGTGTTACCGGGCGCGCCTTCGCGGTTTCCACCACCGGCAGGGCCGCGGCCAGCCAGGGCACTGTCTGTAGCACGGCGGGGTCTTTGTACAGATCGGGGAATACCGGCAGCAGCGACGCCTTCTCGGCCAACAGAGTCGCGACCTCGGGCGATGACAGGAAGCGCACCAGCTTGATCGCCTCGTCTTGGTTCTTCGAATAGGCCGATACACCCCATTGCCAACCACCGATGCAGCTAACCGGTTTGCCGCCGTCCACCGCAGGCAACTCGGCAACGCCGACCTTGTCTTTCACCGCGCTGTCGGGACTCTGGAACAGGTTCCATCCGTATGACCACAGGACGGCGAACACCGCCTTGCCGGATTCGAAATCCTTGCGCGTCTGATCGGTGACGATTTCCGCCACGTTGCGGGGAGCGACACCATCCTTCACCAGGCCGGTCCACAAGGCGAACGACTTCAGCGCGGCGTCGCGATCCCAGGTCAGGTGTCCATCATGCACCAGGGTCTTGCCCATGCTCCAGTACGGCAGCAGGAACGTGCAGACGGTGCCTTCGATCGGCGCACCCTGGAAGCTGACACCCTGCAGGTCGGGATTGTTCTCGCCCGCCTGGATGGTCTTCGCCTCCTTGGCCAGTTCGCTCCAGGTCTTCGGCACCGGCAGATGGTATTTGTCCAGCAGGTCCTTGCGATAATACAGGAACATGGCATCCGCGAAGGCCGGCAGCGCGACCAGTTTGCCGTCCACCGAATCGGCCTCGGCATAGGCTGGGAGGTAGCGTTGCAGGAACGCCGTGCGATCGCCGACCGCCTTGTCCAGCGGCACGGTCCAGCCGGTGGCGGCGAACTGCGCGGGACGAATGATGTCCAGCAGCATCACGTCGAGCGTGCTGTCCTTCGCCGACATCACGGTGTTGAGATATTGCGCCTGCAGGTCGCTGGTGGCGCCCCCGGTCTGCGCGGTGACCTTGACGCCGGGGTTGGCCGCCTCGAAGCGGTCGAAGGCCTGGCGCATCACCTCGGGTCGCAGCGCGCTGGAGATGAACACGGTCAGCGTCGTTTCGGCGTGCGCCGGCAGTGCGAACAGCGCGGCGAGCACGAACAGCGTTCGGGCGGAGCGTATCACCTGGGGTTTCCTCTTTTCTGGCCGGTTGCGATGGATCGGAGCCGGTCGGCGGCCCACGGTCAAGGCGGAGCGCCGGCGAGGACTTAAAAATCGGATCGGGCGGCAATCGGCTTGCCACGCATTGCGCGTGGCCGGCTGCCCCTTCGCCGACCGCACCCGGGCGATTACGAACTGCGCCCGAGCGATCGCGTTGCGCCGGCTTGCACTCAGCCGATTGCCCGGGCCACACCCTGCGCCACACACCCTGCGCCGCGCTGTTCAAATTGTTCCCGACAGTGCAGGCTGGCAGCCATCGAGTGGGGTTATCACCATACCGGCCAAAACTTGCATGCCGCGACGCGACGGATTGCCTCGATGAGCCACACCGGCGGCACCACCAAGCCGACCTACGACCCGCGCGTCTTCGATGTCGCGACGATCAGCGACGCGATGCGGATCATCCTCACCCCCGAGGATTCCACCACGGAACACCGGTGGATGACGGAGACCCCGTATCTCGCCGACCTGATCTCGCGTTCCTGCACGCTCAGCCAGAAATCGCTTGTGCTCGACTACGGCTGTGGCATCGGCCGGCTGGCAAAGGAACTGATCACGCGGCACGGGTGCAGCGTCGTCGGCGTCGACATCAGTGCCAACATGCGTGCCATGGCGGTTTCGTATGTCGACTCCGACCGCTTCTTTGCCTGCGCGCCAACGATGCTCGACCAGTTGCTGGGGCGGCGCATCGCGTTCGACCTCGCTCTCGCGGTCTGGGTGCTGCAACATTGCCCGGAGGTGCGCGACGACATCGCCCGCATCGCCCGGGCGTTGGCGCCGAAGGGCGACTTGTTCGTCGTCAATCAAATCTCCCGCGCCGTTCCGACAGTTGAAGCGGGATGGTCCGACGACGGCGTCGATATCCTGCCGCTGCTGCGCGACCGGCTGCGTCAAGGTCCGCATGGCGTGCTGCCGGCGGAACACACCACGGCGAATATCTCGCGCCACGCCTACTGGTCGGTGTTCCGGCGCTGGCGGTAGCGCCGGAACACGCCGTCCCACCGGCTCGCAACCTTGGTGGCACAGCCTCGGACCGTGCGTCATTGCTGGACTCCATTGGCCGATGTCGCACGGGCGCCCTACGCCATCCCCGGTTGACGCGCCCCCGGCCCAAGGCTAAACCCCGCGCCCTACCGCTCTCCCGCACCCGTGCGCGGGACACCGGAATGCCCAGGTGGCGGAATTGGTAGACGCGCAGGTTTCAGGTACCTGTGGCCGCAAGGTCGTGGAAGTTCGAGTCTTCTCCTGGGCACCAAACGCAGTCTCAGCTATCGGTAGCAAATGACCACAACTCAGTTCATGCCGGGCGGCTCCATCCATCTGCACCGGCATGACCTGCCGGAAGGTTTCGTGGCCGGCCCCGTCGTGGCGGTCGATACCGAGACGATGGGATTGCGGCCGCACCGGGATCGGCTCTGTTTGGTGCAGCTTTCCTCCGGCGACGGGCACGTGCACCTGGTGCAGCTCATTCCGCCGTCGCTCGGTGGACACGGCTTCGATTGCCCGAACCTCAAGCGCCTGCTGGCCGACCCTGTCACCGTGAAGCTGATGCACTTCGCGCGGTTCGATGTTGCTGTGCTGCAACATAACCTCGACATCACCGTGGCGCCGGTGCGCTGCACCAAGATTGCCGCCCGCCTGACCCGCACCTTCACCGACAAGTACGGCCTGAAGGACCTCTGCAAGGAACTGCTCGGCATCGAATTGTCGAAGCAGCAGCAGTCGTCGGACTGGGGCGCGGTGGAGCTGACGCCGGAGCAAATGGCTTATGCCGCGTCGGACGTGCTGCACCTGCACGCCCTGTGGGCAAAGCTGGAGGCACTGTTGATTCGCGAGAAACGGCTGGAACTCGCCGAGGCGTGCTTCGGCTTTCTGCCGACCCGCGCCCGGCTGGATCTGCTGGGGTACGAAGACCCCGACATCTTCGCGCATTAGAAACCTCTCCCGCGTAGCGGGAGAGGTTTTTTGTATTGCTATGCCGCCTGGCGCAGCTCCATCGGGGGCCGCAACAGCGATACCTGCTGCACCCCCACCACCTGCCAGAGATTGCCTTCCACCAGGTGCACCATTTGCTCGGGCATCGCCTCCAGGGCGATCTCGACATGCATCACCGCGCCGTTGCGGTGCGACCACATGCGATCGGGTGTCAGGTCACGCCGTGCGAACGGCTGCAGCAGCCGCGGCAGCAGGCCCGGCGAGGCCTCGGCATCCAGCATGAAACGGACGGCGACGTCACCACGCGCGTCGGCGGCGGACAAATCGCCGGATAAGGAACCATCGGACATGGAACGGAACTCCGGAATACGACGCAAAAACGCAAGAAGGCGGGCGGCCCCGGCTGCTCAGGCAGCCGGGCGGCTAATTCGCGCCACGCTAATTTCCGTCGTACGGATCCGGGTACTCATCCACGGAGTATAGCATCATGGTTGCGGCCAGTCCAGCTCCGGCAACCGCACCAGTGGCACCTGGCGCATCGACAGGGTGCGATACTGCAGCGACAGCGGCACCTCCACCTCCGATGGGCTGCCGTCGTCGGGCGCGTTGGCGAGCAAGGACAGCACCGCCTTCGCGGTGGTCGCAGCGGAGCGGCTCATCAGGCCATGATGCGCCAGCGCGTCCAGCGTCTCGGCATAGCCGGTCACCTGCGCTGTGCCGGCCCCCATCGGCTGCAGCTCCGGATCCAGCGCCAGCGTCGCCGTCGCGGTCAGCCCGAGCGGCCCCCAATGCGTCTCCACATGCCGCACCTCGAGCGACCCGCCATCGTCGCGCCACGCGGTGGCGGCCGCCGTCAGCCCGGTCGCGGCCGGCAGCGGACCGGTCAACGCGCCATCCAGCACCACCGAGGCAATGCGCGGGCCCAGCGGCCAAGCCAGCCGCGCGGGCAGCCCGATGCCGTCGGCCTTGATCACCATCGACACCGCCGCCTGCCCCTGCTGCGCGGCCGGGTGCGCCACGGCATCCACGTCCAGCCGATCGAGCGTCAGCGTGTCGGCGGCGCCGGCAACCGGAACGCTGGCTCGCAGGGCCACGCCCCGCAGGTCAATCGCCTGTGCTGCCGGGTCGGCTTGTAGCGGCACCAGCAGGTGCAGATCGCCGGCGGTGTAGGCGATGTCGGGGGAATCGGCCACACGCAGGTGTTGCGCGCCCTCGGCCTCGATCCGCAGCACCAGCGGATGGAACAGACCCAGGCGGAGCACCACATGCTCGGCGCGCCAGGCCATGCCATCGGGAATGTCCGGCATGCCGCCGCGCAACGCGACGTCGTCCAGTGTCAATGTCGCAGCGAGCGGCCAGCCGCCTGACTGCGGCGCCGCGTTGCTGACTGTCCAGCCGGCGGCACGCTGCCCCGCGACCCAGCCTGCGAAGCCGGACCGCAACTGCTGCACGGCGAAGTGCCAGGCGGCGAAATCGCCGATCACCACCACCAGCAGCAGCGCGGTAAGAAAAATCCATAGCCTGCGCCGCATCGCCCCTCACGCCCGCCCGCCCGAAGCGGAGCTTATAGGCAGAGTGGCCGGTCGCAGCCACCCGCCCCGCTGCCGGACAGGTTTGTCGCAAAAACCGCCCCACGTCACGGTTTCGTGATTTGCGCGTTGCAGATCATCCCCACCCGCCACAAACCGTGTCAGTGGATCGATAACGTCAACTATACTGTGTGATAACAATTGGTTACAGCATGAGGCTGCGAGCGCCTGGAAGCTGGGCTCAGAGTCAACCCACAGACTTGTCCACAGGTGGCGATCCCGAAATGTCGGACAAATGCCTACCGAGGCACCTCGCAAACCCCACACGCCGCGTGTGGATTGCCGGGCCGGCGGGAAGGCCTAACGAGATCCACCTCACAACACGCGAGGCGGAATCGCTCGGACGGGCCGCAGGCAACGAACGCGCCGGCGATTCCCCGCGCAGGACACTCTCGCGGCGAACGAACCGGCGAGCGGTCTGCCGCTTCATTCCGACGGCCTACCATGTGGGACCGCCGAGGCGCCGGGCAATCCCGCATCGCCAGAAAATCCTTGCGCCGACATGCCGGTTCGCAACGCCGCCTCCAACCGCGGCAGCAGTTCCTGCCGCCTCGTTCCCGCCGGGATCGGCGGCAGCAGCACGATGCGGATCACCCCCGGACGCTTGCGGAATGCACGTCTGCTCCAGCACCGCCCCGAATCGGTCACCACCGGGATCACCGGCAGCCTGGTGGATGACGCGAGCGCCGCGACGCCCGGCTGCAACGGCAGGAGCGTGCCCGGCGCGGCCCTGGTGCCCTCCGGGAAAATGACGATCTGGCGGCGTTCCCCCACCGCGCTGGCGGCGTCGCGGATCAGCCCGCGCATCGCCTTGGCCCCGCCGTCGCGATCCACCGCGATCATCCCGGCCGGCTGGGTGAGCGCGCCGAACAGCGGAATGCGCAGCATCTCCTGCTTCATGACATAGGCCGGGCGCGGCACCAGGGTCAGCCAGACCAGCGTGTCGAACGCCGATTCGTGGTGCGAGGCAATCAGCGCCGCACCGGCCGGCAGTTCGCCCTCCACCTGCCAGCGAATGCCGCAGATCACCCGCGCGCCCCACAGCAGCAGGCGGGCCCAGGCGATCGCAATGTCCAGCATGCGGTGCGGCGCCACCAGCCGCACCACCGTGCCGGCCAGCGTCATCACGAAGGTCGCGCCGAAGAAGAACACGTTATAGGCGGCGGAGCGTAGGATGATCATGACCGATGCGCCTCGTGCGGTGGCGCCTGGTCATGCCCCGGGAACAGGGTCGTGACACCGGCCAACGCGAGCAAATACTTCGTGTATTCCTCGGCGGCGAGCCGGAGGGTCACCACCGGCCCGAGGAAGCCGGACTGCGGCCGCAACACCGGGTCGGGATACAGCGTGACCCCGGGCAGCGCCCGCCGCAGCTCGGTCAGCGCCCGCGGCATGTGGTAGTAGGCGGTGACGACGATCAGCGTGTGGATGTCGTGGTCGCGTGCCCACGCGGCGGTTTCCAGCGCGTTGCCGCGCGTGGAGGTCGCCTGTCGCCCCAGCGTCACCTGGGCGGCGAGCGGCGCGGGATCCACCTCCGCCCGATGCGCCAGCACCGCCAGGTCTACGCCGATACCGGTGCCGGACAGCAACAGCCACTGTGCCTGATGCGCCCGGAGCAATCGCAACGCGGTCTCGACGCGCTCGGCGCCGCCGGTCAATGCGACGATGCCGTCGGCCACGGGCGGAGCAGGCGTTGGGCGGGCGGCGTGCTGGATGAACCAGACGAGACCGAGGTCCCAGGCCACCACCAGGGCAAGCAGCGTCCAGCCAGCCAGGCGGAGCGCCAGCCGGCGCCGCACCATGCGCGCCGATGGCTCGCTCATGGCAGCCGGCGCAGCCACCAGCGCACCGTACCCTGTGCGGTGATGAAGCCGATCGCCGCGGCGGCGGCGGGCAGACCGGGCAGCGCCATCCACAGCGCCAGCGGCAGCACGGCCAGCGCATCCGCCGGACTGTCCGGGGCGGTCGCCGCGCCGGCGAACGGGGCGGCAAGAATGGCCAGCGTCAGCAGCACCGGCAGCGCGATGACGGCGCCCGCCGTGCCGCCGGTCGCAGCGAGCAAGGTGGCTCGGCCGGCGAAGCGGGCGGCGATATAGCCGTCGGTGGCGCCCAGGCCGTGCACGATCTCGATCGCTTCGCGCCGCGCCGCCAGCCCGGCGCGGGTGGCGACCGCGATCACCGCCGCGGCGACCGCCGCCACCAGCAGCAGCGCCATGCCGGCGCAGGCCTGGAGGCTGCGCGACAGCCGGGCGAGGCGGCGGATCCACATGTCGTGGCTCTCGGTCAGCGTGCCGGGCGCCGCTGCCTCCAGCCGCGCGGCCAGCGGGGCGAGGTCGATGTCGCTCTGCGTCAGCCGCACCGCGATGACGGCGGGGAGCGGCACGGCGAGGTGCTCTGCGGCAGTACCGAGCCAGGGGTGCAGCAGGGTGTCCAGCTCTTCGGAGGTCAGCGCGTGGGCCGACGCAATGCCGGGGCTGCCGGTGAGCAAGGCGAGGACCCGGTCGAGCCGCGTGCCGCCGCCCTGCGCCGCGGGATCGCCCGGCTCCGGCACCTGCACGGTGAGTGCCGCGCCCGCCCCCTCCTGCCAATGCCGTGCCAGCGAGGCCGCGCCGACCCAGCCGGCCAGCGCCAGCGCGGCGAGCAAGGCCATCGCGGCGACCAGGAACGGCAGCACCCGGTCGGCCAGCGCCCGCCGCAACCCCAGTTCATCGAACCCCGAGGGCCGGGTCATCATTTCCCTCTCCCGCATGGCGGGGTCGAGCCGCGAAGTGGATCGACGGAGGGTGAGGGTGGAGCGTGCGGCACGTTGCACCCTCCCCTAACCCCTCCCGCGAAGAGCGGGAGGGGGAAACGACGACGCCTCCGTCCCTCAGTCATGGCCGACCAGCCGGCCGTTCTCCAGCCGCAGGGCGGCGGCCTGGTGCCGGGCGACCAGGGAGTCGTTGTGCGTGGCAACCACCACCGTGGTGCCGAGCCGGTTCAGCTCCTTGAACAACTGCATCAGCCGCTCGGCCTGGACGTCGTCGAGGTTGCCGGTGGGTTCGTCGGCCAGCAGCAAAGACGGCCGGCTGATCACTGAGCGGGCGATCGCCACGCGCTGTTGCTCGCCGCCCGACAGCTCCGGCGGGCGCACCTCGTGCTTCCGGGCAAGGCCGACCCAGCGCAGCATCTCGGTGACGTCGGCCCGGATCTGGGCTTCCGGGCGGCCGGCGATACGCAGCGGCAGGGCGACGTTGTCGAACGCCGACAGGTGCGACAGCAGGCGGAAGTCCTGGAAGACCACGCCGATGCGCCGGCGCAGGCGCGGCAGGGCGGAGCGGGCGGCAGTGCCGATGTCGGTGTCGAGCACGTTCAGGTGGCCTCGGCTGGGTCGGATGTCGAGATACATCAGCCGCAGCACGCTGGTCTTGCCGGCGCCGGAAGGGCCCAGCAACCAGCGAAAGGCGCCGTCGGGCAGGGTGAAGCTGAGGTCGTGCAACACCTCCGGGCCGGCCTGGCCGCCGGCCGATCCATAGCGCAACCCCACCCGGTCGAATCGAACCATTGCGTCATTGTCGCGCGGATTGAGGGAGGAAAGGGAGGGGTAAGGCGACGGCCGCCCATGCGCTCGCGGGTTACCTGGGTGTTTTAGCCTGGCGTGGCTGGCCGGTGCGTCGCGGGCGCTGCTCCGGCGGGGGCCGACGGCGTCTCATGAGTGTCTCGCTTGATGGTGGGTGAGATCGGATCGCGTGTGGTGAGAGCACCGGTGCTGGCAGTGCTTGCGTCCGCTGAAGCCGGGCGGCCGGGCTCTGTGGGAGAGGCGACAGTGGGCCGGCGGTGACGCGAATTGGTGCATGGGGTTCTTGCTGCCACTGACAAAAGCCGATTGGGCTGCATGGCCGAGAGTGAGGTGGCCCGGCGGTGCTGCGTACAGGTGCATCGGGTTTTTTCCTCGGCTGACGCCGCGAGGGCGCCGGGCCGCGCCGCCGGCGAATTGGTGCATGGGGTTCTGACTGTGCGACGGACCAGCTTGCTCGTAACGCCGGGTCGCGGCTGTCTCGCCATGATGCTGTCGGCGCCGTCGAATTGGTGCAGGGGTTCTGGCATCAGGTGACGCGACGTGGTCCGGCGGCGTGGCCGGGGCGAGCGATGGACCGACACCAATCGGCACAGGTGCATGGGGTTTTGCCTTTGGCCCGATCCCCATCCGCGTGCTTTGCGCGCATCCGCCTGCATCTGCGTGAACGCTTTCTTCCTTGCACTGCCG
>DATHNI010000054.1:0-8020 GCA_035486135.1 Acetobacteraceae bacterium
CAAGGCGGCGACGCGGGCGGCGCGGTCCTGCGGCGGCAGGTCGAACAGGCAGCGTCCCTCCGACTCCAGCCGGAACGCCACGCCGGGCGCGGCCAGCGCGAGGCGGCGGACGGCGGCCTCGGCGTGGTCGGCCTCGGTGCGTGGGTTCTTGAGGAACTTGCGCCGGGCGGGGGTGGCGAAGAACAGGTCGCGTACCACGACGCGGCTGCCGGGCGGGCCGGCGGCGGGGGTGACCTCGGACACGCGGCCACCCTCGACCCGGATGGCGTTCGCGTGGTCGGCATCGGGAGAGCTTGCAGGAAACGCCCCAGGTGACGCCCCAGGGGACGCCGTGTGGGAGGCCGCGGCCGGGCGGGAGACGATGGCGAGCCGGGCAGCGGCGCCGATCGACGGCAGCGCCTCGCCGCGGAAGCCCAGCGTGGCGATGCGCACCAAGTCCTCGTCGGCCAGCTTGGAGGTGGCGTGGCGCTGCACGGCGAGGGTGAGTTCGGCGGCGGTCATGCCGCAGCCGTCGTCGGTGACCTCGATGCGCTCGATGCCGCCGCCCTCCAGGGTGACGGCGATGCGGCTGGCGCCGGCGTCGAGGGCGTTCTCCACCAACTCTTTCACCGCGGCGGCCGGGCGTTCGATTACCTCGCCGGCGGCGATGCGGTTGATGGTGGTCTCGGGGAGGATGCGGATCGTGGGCACGGTTGGCGCCTGCGCGGAGTCGGGAGAGAACATAGCGCGATCAGGGTGGGAGGGCCAGGAATTGGTTGGAGGGATCGGGTAGATCCTCCGGCGTTGTCCGCGCGTTCACGACGATCGCATGTGAGTGGAGGGCTGACGCGACCGGCTTCCCAGAGCAGGGGCGGCCGCGACACAGCAAAGAATGCTAACACGGATTAGCGCGGATCGTGCCACGGATTAGCACCGAAAGGTAATATTCTGGCGTTCCCACGGCGCGCGCAGTGCCAGCTGCCTGGCTGGACCTATCCTTTCCGTGCTAATCCGTGGCGCAATCCGCGCTAATCCGTGTTAGCATTCTTTGCTTCTCTTCTCATTCCCGAGCCTCCCGGGGACGCCTCCACTCCGGCAACGGCCCTCGATCCGCTCGCCCGCGAGCCGCGCTACCGCCGATCCACGCTGAACGGCCCCGCGCCATACACGGCAAGCTGGAGGAAGCCCCCGGCCATGCACAGGTTCTTCATGAAGTTGATCATCTGCATGTTGTCGTCCGGATGCCAGTGCGCCACCAGCGCGGTTGCGATGCACCACACCGCCATCACCGGCGCGACGAACCGCGTCTTCCACCCGATCAGGATGAGTGCGCCACCGACCAGTTCCACCACCACGGCCACCGCGTAGACGGCGCCGACCACGGGCAGGTGGTAGTGCGTGAACATCCCCATTGTCGCGGTCGGCGCCATCAGCTTGCCGTAGCCGCCGCGCAGGAAGATGACGCTCATCAGCACGCGTCCAAGCAGGGCGAGCGCTTGCATGCCGCGGGCTCCTGCTCAGCCGGTGATGTCGATGCCGGCGAAGAAGAAGGCGATCTCGCTCGCGGCGTTGTCGGCGCTGTCGGAGCCGTGCACCGAGTTGGCCTCGATGTCCTCCGCGAATTGGGCGCGGATGGTGCCGGGGGCGGCCTTCTTCGGGTCGGTGGCGCCCATCGTCTCGCGGTTCTTCGCCACGGCGTTGTCGCCCTCCAGGACCTGCGCCACGACCGGGCCCGAGGTCATGAACGTGACCAGGCCGCGGTAGAACGGGCGCTCCTTATGGACGGCGTAGAAGGCCTCGGCCTGGGCCTGGGTGAGCAGCAGACGCTTCTGGGCGACGATGCGGAGACCGGCGGCTTCCAGGCAGGCGTTGATCTTGCCGGTCAGGTTCCGCCGCGTGGCGTCGGGCTTGATGATGGACAGGGTGCGCTCGGTCGCCATGGCGGGGCTCCTGGTCGTGGGCAAAGGGGTCGTAGGCAGAAGGGTTGTAGCCAGAGGGGTCTTGGGCAGAGGGGTCGTTGGCAGGGGGGTCGTTGGCAGCCTGGTCGAGGCCCGTGGTGGATCATGCGGGCGGGCGCGTGACTAGGCGTTTCGCGCCGCGCGGGCAACTGGTGAGGACCAGGCCAGCCGCGCCTTGCACGCGGGCGGCGGATCGGCCATCCATTTGCGCCATGTACCGCATCCTTTCCGGCATCCAGCCAACCGGCATCGCCACCCTCGGCAACTATCTCGGCGCCATCCGCAACTGGGTGGCGCTGCAGCAGGAGCATGAATGCCTGTATTGCGTGGTCGATCTGCACGCGATCACCGAGTGGCAGGAGCCGCGCGAGCTGACCCGGCAGACCCGCGAGATGACCGCGATCCTGCTGGCCTGCGGCATCGACCCGCACAAGCACATCCTGTTCCTGCAATCGGCGGTGCCGGCGCATGTGCGGCTGAGCTGGATCTTCAATTGCGTCGCGCGGATCGGCTGGCTGAACCGCATGACGCAGTTCAAGGACAAGGCCGGCAAGGACCGCGAGAATGCGTCGGCCGGGCTGTACGTCTATCCGAACCTGATGGCGGCCGACATCCTGGTGTATCACGCGAACGCCGTGCCGGTGGGCGAGGACCAGCGCCAGCACCTGGAGCTGGCCAACGACATCGCGCAGAAATTCAACCACGACTACGGCGTGGACTTCTTCCCGCGCATCGAGCCGCTGATCCTCGGCCCCGCCGCGCGGGTGATGAGCCTGCGCGACGGCACCAAGAAGATGTCGAAGTCCGATCCCTCGGACCAGAGCCGCATCAACCTGAACGACGACCCCGACACGATCGCCTTGAAGGTCCGTCGCGCCAAGACCGATCCGGAGCCGTTGCCGTCGGAGCCTGCCGGTTTGGAAAAGCGGCCGGAGGCTCGCAACCTGGTCGGCATCTATGCCGCGATGGCGGATACCGATCATGCCGGCGTGCTGCGCGAGCATGGCGGCAAGGGGTTCGGCGCATTCAAGGAAGCGCTGTCGGCGTTGCTGGTGGAGAAGCTGCGCCCTATCGCCGCGGAAACGACCCGGCTGCTGGCCGATCCGGCGCAGATCGATGCGGTGCTGCGCGACGGGGCCGCGCGTGCCGCGGCGATCGCCGACCCGATCGTAACCGAGGCAGAGCATATCGTCGGGTTCCTGCGGTTGTAGGGTGCGGCGCTGATGCGCGCGCCACGACGGCGAGGGCGATGCGACGGCGCGCGCGATGCGGCAGGGGCTTGCCGCTATCGACCCGGCCACGCGCCAGGTCCTACACCAGGGCGAACGTCATGCGGCGACCGGCGCAACGGACGTGACAGAATTATGACAAATGTCGCGGAAATTTCGCTGACCGTACATGCAAAATTCAATCTTGCCACTTGCGAACGACCCTCGGTTGCTGTCTGATCCGGTTGTATATAAACCGAGCCAACGCGCCATGCCGCTGGAGCATGTCCTGCCGCACGCCGTGCTGCCCATCGCCGAGCGACGACAGGCCGGCCAGGCGCTGCGCAAGGTCGTGCCGCGCAGTCTGCACGCGTCCTGGAAGCCACCGGCGAACCGCCGTGATCCGATCCAGACCCTAACCGACAGCGACCGCCATCTGCTGTCGCACCTGCTGCCGATCCGCTACGGCCGGATGCGCACCTCGCCATTCACCTTCATGCGGGGCACCGCCGCGATCATGGCAGCGGACCTCGCCGAGACCCCGACCAGCGGCCTGTGGGCGCAGTCCTGCGGCGATTGCCACCTGGCGAATTTCGGCACCTTCGCCTCGCCCGAGGGCACCCCGGTGTTCGACGTCAACGATTTCGACGAGACGCTGCCGGCGCCGTTCGAATGGGACCTCAAGCGGCTGGCCAGCAGTTTCGCAGTCGATGCCTGCGCCCGCGGCGAACCGGAGAAGGCGGCGCGGCACCTCGCCCGCACCGTCGCGCTGTCGTACCGCGCACACATGATGGAGCTGGTGAAGCTGGATCCGCTGGAAGCCTGGCGCCTGCGCATCGATGCGACGCAGGTGCTGAGCAATATCGAGGATGCCCGGCTGCGCGACCGCGAACTGAAGCGGCTGCAGACGGCGGCCGAAGTCTCGCACAAGGGTTATCCCAGGCTGATCGAGCACCACAACGGCGCGTGGCGGATCCGGGCGCGGGCGCCGCTGCTGCTGCCGCTCTCCGGCCAGACCGACGACACGCATGAGCTCGCCGCGCGCGCGGCCTTCGAATCCTACCAGCTCAGCCTGCCGGAAGAGCGCCGCATGTTGCTGGACCGCTACAAACTCGCCGACGTCGCCTTCAAGGTCGTGGGCATCGGCAGCGTCGGCACGTTCTGCGCCATCGGCCTGTTCGTCACCAGCGACGACGCGACGCTGCTGTTGCAGGTGAGGGAAGCGCGTTGCTCCGTGCTGGCACCGTATGCCGGGCCGAGCCTGTACGCCAACCAGGGCCAGCGAGTCGTGGTCGGCCAGCGCATCATGCAGACCACGCCTGATATCTTCCTCGGCTGGACGGCCGATCGCGGCGACGACCAGCACTGCTACGTGCGGCATTTGAAGGACAGCCGCCTGGCATTGCCCGGCAGCGACATCGCGGCGCAGGCGTTGCCACACCACGCGATCCTGTGCGGCGGCACGCTGGCGCGCGCGCACGCCCGGTCGGGGGATGCGGCGCGGTTCGCCGGCTACATGGGATCAGGCGGCGTGTTCGATGCGGCGATCGCCGATTTCGCCATGGCCTACGCGGCGCAGGTCGAGCGCGACTGGCGGTTGTTCCTGGAAGCGATCAAGGCCGGGGTTATAGAGGCACGTCCCGACTAACCCCTCCCGCACTGCGCGCGGGAGGGGTTACCGCCTTGGGCGGCGCGGGAAACAAACGAATCAGTCGGGGCAACGCGCTGGCCTCTCGGCGTCATGGTGCGCGAGGGCGCACCATCCACGACTTCGCTGCCTACACCAAGGAAAGTCGTGGATGGTCCGCCTACGCGGACCATGACACAGAGAGCACCGTTCGCGCCGGACTTGACGTGGTCTTTCCTCGGCGGGTGCTCAGTGCACCCGTACCGGCAACGACCGGATCGCCCGCAGGAAGTTCGAATACGCGTAGACCGGCTTGTCCATCACCTCGATCCGCAGGTCGCGCCGCAGCACTTCCTCCCACAGGATGCGCAACTGAAGCTCGGCGAGCCGGTTGCCCAGGCACCGATGAATGCCGAACCCGAACGACATATGCTCGCGCGGCCGCCGGCGATCGACGATGAACTCGTTCGGCCGTTCGATCGCATCCTCGTCGCGGTTGCCCGAAATATACCAGACCACCACCTTGTCGCCCGCCTTGACCGGCTTGCCGCCGATCTCGGCATCCGCCACCGCGGTGCGCCGCATGTGGATCACCGGCGTCTGCCAGCGCACGATCTCCGACACCGCGCCCGGCACCATGTCCGGGTTCTCCCGCAGTTTGCGGAACTCGTCGGGGAACTGGCTCAGCCCCCACAGTCCGCCCGACATCGAATTGCGCGTGGTGTCGTTGCCGCCGACCAGGAACAGGATCAGAATCCCCATGCGCTGGCGCAACGTCATCTGGCTGGTCTTCTCGCCATGCGCCATGATCGAGATCACGTCGAACGACTTCGGCTTCTTTGCCCGATCCTCCCACAGCTCGTTCATATGCTCTGTGAATTTCAGCTGTTCCGCGAACCGCTCCTCCTCCGACCGCACCAGCGCATCCGGCGCGTGGATGTTGCAGATCGCGATGTCCGACCAGCGGATCAGCTTGTGCTTTTGCTCGATCGGATAATCGAACAGCGTCGCCAGCATCATCGACGTCAACTCGACCGACACATGCTCTACCCAGTTGAACGTCTCGCCCCGCGGCAGCCGGTCCAGCACCATGTTGGTGCGCTCGCGGATGAGGTGTTCCATCTTCGCCAGGGTGATCGGATTGACCGTGCCGCTGACCTCGCGGCGTTGGTCGTCATGCTCCGGCGGGTCCATGCGGATGAAGCTGGTGCGCTCCATGCCCTTCGGCGGGTCCTCGATCATGATGCCGCCGACCTCGTCGGACGACGAGAACACCTTGTGGTTCACCTCGACCTGCACGATGTCGCGGTACTTGGTCACCGCCCAGTACGGGCCATACGGACTGTCGGGCGTGTAGTGCACCGGGTCCTCGCGCCGCAGCCGCTCGAAATACGGCGCCCACGCGTCATCGTAGTAAAGCTGGGGATCGCTGACGTCGATCTTGTCGAGCGGCAGCGACCAGGCCTGCGCCTTGGGGTCGACAGTCACGGGTGCGTTCATCGTCGTCCTCCCTTCTTGGCTTCGCTCGTTGGTCCCTCAGTTCGGTGTGTGGCCGTGCTCCATCGTCATCCCGGCGAAAGCCGGGACCCAAGGCGCATTGGTCCCGGCTTTCGCCGGGATGACGACAAGATTCAGTGCTGGCCCTCCGGCATGCGGACGACCAGGCCGTCCAGTTCCTCACGCATCTTGATCTGGCACGACAGCCGCGAGTCCGGCTGCGCCACCGCGGCGAAGCTCAGCATGCTGGCTTCCTGCGAGCCCGGCTCCGGCAGGCCGGTCTTGCCTAGCCAGGCAGCGTCCACATAGACGTGGCAAGTCGCACAGGCGCATTCGCCGCCGCAATCGGCATCGATGCCGGGGACGTTATTGTCCACCGCGCCGCGCATCACCGACAGCCCGAGCGGCACCTCGACCTCGTGCGCGGTGCCGTTGAATTCGATGTAGGTCACTCGCGGCATGCCTTGTCTCTCCCTGGGGCCGCGGCTACTGTTTGGGCCGCGCAGCATTTACCGGTCAGTAGCACGATTTGCCGGCGGGCACGACTCCCTTTGCCGCCGGCGTCCAACAAGGCAAGCCACCGCCTGGAGACCACGATGGCGGCCGGCCGGCAAGCGTCCCGGCCACCTCGGGACAGCGTCAGCACGAGGTGGCGAGATAGGTCTTCAGGCCCACGGCAAGATGATCCGTGCCGGTGGGCTGTTCGTGGGACATCACGCGATTGATCAACGTCGCCGCCTCCCCCGGACAGAGCCAAGGTCCGGTCGTCAATAAACCCTTCTTCGCGATCTCTGCGTCTCGGCGAACTTTGCGATAAATTTACCAGAAACAGTTAGCACCTGCCGATCCGACTCACCCGCGTGCTAGTGTCCCGAGTCACTCATAATGAGGGGTACCGCCTCTTCGTTTTGACGCGCACGGTTGCGGTAGCGATCTGCCAATTCGTCCCGGCGGACGCCGGACGGCAAGCGCTTGGCTTGCAGCGGAGGTGCCAACTGTTTCTGGTAAGTCTATCGCAAAGTTCGCCGAGACGCAGAACCCCTGCACACTGATTATGCCAGGTTGGCGGCAATTATGACTGGTTGGCGGCCTGAAGAGCAGCGGGAGGTGGCTTGTTACGAACCGGCGGAGTGCCATGTCACACGATCAAGCGGATCAGACCCTCGGTGCAGGGTACCAGCCGCAGGCCGCGCGAGCATCCCCCTCCGTGATCACCGTGGTCCTCCGGCCTTCCTCCATGCGAATCACAAATGCAACGGTTCGAACGATCGCACGGCATGTCCCAACCCAGCAGCACCCCGCGCCCCGTGACCTCCCACCCACGGCCGGTGCGGTAACGATTTATTTTTCATTCGCACGGAGGAAGGGCGGAGGACCACGGGGAACACGGAGTCCGGCATGCTTCTGGCAGAGTCATTGACCGAACGGGTCATCGGACTGGCAATCGAGTGCGCCGTCCACAAGCTCTCCCAACGAACCGCTGCTCGCGCGAGCCCCCGGCCTTGGCCGGGGTAGTCTTCGCCGCTGCCGTGGCTCATCTGTCACTCCAATAGGCTATTTGTCACATTCACAGGAAATAAAGCTTGACTCGCATCCAGTCCCGTTGTAACAGGGGCGCCAATGCGAGACTCTCCCACCGTTCCGGCCCAAGCCTATGCCCCCGATGCAGATCGGGCCGGTCCGGATGCGTCCGCGCAACTACCGGAGTGGCTCGTCCATTTGCTTGCCGTGCTGATCCGTTTCCTGCTGGA
>DATHNI010000055.1:0-11608 GCA_035486135.1 Acetobacteraceae bacterium
CGGCCGTTCCTGGAGATACCAGGCGAAATCCTCGCCGGTCATGGCCGGCGGCATGTCGCGCCGTAGCGGCAAACCCGCCGCGGCAGCCGCCTCCGCTGCCAGCTCACGCTCCGCCGGCGAGTTCTGCGTCACCGGGTTGCCGCGGCGCAACGCCACGTCGATCGTCACGTCGCAGGCCTGGCCCACGCCGGCGGCGACGCGGCGGATGGCGTCCTCGACCTGGTCGCACACGGTGTCGCGCAGCGTGCGCATGGTGCCGCGCATCACCGCCTCGCCCGGGATCTGGTTGGCCGCGCTGCCGGCTTCCATCGTCGCAACGGTGATCACCGCGGAATCCAGCGGATCGACATTACGCGAGACAATCGTCTGCAACGCCAGCAGCAGATGTGCCGACGCCACCATCGGATCGCGCGCGAGATGCGGCAGCGCGGCGTGTCCCGAGTGACCCTTCACATGGAACTCGATGCGCCCACCGGACGCCATCACCGCCGCATCGTGCACGGCCACCGTACCGGCATCGAGGCCCGGCCAGTTGTGATAACCGAAGATGCGCTCCATTGGAAAACGCTCGAACAGCCCCTCGGCGATCATGCTGCGGGCGCCGCCGCCGCCCTCCTCGGCCGGCTGGAACACCAACTGCACTGTGCCGCTCCAGGACGGGTCGTGCGCAAGGACCGCCGCGGCGCCAAGCAACGAGGTGGTGTGCCCGTCGTGGCCGCAGGCATGCATCACGCCGGGATTGGTCGAGGCATGCGGCACGTTAGAGGTCTCGGTGATCGGCAGCGCATCCATGTCCGCACGCAGGCCGACGCTGCGATTGGACTGGCCGCGGCTGAGCGTCGCCACCACCCCATGCCCGCCGACGCCGGTTACGAAGGGCACGCCAAGTTCGGTCAGCTTCTCGCACACGAAGGCCGCGGTGCGTGCCTCGTGCAGCGTGAGATCCGGATGCGCATGAATGTGGCGGCGCCAGGCGGTCAGCGTGTCGGCAAGCGTATGATCCATGGTCACCTGCGTAGCGGGAAAGCCTGGCTCCTGGCAATGCTCAACCGCCCCAGACCCCCGCGATCGCCGTGCGATCGCACGCGGGGTCTTACCCAGCAACCACCCCGTCGTCATGGCGGGCGAAGGCCCGCCATCCACGACTTCTCAACTTGTCGCGCGGCACAGTCGTGGGTGGCGGGCCTTCGCCCGCCATGACGAACGGACGGACCCGGCCAACTGCGGAGGCCTCCGATCGGACCACCACTCACGAAGGTCCATGGGAGATCACTTCATGCCGGTAATCGAGGCAGTCACCGCACGGGGATCGCGTGTCGGCCAGCGGCCCGCATCCACCTGCGCCAGAAACCCACCCACGACCCGGTTGAACTCGTCCGGGTCCTCGATGTTGATCGCATGACCGCAATTCGGCATCACCGCCAGCGCCGCGGTGCGGATGTGCTGCTTCATCAGGATACCCGGCGTCAGGCACGGCCAGTCCTCATCCCCGGTCAACACCAGCGTCGGCACCGTCAGCGCCTTCATCTGATCCACCAGCTCATACAGCGACGGCCGCTCCCGCTGCACGCCCAACTGCGTGTTGCGCGCGCCCAGCGCCGAGTGCTCTGCCAACTGCGCCTTGAATTCGGCGAACCCGCGCTTGTCCTTGTTCTCGAACTGCACACGGGTCGGGCCGTAGGCGTATTTCTCGGCGAACGCCGGAATGCCCTGCGCGTCGATGAAAGCGGCGATCGCCTCGGCCTCGGCGCGGAACCGGTCGCGCTGATCCGGCTCCGCGCCATAGCCGCACCCCGCCACCACCAGCGACCGAGCCAGCCCCGCGTGGCGAAACCCGAAATGCAGCGTCGCGAAGCCACCCATCGACAGCCCGACCACATGCGCCTTGTCGATCCGCAGATGGTCGAGCACGGCGCCGATGTCGTCGGCCGCACGAACCTGAGAATACTTCGCCACGTCGTCCGGCACGTCCGACGGCGGATAGCCGCGCGCGGCATAGGTGATCGCCCGATAACGCTGCCCGAAGTGCCGCATCTGCGCTTCCCAGCTTCGGTGGTCGCCGGCGTATTCGTGCACGAAGATCACCGGGATGCCGGAGCCGGACTCTTCGTAATACAGGCGCACTCCGTCGTCGGCGGTAGCGTGCGGCATGGCAGTATTCTCCTTAATGGTTCAATCGTGCGGTGGCGGCTCTTCTGCCATCACCTCGGTCGCCAGGCTGTTGTCCACAGCGACCTCGAACGGGGTGCCGGGAGATACGAACCCGCCCGACACCAGCCCGGCCAGCAGGCGGTCATAGCCGGCGCGCGGCAACACCGGGTTGGCGCCCCAGATGCCGATCGCCTTGTAGCGCGCGCAGGCAGCAGCCAAAAGCGCCGGCGGCACCTCCGGGAAAAAGCCCGCGATCGCGTCCGCGATCTCCGTACCGTCCGCCCGCGCCACATACTTCAAGGCACCGTAGATCGCCCGCACCATACCGAGCAATTCCGCCCGCCGGTCCCGCAACAGCGCACGCCGCGTATAGAAGGTCGTGTAGCTGGTGGGCCCGCGTCGCGCCGCCGCGTACCAGACGTGCCCCGCGCCATCGACCTCCAGCGCCGCGGCGAACGGCTCGAACACCTGCACCACGTCGAGTTCGCCACGCCGCAGGGCAGCGACGTTATCCGCCATCGTGCGATCGCTGACCCGGTCGAGTTGCTCCGGTGCCAGATCGGCGCGACGCAGATCCTCCTGCAGGCACATCCACGGCGTCGGCACTTCGCTCACCGTGCCAACGCGCAAGCCCAACAGGTCGTGCAGCGCGAAATCCGGGCGCGGCACGCGGCCGAGCAGGAGGAACGGATCGCGCGTCACCACCTCGGCGAAGTGCACCAGGTCGCAGCCAGGAGTCTGGGCATAGGCCTGCATGACCCGCATCGGCCCTCCCCAGCACACATCGGCCGTGCCATCCAGCACACCGAGCGCCGCGCGACCTGGCGTGAGGGCGCTGGCGAAGCGCACCGTCACGCCCTCCCGCGCGTAGGCCTCGTGTGCCAGCGCTACGTAGAACGGCGCGTAGAAGATGCCGCGCAGCGATTCCTGCAAGGTGATCGTCATCAGGGTGCCCCATGCCATCCGGTGCCCGCGTGCCTGCGGGCAACCGGCTGGTCAAGTCTGCTATTTCGCCAGTTCGGGCACAGCCACCCTCGCCTTCTTGAAGGCCGGCATCACCTCCTCGCCGAATCGCTGCAATTGTTCTAGTGCCTCGGACTTCGGCACGCCGACCGACAGGCTGACCGACACGCGGTCCAGCGCCGGATACTTCGCCTCCAGCGTCTTCAGGTGTTCGATGATTTCGTCGGCCGAGCCGGTCAGGAACCCGCCGGCGTTCACCGCATCCTCGACGCGCGGCAGCTTCGCCGCCGGCGCCCGCTTGGGATCGCGCATGATCTCGATTTGCTCGTCCGTCATCGCGCGGACCAGGCGCAATTCGCCGAACATCTTCATGTTCTCTTCATAATATTTTGCCGCCTTGCGGATGCCGTCGGCCTTGCTGTCAGCCATGTAGAAATGGAAGCCGAAGCACAGCCGCTCGCCGAGTTCGATGTGCTTGCCGACCTTGGCATGCGCCTCCTGCCAGCCCAGCACGACCTTGTGCATCGCGCCGCCCTCCGCCGAGCCGCCGCCGACCATGCCCTGGATGCCGTGCTTGGCCATGAACTCCATGGCGCGGCCGGTACCGCCCTGGATCGGCTGCCATGTCTCCACCGGCAGCCGCAGCGGACGCGGCACCAGCGTGAGTTCCTTCAGCGTGTAGCCGCGATACGGCACCTCGGGCGGCAGCGTGTAGTGCTTGCCTTTGTGGCTGAACGACTCGTGGTTGAACGCCTTGAAAATAATGTCGGTTTGTTCCTCGTAAAGCTCACGGTTGGCGGCCTGGTCCAGCAACGGCGCACCGAAGGTTTCCACCTCGCGGGTGTGGTAACCGCGGCCGAGGCCGAAGATCACCCGCCCGTTGCTGAGGATGTCCGCCATCGCGTAGTCCTCGGCGAGGCGAAGCGGATGCCACATCGGCGCGATGTTGAAGCCGCAGCCGATCTTGAGGTTCTTGGTAACGTGAGTCAGATGCAATGCCATCAGCAGCACGTTGGGAATGCACTCGGTGCCTTCGCGCTGGAAGTGGTGCTCTGCCATCCAGAACGCGTTGTAGCCGAGGCCGTCCATCAGCACCGCCATGGACTGCGCCTTGTCCAGCGCGGTGGCGAGATGCGCGTTGTCATACCGCCGGTCGTTGATCGGCGTGCCGCCGTAGCCGACATTGTCCAGATCGACATGGCCGGCATACAGGCTGTCGAATTTCGTGATCATCCGGCGTTCCTCCCGAGCAGCGTGTTTGCCGGCAGCATGGTAGGGGATGGCTGGCGGGGCGCAACCGGCGGCCCCACAGGCGGCCCCTCCGCGGGGCGGCGGCGCTCCGGCCGTCAGACCCGAAGCGTGGCCTGGCCGCTACATCAGTCACGCAGCATCGAGCGCCTTGCCGTAGCGGCGAAGCAATTCGCCAATATCAGACAGCATCCTGGTCAGCCTCACACTGTCGCTTGCCAGCGTCAGGCCGAGCCTGAGCCGTTCGAACAACGCGATGCAGGTGTGGCCAGGATCATGCCGGGAAGGATACAGTATGCCATCCGGGCGTGCGGGATGCTGGAACAGGGCATCGCTCCACAGACCGCAATTCTCGTATGGCCCCGTGGAGATGGAAGCATCCAACCCAGGTTGTTGCAGACCGTCCCCCCGCAGATCTACGAACCTCATTGTCCGGCTCGTCCTGATTACCGTCACCGATCTGCTCTCGATCTCCGCCATGCCGACCAATCGCCGGGCCGGGTTGCGCAGCACGGTCTCGATAAACGCGCCGGCAAAGGTTTCGGCTCCGTAGAGGACACCTAACCTGCCGGTCGCGCTGTCAAATCGTCCCGCGGGCGGCTTGCCTTTGCCCGGGGAGAAGAAAATGGCAGCGTGCTGGGTCCGGTGGACGCGGTTGAATATGGCGCCACCAGGAAATTCGCGGATAGGCAAGGGCAACGAGGCGGCATCATCCGGCGGCGGCCGCGGCACACCCGACGGCCCCCGGTGCGACCCGCTCACGTATAGGCGTCGGACTGGGCTGCGGTAACCATCCGATACACAGTTGCCGCGGCGGCGCCGCCGTGCTTCAGGGCATCCAGCGGGGTCAGTCCCCCCAAAACGCTGTCGGGTGCCAGCAGGAAATCCAGCGTTGCCCAGGGTCCGGCATCGCGCATCGCCTGGATCACGCTGGCCAGTCCGTCCGGCACGCATCCGTCGCGATCGGCTTGCGCCGCGGGATACCGCCAATCCGCGCCGACATGCACCGCCAGAAACTGGCCGGCGCGGCGTCGCTTATCCACGGCCTGGCGACTGATGCCTCCCAGCGCGTGACCCATCTGGACGGCGGTCAGCAGCCCACCCGCGCGCCGGACAAGGTCAGCTTTCGTCTCCGCACCCCGCGCAATGGAATCGGCCAACGGCTCCAACTCGCCGGCCGCGCCCAGTGCTGCAACATCCGCCACCAGACGAGCCACCGCACCTGCGCCGGTCGGTGCGCTCAGGGCGTCGGCCAGCGCTTCGGCGCTTCTCCGCAAGGTCATACAAGTCGAACGACCTGCGATTGGAATTGCTGTATCTTCACGGTCTTACCGCGGATCGTCCCCCACCCTTACCAGCAGCTTGCCGAAATTCTGTCCGCCGAGGATGGCGGCCAAGGCGTTCGGTGCCTCCTCCAGCCCCTCATGCACGTCCTCGCGATACGCCAGGCTGCCGTCCGCCACCCAGGGCGCGGCCAACCCGCGCCACTCGGCCAGCTTCTCCGGCTTGTCGGACACGATGAAGCCCTGGATCAGCACCCGCTTGCCCACCACGAAGCCCAGGTTCGGGCCGGACGGGAACTCCGCCTCGTTGTATTGCGATACCATCCCGCACATCGCCACCCGAGCGAACGGGTTCAGCAGATCGAACACCGCCGCCTGCACCACGCCACCGACATTCTCGAAATACCCGTCGATGCCCTTCGGACAGCTCGTCATCAACTCGCGCCGCAGATCCATCGAGCGGTGATCGACGCAGTCGTCGAATCCCAGCGTTTCCTGCACGAACAGGCACTTCTCCGGCCCGCCGGCGACGCCCACCACGCGCGCCCCTGCCCGCTTGGCCAACTGCCCGGCCACCGAGCCCACCGCACCGGATGCCGCCGAGACCACCACGGTCTCCCCGGGCTTCGGCTGGCAGATCTCGCTAATCCCGCGATAGGCCGTGGCGCCCGGCATGCCCAGCACGCCGAGATACGCCGACAGCGGCGCACCATGACGCTCCAGCTTAACCAGACGTTCACCAGGCGTGAGGCAATGTGTCTGCCAGCCGCGCGCGCCGACCACGACGTCGCCCGGCGCGAAGCGTGAGTCGGCCGATGCGATCACCTCTCCCACCGTCTCCCCGGTCATCACCTCGCCGATCTGGATCGCCACGGCATAGGTCTGTTGCTCACGCAACCGGCCACGCATGTAAGGGTCGATCGAGAGCCAGATCGTTCGGGTCACCACCTCGCCCGGACCGGGCTCCGGCACCGCATCCTCGCGCAGTGCGAAATCCTCGGCACTGGGCGCGCCGGACGGGCGCTGCTGCAGCACCCAGGAACGGCGGATCGTGGAATTCTGGCTCATGCGCGGGCTCCGGCATCAAGGGAACGAACCGGATACTGCCCCGAACCGCGCGGAACGTCGATTGCCGTACGGGACTATCCCGATATCGCCCCACGCGACAGTGTGGTGACATCTGCCCCTGTCCCGCCAGAATCCCGGGACATAGCGGATAGAATCGGAGTATCCGTCATGCGCCAGCCGGCCGTGGCCCGCGTCCGCACTTCCCGTTTCGGGGCGCCCATGCGCGGTTCGGGAGCGGCCGCGGAGAGAAGATCGACCCAACCCCTGCTCGCGCCGGAATTTGTAACCATGCTGACGCTTGGATACAGCACAGTGTGTACCAGCATCCTGTCAGGCTCTTGCTGAACCACCCGGCGCACGCGCCGGGCGATACGCTAAAGGATTGGCCATGGCTATCATCGACATCCACACTGAACCTTCCGGCCGCACGCGGATGCTGTTCGACTTTCGCGCCGTTGCCCCGGGCGGCGATGACGTGGCGCGCATCATCAACGCGATGACGCACCCGTACGACGGCGCCGCCGGCACGCCGGCCGCACCGCCGCAGCAGCAGCGCCCCGCCCGTCAGGCCGCTTCGGACCGCAACACCAGCCGGCCCGTCACCTTGCCGTCGCGCAGGCGCAACAGCGCGTCATAAGCCTGGTTCTGCGGCACGGTCGCAACCGGCAGCGCCGGCAGCGAGCCGTCCTGCGCCAGCTTCACCAGTTCCCGCAATTCCTTCGGATTGCCGACATAGCTGCCCTGCACGGTCAACGCGCGGATCGCCATCAGCGGCAGCGGCAGTGACAATTCGCCGCCGAACAGGCCGACCTGGATCAGCTTGCCGCCTTTGCGCAGCGCACCAAAGGCGAAGCGCGCGGTCTGCGTGCCGTTGACCAGGTCGATCACCGCCAGCACCGGTCCGCCGGCCGCTTCCATGATACGCTTGGCAACGCCCTCGCCGCTGCCGTCCACCACCTTGTGCGCCCCGGCCTTCAGCGCCGCCTCGCGCTTCTCCGCACTGATGTCCACCACGACGATGTTCTGGTGGTTCAATGCCTTCAGCACGGCGATCGCGTTCAGCCCCAGGCCGCCGGCGCCCACCACCACGATCGCCTCGCTGGGCGGCAGTGGCATCGCCTTGCGGATCGCCGAGTAGACCGTGATGCCGGAACACGCATAGGTCGCCGCGACGGCCGGATCGAGCGTGCCGGGATCGACCAGGTGGCGCGGGTGCGGCGCAATGACATGCGTGCCGTAGCCGCCATTCGCATACACGCCGAGGCTGCGCGGCACGAGGCACATGTTATCCTCCTCCGCCAGGCACTTCTCGCAGGTGCCGCAGCCGAGCCACGGGAACACGATGCGCAGATCGCCGACCTTCACGCCCTTCGCGTCCGGCCCCAGCTTGGCAACGCGGCCGACGATCTCGTGCCCCATCGCCAGCGGCAGCACGACACCGCGATCCTTCAGCGACATGTGCTGGCCACCGCCGAGGTCGTAATAGCCGTCCCAGATATGCAGGTCGGAGTGGCAGACGCCGCAATGCGTCACCTCGATCAGCACCTCGGTGCCTTTCGGCTCCGGTGTGGGGAGTTCGATCTCTTGCAGAGGTGCCCCGTTCTCGACCACGGCCCAGGCGCGCATGTTCAGGTCTCCTGTACTGGCGTTGCGGGGGATGGATACGCCTCGGGGGGGTGGGGTCAAGGGCAGGGCGTTGCAATTGTGTCCAGCTGAGACTAAATGGCATCTCAGTTGATCCGGGAGAGCTCGATGTCCGTCGCCGCCGCCTCCGTCCCCGAGTTGCTCGGTCTGCGCAAGCATGCTGCGCGCCCTGGAGCGCCACTCGGGCTGATGAGCGAAGTGGAAAAGGGCCTGCCGCTTTCGGCCCTCGATCGAATCGTCCACGCCGTGGCCCCGGATGATACCAGCTTCGCCCATCGCCTCGTGCCGCGCGCCACGTTGGCGCGCCGGCGGACCCAACCGTCGCCGCGGCTGAACCCGGAAGAGAGCGCTCGCGTCGCGAGGCTCGCCTCGGTCTGGGCATTTGCCAAGGACGTTTGGAAGAGCGACGAAGGCGCTCGCCGCTGGATGTTCGCGCCTCACATGCTGCTGGAAATGCGCCGGCCGGTCGATGTGGTGCTGGCCAGCGAATTCGGCCGGCCGCTGGTCGAGGAGATCCTTGGGGGAATCAAGTACGGCACCGCGGTGTGACGCCGCAACGACTGGATCGCGTCCTTAGTGCGTTTCGTATCGGCGATCCGGGTGGCGCCTATCCGATCTTTGACGCCACCGGTTCGCGCCTGTCGCCGGGTCGCTGGAACAGTCCCGCCAGTCCGGTCATCTATGCATCAGAGCATTATTCGACGGCAATGTTGGAAAGACTTGTGCGCACCACTGGGGAACTGCCACCGAACCAGCACTTCATCCAGATCACCATCCCGAATGGCCTGAGCTACGAGATGTTGAGTCCGGCCCATCTGCCGGGATGGGACGCCGACAAAGCGAGCGTTTCCCGAACCTACGGTGAAACCTGGCAGACCTCTCGCCGCTCGCTCCTGCTGCTGGTGCCCAGCGTTGTCGCACGCATGGAACTCAACGTGCTGATCAACCCCGAGCATACGGAGTTCCCGCGCATCACCCACAGCCTGCATCAGCCGGTCTGGTGGGATCGGCGGCTGTTCCGCGCGCAATGAGCCAACGCGCCGGTCACCCGGCGAAGTGCACCAGCTTGCGCGACGCGAGATCGACCGTGACGAAGTCGTCCGGGGTTTTCGCTCCGGCGCCATCGCTGGCCGGATGGTACTCGATGCGCAACTGCGACGCCGTCACCACCACGCGCAGATAGCCGTAATCCTCGTCGTCGTAATTCTCCAGCGTCACCTTGTCGGCATGGCCGATGACCTGCAGCGCCTGTGGCGTGCGCAGAGCCGAGGTCCCCTTGCGCGTCAGCTTTGCCAGGCCGTGCCCACCATTGCCGGAGATGATGTAGGGAATCTGTGTCTGGCCGTGCAGCCGGGTAAAACGCTGGTAGTTATGCGCATGCCCCGACAGCACCGCATGCGGCCACACGCCGGTCGCGTTGCACACCGCATCGATCTGCGACACCATTTGCTCGCTCCAGCCATGTCTGCTGCCGGCGGTATAGGCAGGATGATGATGCGCGAGGATCACCGCCCCCTTGAACCCATCGGACTTCACTCGCCCCAGCGCCGCCTTCAGATAGTCGAGCTGCGAATGTCCAATATGCGGGTCTGAGATCACACCGGGATCTTCCAGCACGTTGCTGTACAGCGCCAGGATGCGCAGGAACGGTGCCTCGAAGGTGAAGAACACGCCAGGCTGGATCTGCGCGGTGCGCGACAGGCCGCCGGCTTCCGGTGTCACCTCGAATTCCGGCGCGCAGAAATTCTCCAGATAGGCCGCGAGCGTGGTCGCCTTGGTGCCAGGCGCGACCATGCCATCATGGTTGCCGGCGATCGCCAGGATCGGCGCCGGATAGTCGCGGTACGGTTCGTAGAACTGGTCGTAGTAGTACTGCGCCTCGCCAAAACTGTAGATCATGTCGCCAAGATGGAAAAAGAACGTCGGCTGGTCCTTGGCATCTGCCTCGTTGAAGTCGCTGACCATCTTGTCGGCGACCAGGTTCTGGCTCTCCGGCCCGCGCGTGCTGCCGGTATCGCCTACAGAATGGAAAACGATCTGGCCGGATTGGGTAATCTTTCGCACGGCGGTGTCGCCGTTGCTGCCGAGCACCGCGGCAAGCGCCAGCTTCGGCTCGACGCCGCCGCGCGGCGCAGGAAATGGGATCGCGGCGAGCTTATGCTCGCGATTCAGTTCGTCGATCTGCTTGTAGACGGGATTGTCCGACGGATGGTGGATGACAAACTTCGTCGGATCGGGCGTCGGCAGCGGCTGGCCGAATACCGGCTGGTCCAGTTTCGTCGGCGCTGTGTTGTCGATTTGCTCGGATTGCGGGGCTGCCTTCTGCTTACGATGCTGCTGTGCGCGAGCCATGGTGAGCCTCCTCCACCGGATGTTGCCAACCTGTCGAACATGCCCATCACTGCTACGGCGATTTCCTTTTCCGGGTTGTGAAACTATCAAGACGTAACGCCGCCGGACATGATCTGTGTCACAGCCGGCGGTGCCACGCCGTCATTGCCCATTCATTGCCATTACGGGTGCTTGCCCACCGCCTCCGGATTAACAACGCGGATCGGCTTGCCGTCCAGGAACGCTAGCGCGTTTTCCATGCTCTGCGGATAGAACTGCACCCACGTCTCCTGCACGCCGTAGCCCAGATGCGGCGTCATCACCGTGTTCGGTGCGCTGCGCAACGGATGCCCCGGCGGCAGCGGCTCGCGATCGAACACGTCCAGCGCGGCGACGATGCGGCGCGCCTGCACCGCCTCGATCAGCGCCTTCTCATCGACGATCGGACCACGCGACGTATTGATCAGGATCGCCCCCGGCTTCATCCGCGCCAGGTCGGCGGCCCCCACAAGACCGCGCGTGCGATCCGACAGAACCAGGTGGATGCTGACCGCATCCGACCGCGACAGCAGTTCCTCCTTGGAGACCAGCGTCGCCCCGGCGGCCTCCGCCCTTTCCGCCGTCAGGTTCTGGCTCCAGGCCAGCAGGTGCATGTTCAGCGCACGCCCGTAGCGCGCCATGTGCCCGCCCAGCCGTCCCAGCCCGATCAATCCCAGCGTCTTGCCGGCGAGGTTGATGCCGACCGGCACACCGTCCTGGAACCGCCCGGCCCGGATATTCGCATCGCCCGCCGCGATGCCGCGCGCCGCGGCGATCAGCAGCCCCAGCGCCAGTTCCGCCGTCGCCGCTTCCGTGTTGCCGCCGCCCTGCGTGTGGCACACCACCACGCCGCGCGCGGTGCAGGCCGCCGTATCCAGCGA
>DATHNI010000056.1:0-28613 GCA_035486135.1 Acetobacteraceae bacterium
ACTCCGGGAGTGTGGGTAGAGCAAGCATAGCGCGTTTCCGCCGGGCCTCGAAGCCGGTGCGCGTTGGCCACCGGCCGTCGGCGGCCGACCCGTCCTGAATGGAGCGTGTGCAGTGACGCGGCCTCCCCCGTCATGGCGGGCCAAGGCCCGCCATCCACGACTTGCCTGGCCACATGCAGCAAAAACGTGGATGGCGGGCCTTCGCCCGCCATGACGAGGGGAGCGAACGGGCGCCAGCCGGCCTGCGATCTGGGCATCGATGCCCAACATTCCGTGCAGTCAAGCACGAGGGAGCGGAATGATCAGCGCAGCCGCCGTTGCCGAGGTGCTGGGCGGGCTTGGCCGCCGTAAAGGATCGGTCACCGATCTCGCCCTGGCCGATGCCGTGCGCGACGGTTTGCCGGTGTCCGCGCTTGACCGGCTGATAGCGAACGGCCTTGTCACGGAGCGCGAGGTGGAGGCGCATTTCATTCCGCGCCGAACGCTGTATGCTCGGCGACAGAAAGGCCCGCTGTCGCGGGAGCAAAGCGATCTGGTCGTACGCCTCGCGCGCATCCAGGCGATGGCGGACGAGATTATTGGCGACCGGCAGAAGGTCCACCGATGGCTGCGGAAGCCAAACGGTGCCCTCGGAAGTCAGGTTCCGCTTACCTTGCTCGATACCGAAGAAGGCGGCAGGGTGGTCGAGGCCGTACTGGGACGAATCGCGCACGGAATTGTTGAATAGATGCGGGTCTGGCGGCTGGCGGTTGGGCCGCATCGCGAGATCGACGGTGAAGGCTCGCGCATATACGGCGGTCGGTGGAACAGTCCTGGCGTCCCGGTCGTCTATACGGCAACGCACGTCTCGCTCGCACTGTTGGAACAGCTTGTCCACGTGGATCCCGAGGACCTGCCCGATGCATTCAGGGCCTTCGTGATCGACCTGCCGGACGACACCGTGACGGAGGTCGTCGCACAAATAATCCGGCGTGGGGATGCCGAGATGCGCCGCCGGTACGGCGATGAATGGGCCGGGTCACGACGATCGGCCGCGCTGGTAGTGCCTTCGACGCTGGTCGCGGCCCGGTTGCCGCCGGGTACGATTGAAACCGAGGAACGCAACGTGTTGCTCAACCCACGCCATGCCTCGGCCGGCGCCTGGCGAGTGGCCGAAACTTCATTCACTGTCGATGCCCGGCTAAAACGCACCGGGTGAATGAAGCGGAGGAAACGTCCATGACAAATGCACATTGGGTCGGCACCTGGAGCGTGGCGCCCGCGCCGGCGGAGGGCGCCGCCTTCAGCAATGTTACGCTGCGGATGAACGGGCGCGTCAGCCTTGGCGGCAAGGTGGTGCGGGTGCGGCTGTCGAACGCGCACGGCACCAGGCCACTGACCATCGGTGCGGCCCATATCGGGCTGCGCGCCGCCGGCCCCGCCGTCGTTCCCGGGACCAACCGCAGGCTGACCTTCGGCGGCAGCGGCAGTGCCACCATCGCCACCGGCTCGCTGCTGATCAGCGATCCGGTCGAAATGGACGTGCCGCCGCTGGGTGACGTGGCGATCACTATGCATCTGCCGGACGACCTGCCGGCCAGCTTCGGCATCACCGGCCGCTATGCGCGCGTGACCAACTACATTTCTCCGCTCGGCAATTTCGCCGACGCCGAGGTGATGCCGGTCGGCCGCATCACCGACGATTGGTATTTCGTCAGCGGTATCGACGTGGTGGCGGAACCGGGGACGGGAGGCATCGTGGCACTTGGCGATTCGCTGACCGACGGCAACATCGCGACGCACGACGTGTATGCCAACTGGCCGAGCCAGCTTGCTCGCCGCCTGGCCGCGCGGCGCGACGGGCGGCCGATGGGCGTGATGAACCAGGGGCTCGGCGGCAATCGCATCTGTTTCGATGTGCGTGGCGACAGTGGCCTGCGGCGGTTCGATCGTGACGTGCTGGCGCAGCCGGGCGTGACGCATGTCATCGTGCTGCTGGGCACCAACGATCTGCGCAACCGCCCGGGAAAGCCGGAGGAAGAAGCCAACGCGACGGCGATGATCGCGGGACTGAAGCAACTCGCGTTGCGGGCGCACGCGCGCGGGATCAAGATTTTCGGCGGCACGCTGACGCCGTTCGAGAACGAGACGTTCCTGCCCGGCGCGTGGAACCCGGCGCGCGAGGCGGTGCGCCAGGAGGTCAATGCGTGGATCCGCTCGGGTGGCGCATTCGACGCGGTCATCGACTTCGACGCCGGCGTGCGCGACCCAGAGCACCCGGGCGCGATGCTGCCGAAGTGGGACTGCGGCGATCACCTGCACCAGAGCGATGCCGGTTACAACCACATGGGCGACATCATCGATATGTCGCTGTTCGAGTAACGAAACCTCTCCCGCGCTTCGGCGGGAGAGGTTACCCCGCCCGTTTCAGTGCGAAATCTCCTCCAGCGCCAGCCCACGCGTGCGCGGCCCGAAGCCGCCGATCGAGATCACCACCACCAGCATCGCCGCGCTGATGAACAGGAACACACCGGAAGATCCGTAGTTCTGCAGGAAGAACGCGATGATGAAGCTGGTGAAGATCGTCGAGAGCCGGCTGAACGAATAGACGAAGCCCACCGCCCGCGCGCGCACGCGGGTCGGGAACAGCTCCGCCTGGTAGGCGTGATACGCGTAGGACAGCAGATTATTGGACCCCGTGATCAACACCCCGAACACGATCAACAGCACCGCGCTGCTCTGCTGCGAGAACAGCAGTCCGAACACCGCAACGCCGATCGCCGCGGCACAAAGCTGCCACTTGCGTTCGATCTTGTCGGCGAACAGCAGGAACAGCAGCGGCATGGTGGGGCTGGCCAGCGCGATGATGAAGGAATATTGCAGGCTCTTGGTAAATCCCGAGCCCTGCGCTGCCAGTAGCTGTGGCACCCAGTTGCCGAAGCCGTAGAATCCGATCGTCTGGAAGATGTTGAACACGATGAACATGATGGTGCGCCGCCGATAGGGCGGGTGCCAGATCTCGCCGAAGCCCGCGGTGCTGTAGTCCTCGGCGACCACCGGAACGGGCGGCGGCAGCGGACCTTTCTCGGCAGCGACCCGCGCCTCGATTTCGCTGGTGACGCGGTCGGCTTCCGCCAACCGCCCATGCGCCACCAGCCAGCGCGGGCTTTCCGGCACGATGCGGATGATGAAGAACACCATCACCGCGGCGATGGCGGGAAACGCCGCCACAAAGCGCCACCCGGCGATGCCGAATGGGTCGATCGGCACCAGCATCCAGCTCAGCAATGCCACCGTCGGCACCGAGCAAAACTGAATGCACTGGTTCACCGTGAAGGCCTTGCCGCGCATCTCCTTCGGCACCAGCTCGGCGATGAAGGTGTCGATGGTTACCAGCTCGACCCCGATGCCGACACCCGCGATGAATCGCCAGATGTCGATCCACAACACCGAATTCCCACACGCCATGACCACGGTCACGACCGAGTACCACAGCAGCGCCCAGGTGAAGATCTTCCTACGTCCGAACTTGTCGGCGAAATAGCCGAAGCAGATGGTACCAACGAAGAGGCCGGCGAAGGTGACCGAGGCAAATGCGGCCTGGTCCGGCAGGCCGAACAATCCGGTATGGCCCGGACTGAAGATCTGGCTGCGCACCAGGCCTGGTGCGACATAGCCGGTCATCAGCAGGTCGTACAACTCGAACATGCCGCCCAGCGACAGCAGGATGACCAGCTTCCAGATCTCCCGCGAGGCCGGTAGCCGATCGAGGCGCGCGGTGATCGTCGCCGCGGTGGGCGTGGCTGCTGACATGGTCGTCCCCTCTGCCAGCGAATCGACCAGGCTTCGCCCGAGTGGCGGGGCGGCGGCGACGCGGCAACAAAAGGCTAGCCCGCATTAGGAACAGATCGCAACGGCGGCAGGGCAATCGAGTGAACGAAGCAAGGCCAGGGGCTTTGCCCCTGGACCCCACCAAGGGGCTCTGCCCCTTGGATCCCCGCCAAGGGCGAAGCCCTTGGAACCCTTTACTGGAGAGGCTGGACGGGAGGGGGACCGGCTCCGTCATCTGTGCCGCCTGACCGACCCACAGATGACGGAGCCGGTCCCCCTCCCGTCCAGCCTCTCCAACGAATGGATTGCAAAGGCGCTGCCTTTGCTGGGGCTTGGGCCGCGAAGCGGACCAAGGGGGGCAAAGCCCCCTGACGGGTCCATGGCAGAGCCCTGGCCTTGCTGCTTTCACCCGATGGCGCGGCCTTACGGCCGCGCCATGTCGCCTTGCGAGAACGCCGTCTCCTCGTTGGTAATGAATTCGAGCAAGCAGGCCCTGCCCTCCTCGGTCTGCCGGCGCGCGCGCAGGATCGCCTCACCGATCTGTCCCGGGTGCTCCACCCGTTCGCTCCAGCCGCCAAGGTCGCGCGCCAGCGCCGCATAACTGCCACCCAGATCGCGCGCGCGATACTTCTCGTGCGACAGCCCCATGTGCCGCGTCTCGATCGCCATGCTGGAGTTGTTGAACACGATGGTCAGGATCGGCACCCCGCACCGCACCGCGGTTTCGAAATCCAGCCCGGTCATGCCGAACGCCGCGTCGCCCATGATGTTGACGCAGAATTTGTCCGGCGCCGCGATCTTCGCACCGATATTCAACCCCAGCCCCGTGCCGAGCTGGTGCGACTTGCCCCACCCCAGATACCCCCGCGGTCGTTTCGCCTGGTAGAACGGCAACAACTGCTCCCGCGGACTGCCGGAATCATGCGTCATGATGACGTCGGCCGTATCCACCACCTGCTGGAACTCGGCGATCACCCGATACGGATTGATCGGCGCCGTCGTCGCCTCCAGCTTTGCCTGCCACTTCGCCCGCCACGACGCGTTGGCGCGCGCGATCTCCGCCGCCGGCGAACGCTCGATCGAGCGCCGGTCCAGCCGGTCCAGCACCGCCGCGATCAGATGTCCCAGAGCCAGCCTCGCATCGCCGAGCAAAGCGACATCGGTCTCATAGGTCTTGTTGAGGTCGCGCGTGTCGTTGGTATTATGTATCAACTTCGCGCGCGCGGGCAGGTTCGGCGTGGACAGCGGATGCCGCGTCAGGCCGCAGCCGACGGCGAGGATGACGTCCGCCTTGTCGTGCAAGAACACTGAACCCGCGCCGGTGAAGCCGTTGCCGCCGGTGCCCAGGGCCAACGCATGGTCCTCGGGGAATGCGCTCTTGCCGTCCACCGTGGTCATCACCGGCGCCTGCAACAGTTCGGCCAGGCGCACGAGTTCGTCGCTCGCCTCGGCATACAGCACGCCCTGTCCGGCCAGGATGATGGGACACGTCGCTTCCACCAGCAGCTTCGCCGCGGCCTCCACGTCGCGCGCATCCGGGGCGGAGCGCGTCGCGCGGACGCCGCGATACTCCCCTGCGTTGCCGGGAATTTCACTGCTGACGACATCGCGCGGCAGTTCCACCATTACCGGGCCGGGCCGGCCATTGCGCAGCGCATTGAACGCCCGGCGCATCACATCCGGCGTTTGCTCCGGTTGCATGACGGTTTCAACCGACTTGGTAACCGACGCATAGCTGCGCGCCGAACTGAACAGCGGAAACACCTGCTGTTGCTCCAGCGAATGCCCCAACGGCAGCAGCAGGATCGGCGTCGAGTCGGAATACGCCGACGCGACGCCGGCGAACGCGTTTTCCGCGCCCGGGCCATATTGCATCGCGAACACGCCGACCGGCTTGCCATTGGTAACCCGCGCGAAACCATCGGCCATGTGCACGCCGACCCGTTCCTGCCGGCAGATGACCGGCCGCAGTCCGCCGGCCACCGCCGCTTCGATCATCGACGTGGTGGGAAAACAAAAAAACGTCGTGACACCCTCACGCCGGAGGGTCTCGACAATGGCGTCCGCAACGATCATGGGTTCCTCCCCCGTTACTGGCGAGGGAGGGTGCCGCGTCCTTCAGGCCGTGTCACGCCTCCACTGTCCGGGGAGCGTGACCGGCCGTGCCGCGTCAGGGCATCACGTCAATTGCTCGGTGAAGGCCGGGTCGCCATCATGGCGTCCATCTTCGCACCCACAGCGTCCGACACGGCATCGACCCGCTGCGGGGGCGCCACCGCCGGCGCAGTGGAATTGCTCGCGGTGTAGCCGCTGCCACTCGCCGCGCACCCCGCGAGCAGGAGCATGGCGGGCAACACGTAACGTCTCCGGATTTTCATTCGGTCAAACCCCACACACACAAGGCGTTTACCCGGACCCAACAACGCGCGACGCGACTCAGCGAACCCCGCATTTTGCGGTAACTTAGTCCACTCTGGAAGCGTTCTGTGCTGACAATTACGCGATTCGCGGGCGGAAGAACCCGGTTTTTGCGTTATGCGGGCATTAAATCCGCGCCGAGTCGTTGGGCTCCCGGTTGCGTGAGGAAGGCCACCCGCCCGCCGGCAATCGTTGCAACCACTTGCGGAATGTTAGCATCCACGACCAGGAGGTCCGCCCGCATGCCGGGCGAAATCATCCCGCGATCGGACAGACCGGTCGCGCGCGCGGGGTTTGTGGAAACCAGCGCCCACGCCTGGGCCAGATCGAGCACACCGCGCCCGGCCAGGATCAACGCCGCGCGCAGCATGGCCGGATAGTAGTAATCCGACGACAGAACATTGCAGATGCCGGCCTCCACGAGGCGCGCCGCGGACGCCCAGCCGATATGCGAGCCTCCCCGCACGACGTTCGGACTGCCCATCACCACCCAATCGCCGGCCGCGCGCGCCGCCTCGCCAACCGCCTCCGCGATGGGAAATTCGCAGATGCGCGCACCCAGTTCGCGAAACGCCGTGCGCTCCGCGATGGTCGCATCGTCATGGCTGGCGAGCGGCGTGCCGGCCCTTCGCGCCGCTTCGGCGATGCGCGCTCGCGCCGCCGGCACCGCATCGACACGCGCGCCGATCCGTTCCGCCAGGTCGCGGAACGCCTCCAGCTTCATCCCTGCGCGGTCGCTGTATTTCGCCCCCGCCACCGGATCGGCGATTTTTTTCAGGATCGACGGCGTATGGTCGTTGAACGCAACCAGATGGACGTGTCCTGCCGCGATGTCGGCCAGCGCCAATTCCAGCGCATCCAGGTTGTACGCCTCCCACCGCAGGTGCACGCGCATGTCGCAGGTCCATGGCCGCGCCCGCAACGCCCCGACCAACGCCCGCCACGCATCCGGGCTGCGCAATCCCGGCTCCCACGACAACGTGATGCCATGAAAGGCCGTGGTGATGCCGTTCGACAGCAACTGTGCCTCGGTATCGGCGAGCGCGAGGTCGGGCGGAAAATCCACCCCCGGCCGCGGCTGCAATTGCCGCTCGAACGCGTCGCCATGGATATCGACGATCCCCGGCAGGACCAGCAACCCGCGCGCATCGAATGTCCGGCCGCCGCGCGCAGCACCACCCTGTGCATCCCAGCCGCGCGCATCCCCACTGGCCGCATCCCCACTGGCCGCATCATTACCGATCGCGGCGATGCGTCCGTCCGCCAGCAGCACATCAGTCGTTTGCTCTCCCTCCGGCAGCAGCACCCGCCCGCCGGTGATTCGCATCATATCCATCTTGGCTCGCTCTCTAAGGTTCGAAGACGATCTGCACGCGCGGTGTCGGATAGCGGCCGATGGCGAATTCCACCACCTGGCCGGCGCGATCGACATTGACATTCTCGGTCAGCAGCAACGGCCGGTTGCGCGGCATGCGCAGCAGTTCCGCCTCGTCGCCGGTTGGCAACCGCGCCGTGACCCGCGTCATCTGCCGCAGGTAATCGGCGACACCGACAGTGTGCAGGGCCTCGGTGATGCGCGGCGTGGCACGCAACGCCTCCAGGATGCCGCGCAACCGCACGGAGGGAAAATAGTGGCTGGTCAGGCCCACCGGCCGGTCATCCGCGAAGCCCAGCCGCTCCAGCAACACCACGCGACCGCCGGCGCGGATGCCCAGCCCTGTCGCAACCTGCGTATTCGCCACGGTTTCCTTCAGTTGCAGCACACGCCCGGACGGTTCCTTGTTATGCCGCCTGATCCATTCGGAAAAGCGCGTGCGCGGCTCAACCGAATATTCCAGCACGTCCTCAGCTACGAAGGATCCGCGCCCTTGCTCGACCCGCACAAGGCCGCTGCGCGACAGTTCTTCCAGCGCGCGACGCACCGTGTGCCGGTTCACCGCGAACTGGTGCGAGAGTTCCGCCTCGGTGGGCAGGCGGCCGCCCGGCGGGTACTGGCCCGAACCGATATCCTGCTGCAAATGACTGGCGATTTGCCGCCACAATGCGACACCCTCGTGACGCGACACCGGATGAGTCTGCCGGTCGTCCGCCTCGCGCGCCAGTTTCATGGTTTCGTCATTCAAGCAGCACCCCGTTCGTGCGATTTGACGGTTGACGATAGCTCGGGCCGCCGCTACCTGTCTAGACATCCGCATCACTTTCGGACGTCGCAATGCAGACCGCCGCCGCCCCGCCCCAACCGAACGCCGCACGCCGCCGCTGGATGGCAGTGCTGGCGCGAGCCAGCGCCGCGGACCTCGCCGCATTGCTCGACCGTCATGCCGTCATGCCAGGCTACACGAAAATCCGTGGTCCGGAGGCCGGGCTGGTGATGGTGCGCGGGCGCACCGGCGGGGGCGGCGCGCCCTTCAACCTGGGCGAGATGACCGTGACGCGCTGCACCGTGCGCACCGATGCGGGGCAAGTTGGGCACGCCTATGTCGCGGGGCGCGATGCGCGCCAGGCCGAACTTGCCGCCGTGCTCGATGCGATGTTGCAGGACCCGCTTCAGGCTTTCGCATTGCAGGCGAATGTCATCGCGCCGCTTGCCGAGGTGCAGCGAGCCCACCGCACGGGCATCGCGGCGAAGGCCGCTGCCACCAAGGTGCAGTTCTTCGCCATGCGGAACATGCGCGCATGAGTGCGAATATCCTTCAGCCCGGCTTCGCCGATCCGGTCGCCGGCGCGCAAAACTGCTTTCGTGCCGTGCTCGACGCGATGGCGCGGCCCGGTCACATCCGCGAGGCCGGCCTGGACCTCGTGGCGCCCGCACCACTGGCGCCGGCCACGGCTGCGGTGCTGCTGACGTTGCTCGATTACGATACGCCGGTCTGGCTCGATCACGTCGCCGCGGCCGCGGGTGCGTGGATCGGCTTCCATTGCGGCGCGCCGATCGTTCCGGGCGCGGCCGCGTGCAGCTTCGCCGTCGCGCTGGCCATGCCCGAGTTGGCGATGCTGCCCGCCGGTACGCACGAGGCACCGGAAAGCGCGGCGACCCTGATCCTGCAAGTGAATGCGTTCGGCCGCGGCCGCACCTACCGGCTGGCCGGCCCAGGTCTGCGCGAGCCCGTGCTGCTGCCGGTGGATGGACTTCCGGCGGGATTCGCCAGCGCATGGCAGGAGAATCATGCGTTGTTCCCGCGCGGCATCGACATCGTGCTATGCGCCGGCACATCGCTCGCGGCCCTGCCACGCAGCGTGGCGTTACAGGAGATTTGAAGCATGGCCTATGTCGCGGTCAAAGGCGGCGAGCAAGCGATCGACGCGGCGCATGCGTGGCTGGCCGAAGAGCGGCGAGGCGATACCGCGGTGCCCGACGTTTCGCTGGCGCAGATCGAGCAACAGCTCGGCCGTGCGGTGGATCGCGCGATGGGGGAAGGCTCGCTGTACGATCGTGAGCTTGCGGCCCTGGCGGTGAAGCAGGCGCAGGGCGACCTGATCGAGGCCGCGTTCCTGCTGCGCGCCTATCGCACCACCCTGCCCCGCTTCGCCTACTCTCTGCCGGTGGACAGCGCCGCGATGCTGATCCAGCGGCGCATTTCCGCGGTGTTCAAGGATCTGCCCGGTGGCCAATTGCTCGGCCCCACCTATGACTACACGCACCGCCTGCTGGATTTCACCCTCGCCGCGAACGGCGCTCTGCCGCCCGCGTCGCGCGCGGCACCGGACGATACGACGATGCCACGCGTGCCCGACATCCTCGGTCATGAGGGACTGATCGAACAGGATGGCGGTAGCGATTGCAATGGCGAACCGGGCGACCTGACGCGCGAGCCGTTGCGGTTTCCCGCGCCGCGCGATGTGCGCCTGCAGGCGCTGGCGCGCGGCGACGAGGGGTTCCTGCTGGCGATGGGATACTCGACGCAGCGCGGCTATGGCGGCACGCATCCGTTCGCCGGCGAAATCCGCATGGGCGACGTAACGGTGGAAATCGAGCCGCCGGAACTCGGGTTTGCCATCGACATCGGCGACATCACGCTGACTGAATGCCAGATGGTCAACCAGTTCAAAGGTTCGAAGACGCTGCCGGCGCAATTCACCCGCGGCTATGGCCTGGTGTTCGGCCACGCGGAACGCAAGGCGATGGCTATGGCCCTGGTCGATCGGGCGATGCGCGCTGAAGAACTCGGCGAGGACGTCAAGGCGCCGGCGCAGGATGTCGAGTTCGTCGTGTACCACTCCGACAACATCGAGGCGACGGGGTTCGTGGAACACTTGAAGCTGCCGCACTACGTCGATTTCCAGAGCGAACTGGAAAACGTCCGCCGCATGCGGCGCGAGGCGGCACGCGTCGCCGAACACGCGGAGGCCGCGGAATGAACGGCTACAACTTCGCCTATCTCGATGAACAGACCAAGCGCATGATTCGCCGCGCTCTGTTGAAGGCGGTGGCGGTCCCCGGCCACCAGGTGCCGTTCGGGTCGCGTGAGATGCCGCTGCCCTATGGCTGGGGCACCGGCGGCATCCAGGTCACGGCGTCGGTGCTGGGACAGGACGACGTTCTGAAGGTGATCGACCAGGGCGCCGACGACACGACGAACGCCGTCTCCATCCGCCGCTTCTTCGCGCGCACCGCCGGCGTGCGGACCACGACGCGCACCTCGGAAGCCACGCTGATCCAGACACGGCACCGCATTCCGGAAACCGCGCTGCGCGACGACCAGATCATCGTCTATCAGGTGCCGCAGCCGGAACCGCTGTCGCGGCTCGAGCCAAGCCGGGCGGAAACGCGCCGCATGCACGCGCTGGCCGATTACGGGCTGATGCACGTGAAACTGTACGAGGACATCGCGCGCTTCGGCCAGGTGTCGATCAGCTATGACTACCCAGTCATGGTGAACCAGCGCTACCTGATGGCGCCCAGCCCGATCCCCGCGTTCGACAATCCGAAGATGCACATGATGCCGGCGTTGCAGCTATTCGGCGCGGGACGCGAGAAGCGTATTTATGCCGTGCCGCCTTATACCGAGGTGCATTCGCTGGATTTCGACGACCATCCGTTCCGCACCATCCGCGCGCCGCACGCGTGCGGGTTGTGCGGCGCGGACAACGTGTATCTCGACGAAGTGGTCATCGATGACCGCGGCAAGCGGCTGTTCGTTTGCTCCGACACGGACCATTGCGCCGAGCGCCGCGCGGCCGGTCATGTCGGCACCGAAGGCATGCAGGACGCCGCAGAATGACCGAAGACACCTTGCTCTCCGCGCGCGGACTGACGCTGTCGTTCGGTGCGATACCGGCGCTGGTCGAGGTCGATGTCGATCTCTGGCCCGGCGAGATGCTGGCCGTGGTGGGTGAATCCGGGTCCGGCAAGACGACGCTGCTGAACGTGCTGTCGGGTCGCGTCGCACCGCAATCCGGCGCGGTCTGGTATCGCGATCCGGCCGGCCGTTTGCATGACGTGCATGCGATGCCGGCGCCGGTGTTGCGCTCCCTGCATCGGTCCGACTGGGGTTTTGTGCATCAGGACCCGAAGCAGAACCTGCGCATGACCGTTACCGCGGGGGGCAATGTCGGCGAGCGGCTGATGGCGCAAGGCGCGCGCCATTACGGCGATATTCGCAACCAGGCACTGGAGTGGCTGCGCCAGGTCGAAATCGACGCTGATCGCATCGATGATCTGCCGCGTACGTTTTCCGGCGGCATGCTGCAGCGATTGCAGATCGCGCGGACGCTGGTGACACATCCGCGGCTGGTGTTCATGGACGAACCCACCGGCGGACTGGATGTTTCCGTACAGGCACGCTTGCTCGATTTGATTCGTACACTCGTAGCCCGGCTGTCGATCGCCGCGGTGTTGGTGACGCACGATATTGCCGTGGCACGCTTGCTCGCGCATCGCATAGCGGTGATGCAGCGCGGCCGCGTGGTGGAGACGGGATTGACCGATCAGGTGCTGGACGATCCGCAGCATCCGTATACGCAACTGCTGGTAAGCTCGGTGCTGCACGCATGAGTATGCAAGAAAGTGCTTGGCATTTGTCGAGACGGGGTGCTAATACTCCGGGTCACCGAGGGGCGGCTTGCGCTACCCCCCGGCACCCCGGTGGGTTAGAGGCGGATCGTCACTGCAATTCGGATCCGTCTCTTCCCCCACCGGATTTCCACCACTACGCGAATGCGCATGGTTTCCTCTCCGATGGCGTACGCGCCGTTGCAACCGGGCAGGACGCCCGGCCATCCGGGCACGCCGCGACCACCCGTCCGCGCAAGGCGACGCGTGGTTTCGTCCTTCAGGACTCATCAGGCGGCAAGACGATTGTGTGCATAACTGCAACATCGCCCGACCATGCACGCAAAGTCTGAACAAATCGTTTCCGGCGCGAGGATCACGCAATGCATCCAGTGATGTTGCGCACCGAGGGGCTGGCCAAAGGCTTCACCCTGCATCTGCGCGGCGGTGTGCGGATTCCGGTGCTCTCTAACGTGGGACTGACCGTTCACGCCGGAGAGTGCGTCGTGCTGTCGGGACCGTCCGGTGCGGGAAAGACGACGCTGATGCGCAGTCTCTATGGCAACTACCGTACCGAAAGCGGCCGCATCCAGATCCGCCATCACGGCGATATGGTCGATCTCACCACCGCCGACCCGCGCACCATTCTCGCCGTGCGTCGGGAAACCCTAGGCTATGTCAGCCAGTTCCTGCGTGTGGTGCCGCGCGTTCCGGCGCTCGAGGTGGTGGCGGAGGTATTGACGGCACGCGGCACCTCAACGGAGATCGCGCGACAACGCGCCGCCGCGTTGCTGCAGCGTTTGAATATTCCGCGCCGGCTGCACCCGATTCCTCCGGTCACGTTTTCCGGTGGAGAGCAACAGCGGGTGAATTTGGCGCGCGGGTTGATCGCGGATCATCCGGTGGTCTTGCTGGATGAACCGACCGCATCGCTGGATGCTGAAAATCGTGCGATCGTGGTCGCCATGATTCAGGAAGCGAAAGCCCGAGGCACGGCGATCGTCGCGATCTGCCATGACGCCGATGTGCGCGACGCGATTGCCGACCGGCTATTCCCGCTGGAACCCTTGCAGGACGCCGCATGAACAACGAGACCGTCCTTACGAATGCGGTGCTTGTGCTTCCGGATGCCACGCTGAATGGCACGCTGGTATTGCGCGACGGCGATATCGTAGACCTTCAATCCGGCCATTCGACACTGCCCCGCGCGCTCGACATGGACGGCGACTATCTGGTTCCCGGCATCGTCGATCTGCACACCGACAATCTCGAACGGCAGGTGCAGCCACGCGCGCTGGCACGCTGGCCGTCGCGCTCCGCCATGGTGGCGCACGACGCGCAATGCGCCGGCGCCGGCGTCACAACGGTGTTCGATGCGCTCTGCCTCGGCGATCTGGGGTTCGACAAGGAACGTATCCGCACCTTCCGCGACGGTGTCGCCGATCTTGACGCACTGACCGAAGCCGATCTGCTGAAGTCCGAGCATTTCCTGCACCTGCGCTGTGAAGTTCCCGCGCTCGACATGCTGGAGCTGTTCGATACGGTAGCGGATCACCTGCTGGTGCGCATGGTCAGCCTGATGGACCACAGTCCCGGCGTCGGCCAGTATGCCGATCTGGATTTCTATCGCGCTCTGCGCCGCCGCGGCGGCCTCGACGACGCCACGATCGACCGTCGCATGGCCGAATTGCAGGCGCAACGCGAGAAATTCCGCGCTCCCAACCGGCGCGCCCTCCTGCAACGCGTAAATGGCCGCAACATCGCGCTGGCGAGTCATGACGACCGCACCGAGGAAGAAGTCGCCGAGAACGCCGCGGACGGCATTCGTGTCAGCGAGTTTCCTGTCACCATGGCAGCGGCACGCGCGGCCAAGTCAGCCGGCATGGACGTGATCGCGGGAGCGCCCAATATCGTGCGTGGCGGCTCGCATTCCGGCAATGTCGCCGCCGCCGATCTTCTCGCCCGCGAGGCTGTCGATGCGTTTGCCTCCGACTACGTGCCAAACAGCCTGGTGGAAGCTGCGTTTCTTTGTGCCGATCGCATCGGGCTGCCGCGCGCCATCGCCATGGTCAGCGAACAGCCGGCCCGGTTGGCCGGCCTGACGGATCGCGGCCGCATCGCGCCGGAACTGCGAGCCGATCTGGTGCGCGTGCGGATGCACGACACGCTTCCGGTGGTGCGCCAGGTGTGGCGGGCGGGCGAACGCGTCGCATGATGGGGCCCGGGTCGCGTGTGGCCTTGTACTACGCGCCGCGTCCGGACGATCCGCTGTTCGCCGCGGCAACGATGTGGCTGGGCCGCGATCCGGAGAGCAATGCGCCGGCGCCACAACCCGATCTGCCGGACATCGCGGCCATCACCGCCGAGCCGCGCCTCTACGGATTCCACGCCACGCTGAAGCCGCCGATGCGGCTGGCCGACGGGCGCCAATGGTTCGAGGTGCTGCAAGCAGCAACCGAACTGGCCGACCGCACCGCGCCATTTGCGTTGCCTACACTGGCGGTTTCCGACGTGTTCGGATTCCTTGCGCTGCGCGAGACGACCCCCTGCCCTCCCTTGCAAGCGTTGGCCGATGCCTGCGTGGCGCATCTCGATCCATTGCGTGCGCCGCCCTCCGAGGCAGAACTCGCGCGACGCCGGCGCGGCGGGCTGACGGCGCAGCAGGACGCGATGCTGCTGCGTTGGGGCTATCCTTACGTGTTCGAGACGTGGTTCTTCCACATGACGCTGACCCGGCGGTTGATCGCGCCGGAAAAGGCGATCTACCAGCCGGCAGCGGAACAATACTTCGCACGTGCGATCGCCATGCCGCGGCAGGTCAGCGACATCTGCTTGTTCCTGCAATCGGCGCCGGGCGAACCCTTCATCATCGCCGAGCGTCTGAAGCTGCGCGGCTGAGCGCGGCCAGGAAACGTTCTGCCCCGATCTCGGGTGTTGCGTCATTCAACACCGTTTCGACCTCGGCATTCTCCGGCAACGGCACGGCGCGGGCGAGACGCGCGGCGATGTCGGCCGCGGTCTCGCGTCCCCGCGCCGCCAGTCGCTCGGCAAGAAATTGCGGTGGCGCGGTAATCTCGATCACCCGCACGGGGAAACGAGCCGCCGCTTCATCGATCACTGCGCGCGACACGTTCGCCACCACAACCACACGCGATGCGAGGTCGCCGGCGATGTCGCCGGGAATGCCATAGCGCAGCCCATGCGCCTGCCACTGCAGCGCAAAGTCTCGTGTCGCGAACTCGGCTTCTGTCACCGGCTCGTGATCCTCGCCGCCGGGATCGGCTGGTCGGGTGATCACCCGCCGAACGAAACGAAACCGTGCATCGCCAGCCAGGGCACGACGCGCGGCGTTCAGCAGCGTGTCCTTGCCCGCCCCGCTCGGCCCCACCACCAGCACCAGCATTTTCACCTCGCGCGTTGACGGCGCGCACCCTGGCGTTAGCTTCACCGCCAGGCAACAGGAAGCACAGCACGATGTTCACCACCCGCCCGGAAATCGCCGGCACGTTCGGAGTCGTCGCGAGTACCCATTGGCTGGCGAGCCAGGTCGGCATGGCGGTATTGGAACGCGGCGGCAATGCGTTCGATGCCGCCTGCGCCACGGCTTTCACGTTGCAGGTGGCAGAGCCGCATCTGAACGGCCCGGGCGGCGACGCGCCGATCATCCTGCACGACGCACGCACCGGAACGCAGCGTGTCGTGTGCGGCCAGGGAGTCGCACCGCGGGCGGCCACGCTGGAATGCTTCCAACAACTTGACATCGATCTGATCCCAGCCACCGGCCTGTTGCCGGCGGTGGTGCCCGGAGCGTTCGACGCGTGGTGCCTGCTGCTGCGCGACTGGGGCACGTGGGAACTGGCCGAAATCCTTGCGTTCGCAATCGGCTACGCGCGCAACGGCGTGCACATCGTGCCGCGCATCAGCGCGACGATCGAAGGCGTGCGGCCATTGTTCTTGCAGGAATGGCGCAGCTCGGCGGCGGTGTTCCTGCCCGGTGGCAACGTGCCGCGTCCTGGCTCCTTGTTCGCTCGCCCGGCGCTCGCCGACACTTACGAGCGCGTATGCCGGGAAGCGGTGGGCGGCACGCGGGAGGCGCGCATCGATGCGGCGCGGCGAGCCTGGTACCAGGGGTTTGTCGCCGAAGCCGTGGACCGGTTCTGCCGCGATGCCGATGTGCTGGACGTGACCGGCCGCCACCATCGCGGCCTGCTGCGTGGTGACGATTTCGCGCGCTGGTCGGCCACGGTCGAAGCGCCGCTAACATACGACTATCACGGGCACACCGTATTGAAATGCGGACCCTGGAGCCAAGGGCCGGCATACCTCCAGCAACTCGCCTTGCTGCGGGGCTTCGATCTTGCTGCGATGGACCCGAACGGGGCCGATTTCGTTCACACGGTGGTGGAATGCGCCAAGCTCGCCTTCGCCGACCGCGAGGCCTACTACGGCGATCCTGACTTCGTGCGCGTCCCGATGGAAATCCTTCTGTCGGACGCTTACAATTCGCAGCGGCGCGGTCTGGTCGCGCCGGTCGCGTCGCTGGAACTGCGGCCCGGCAGTATTCCGGGTTACGCCGCGACGGTGGATCACCAGGCTGCCACGCGCGCGGACATGCTGTCGGGTGCCACCGCGGGCACCGGCGAACCGACGGTGGCACGGCTTGGCGTAATCGGCGCGGACACCTGCCATCTCGACGTCATCGACCGGCATGGCAACATGGTCAGTGCGACCCCGTCCGGCGGCTGGCTGCAATCCTCGCCGGTGGTCCCAGGCCTGGGGTTCTGCCTGGGCACGCGCGGACAGATGTTCTGGCTGCGTCCCGATCTGCCGAACAGCCTCGCGCCGGGCAAGCGGCCTCGCACGACGCTGTCTCCGAGCTTCGCGTTGCGTGACGGCAAGCCGTGGATGGCGTTCGGCACGCCGGGCGGCGAGCAACAGGATCAGTGGTCGCTGATCTTCTTGTTGCGGATGGCGCATTATAATATGGGAATCCAGGAGGCGATCGATGCGCCGTCCTTCCATACTGAACATTGGCCTTCCAGCTTCTGGCCGCGTGTTGCCCGGCCGGGCAAGGTGGTGATCGAAGGCCGCTACCCGGATGCGGTTCTGGCATCGCTGCGGGCACGTGGCCACAAGGCCGAGAAAGGCGAGGACTGGAGCGAGGGCCGCCTGTCCGCGGCGCGGCGCGAACCGGACGGCCAGATGTTCGCCGGCGCCAATCCTCGCGGCATGCAAGGCTACGCGGTGGGGCGCTGATACGCGCCGGCGCTGTTGCCGTCAGGGCCGGCGATGACGGTCGTGCCAGGATGACAGCGCCTGCGCCACACGTCGCACCACGTCGTCCCAGTCGCCGCGCCGTGCCTGGCGAAACAGCCGCGCTGTGGGATACCAGGGGCTGCCGGCACCGTCACGCAGCCAACGCCAATCAGGGCTGAACGGCAGCATGATCCATACCGGCACACCAAGCGCGCCAGCGAGGTGCGCGACCGACGTGTCGATCGTGATCACCAGGTCCATATGCGAGATCAGCGCCGCGGTATCGGCGAAGTCGTCCAGCGCGGCGTGATGATCGGTCACCAGGGGATGCGCAGCCAGCCAATCCTGGTCCGGCACCGGAATTTCCTTTTGCAGCGCGTGGAATTCCAGGTCGGGGATGTGCAGTACCGGTGCCAATGTGCCGATCGGCATCGAACGCCGGGCGATGTGCTGCGAGCCCCACCATGCGACACCGATGCGCGGGTGCAAGCGCGGGCCCAACATCGCGGCCCAACGCGCGACGCGTGGTTCGGGTGCGCGCAGATAGGGAACCGTGCCCGGAATAGTTTGCACCGATGTGCCGAACGCCAGGGGCAGGCTCAGCAACGGCGTCAGCCTGTCATGGTCCGGCACGGCGTCGTCAGGCGTCACCACCTGTGCCACGCCGTCGATCGTCTCGAACAGCGCCTTGAGGTCCGCGTACATCTCCACCAGCACATGCGCGCCCCGCGCTGCAAGCAATGGCAAGTACCGGGCGAACTGGATCATGTCGCCGCGCCCCTGTTCGGGAAACACCAGCACGCGTTGGCCGGCGAGCAGATCGAGATCCAGCACCTCGGCGCCTTCGCGTGGCGCATCATGCTCTGGCACCAGGAAGCGGCACTCATATTTGCGCCAGCCTTCGGCATAGTCGCCCAGCATCAGCAGCGTGAGGCTCTCATTCCACTGCACGGCCGGCGCGTCCGCTATCGAATCCGGCACGCTGCGGCAGACCGCAAGCGCATCGTCATAGCGGCGCTGTTGGACCAGCACCTCGGACAGGCTGGTGTAGAGATCGGCCAACCGGTTCGCCTCGATGCCGGGATCGGCAGCCGCCAGCGCGGCACGAAAACTTTGCTCTGCTGCTTCCAATTGCTCCAGCGCGAGCAATGCGCGTCCGAGATTGTACAACGCCTGTGGCGCATCGGGGCGAATCGCCAGCGCCTGGCGAAAACACGCGGCCGCCTCGGCATGCCGCAGGCCACCCGATAGCGCGTTGCCAAGGTTGTTCAACGCGTTGACATCACCTGGGCGCAAGGCAAGCGAGCGGCTGAATGCATCCGCTGCGTCGTCGAAAAGCTTCAGTGCCAGCAACGCATTTCCGATGTGGAACAGCAGTTGCGGTGCATCCGGCCGGCCTTGCCCGGCGCGCCGCAGATACGCCAGGGCCTCCTGCGGCTGGTCTTGGTCCAGGTGCAACACGCCACGCAAGTGCAGCGCGTCAAAGTCCGCTGGCGCCTGCGCCAGGATGGCGTCGCAGACACGTGCCGCCGCGGCGTAATCGCGCACCCGATAGTACCGCGCCGCCGACTCTATCAACGTCTCGTCGGGCAGGCGCTTCCCGGTCGCGTCGGTGCGAAACCGCGAGGACAGCCGGTACAGCATGCAAGCCCGGCGCTCAGCCCCGCGGCTTGCCCGCGCCTGCACCCGCCCCTCGCGTCGGCTTCGGATGTTTCGCCGCCGCCGCCCGCTTCGGTTTCGCGGCGGGCTTCGGCGGTGCCTTGCCGGCGCGCAACTGGGCGATGGTCTGGCGCGTGGTGATCTGTTCCGGGTTCACACGCAGTTCGATCAGCGCCGGACGGCCGCTCTCGACCGCGCGGCGGAACGCCGGGCCGAATTCGCCGGTCTTGTTCACCACTTCGCCGTGGCCGCCGAACGCCTCGATGTATTTCGCAAAATCCGGGTTGGTCAGCGCGGTGCCGGACACGCGCCACGGATAGGTGCGTTCCTGGTGCATGCGAATGGTGCCGTACATCTGGTTGTTGAAGACCATGACGATCGGCGCGACGCCATGGTGGAACGCCGTGGCGATTTCCTGCCCTGTCATGAGGAATCCGCCGTCGCCGACCAGGCCGACCACCATGCGTTCCGGGAACGTGATCTTGGCGCCCACCGCCGCCGGCACGCTGTAGCCCATCGCGCCGTTGGTCGGCCCGATGTACCGCTGGCCATCGCGGAAGTTGATAAAGCGCGTGGCCCACCCGGCAAAGTTGCCCGCATCGGTGGTGACGATCGCGTCTGGGGTCAGCAACGATTCGAACTCGCGCATCATTGTGCCCAGGTTGAGCACGCCGTCATAGTTCGGCACTGCCCGCTGTGCCTCACGCAATGAACGCAGTTCCTGCGTCCACGCTGCCCAGTCCGCCTGCACCGGCTCCATCGCCGCCGCCGCCTCGGCGAAGCGGTTCAGGTCCGCGACGATGCCCAGCGCCGGACGGAACACGCGGCCGATTTCCCCGCCGTCGGGATGCACCTGCACGATCGGCACGCTGCCCGCCATGTCGAGCAATGTGAAACCCTGCGTCGTCGCGTCGTGCAGCAAGCTGCCGATCGCCAGGATCAGGTCCGCCTCCTTGACCTTGCCGATCAGGCCCGGATCGGATCCCACGCCGAGGTCGCCGGCAAAATTATCCGCGGTCCCGTCGTACAACGCCTGGCGGCGAAATCCGACCGTTACCGGAATGTCGTTGCCGCGCAGGAAATCGTTGATCGAGGCACGGCCGGCGTCCGTCCAGCAGGAGCCGCCGAGCACCGCCACCGGGCGGCGCGACCGCGACAGCATGACGCGCAATTGCTGCAACGCCGCCGGATCGGGACACGCGGGAGCCACCGCGATACGTGGCAGGTCCGGCACTTCCGCCATGTCGCGCTGCATCTCCTCTGACAACGCGATCACCACCGGACCGGGACGGCCGGACGTGGCGACATCCACCGCATGTGCAACGATCTCCGGGATGCGCTTGGCGTGGTCGATCTGCGTCACCCATTTGGCGACGGACGAAAACATCCGGCGATAGTCGATCTCCTGGAATGCGTCGCGGCCGGAATCCTCGTGTGGGATCTGGCCGATGAACAGCAGCAGCGGAGTCGAGTCCTGCATGGCGATGTGGACGCCGATCGCGCCGTGACATGCACCCGGACCACGGGTGACGAATGCCGCTGCCGGACGGCCGGTGAGCTTGCCGTACGCCTCGGCCATGTTCACCGCGCCCGCCTCGAACCGGCAGGTCACCAGCTTCAGCTTCTGGCGAACGTCGTAGAGGCCGTCGAGCGTGTCGAGAAAGCTCTCGCCTGGCACTTCGAAGACGTGGTCGATGCCCTGCGCTACCAGCGCGTCCGCCAGGATGCGTCCTCCCATCCTCGGCGTGATCCGCGCTTTCCGCGCCTGTGCCAACTCCATCCATGCCTCCTGCGCTGGCGTTTGCCCGCACAATAGGCAGACGCATTGGGTCCGTCACTCCTACGCCCTTGTAACCATTCGGACTAGGCCACTTGGCACGTCGGGTGCATAGACTCTGCAACGATGATGTAATCGGAGTCGCTGAAAATGTCGCCAAATGTCTTTCGCGTTCGTGAAGGGATGTCTTTCGCGTTCGTGAAGGGCAGGTCACGGATCGGTGTCAATCCGCCATAAACCGGCCATAAGCGCTGCGCAATTCGGCCTTGGGTGGCATCCGAGACTGGCGGCATCGGACAGCGTCTAACGGAGGCTTGCATGCTACGGAACCTGAGCTGGGAAACCACCGACAACCTGGCGCGGAGCCAGTTCCAGATCTACCGCGACCTCGGCGATGCGATGGGCATCGGCGAGGAGGAACGCCGCCGGGTGCTGCTGTTGAACCAGCAGGAATGGACCGATTGGGCCGACTTCCTGAACGCGGGCCCACTGCCGGCCGAGCCGCCTCTGCCGGTCATGCTGCAACGTCTGGGCAGTGCCAGCTACCGTCTGGCGGTGTTGGCCGAACGGCAGGGCGCGGCCGCCCACGCCTGATGCTGCGAGTCATGCTAGGCTGCGCCGCTGCGGAACAGGAGGCGGCGCATGCGCGCGATTTTCGTGATGATCAAATGCGAGATGGGGCAGGCGTACAAGGTCGCACGCGAGGCGGCCGACACGATCGAACAAATGTCCGAATTGTTCTCGACGTCGGGTCAGTACGATCTGCTGGGCAAGTTCTATCTGGATAACGACCAGGATATCGGGTTGTTCGTGACGGAGAAGATCCAGACGCTGAGCGGGGTGAAGGACACCTACACGCTGATCACCTTCAACGCCTTCAGCGCGGGCGGCCGCTAGCGCGGCGTGGTGCGCCGTTCCGGGCACGGCCCTCGGATGCCATACGGAGAAGCGAAGCAACGCGGCAATTCCCACCTGGTGCGCTGCCTGGTCGGGATTGCCGCGCCGCTTTTCGTCGGGCGATAACAGGAAGGCGACGCCGGCCGGCGCGATAACCGAACGCCCGGTCTCGCTGCGGCTAATATCCGCCGGCGTTGTACAGCGGGCGTTGTTCTACCGGGGCTGCGTAGCGCGTGGGACAGACGGTAATGCTGCGCTCGGCGAGAAATTCGGCCACGAGGGTTGCGACTTCACCGTCGCGTAGTGCCGGCAGTCGTTCGCACCGGCGCCGGTGTTGCAGTGCCTCAAGCGAGAGTCGAGAGAAGAAAGCCGATTTCTGCTGCATATCCCGCATCCTTTCGCTGGCCCGCCAGGATTTTGCCGGGCGGGGACATTGACCAAGATCAGCCGGTGGGACTGGATAACTCACGGATCCGTGAGGATTCAAGAATTTCTTCACGGATCCGTGATCAACTTTTCCGTGACAGGTCGCAATGTACCGTTTCAGGAATGGACTGGGTTTTCTGATTTTGTTATTGGATTTTATGTTGTCCTAAAGTGCTGTGAAATAACGTTTTCCGTAATTCCTTACAGTCTACATGGCGGCATCTGATCGCACGCGGGGCCGGGTGGCGAGGCAAGCCTTGCTGGCGGGGCCGCCTTCTGTTTCATTGACGGGGAATCGGCGGCACGATCCACCGGATCGCGCGTAGCCAAGAGGGAGCAAACGTCATGATCTGGAATGCCGGCCGGACCCGGTCCGACCTGGTCGCCGATGCCGCACCGGTCCGCGGTGCCGCCGGCGTTGCGTCGCCATGCACCGATCGTTCGAATGGCAGCGCCTCCATGCCCCGCATGACGCGCCGAGGTTTGCTCGCCGGTTCTGCCGCGCTGCTGGCCGCGCCGGCACTGCCGCGCGCGGACGAGATCAAGCCCAAGGTTACCGTCATCTCGCAATGGAGCGCCGGTAGCGACGGCGCCGCGATCACCCGCCTGGGGCAGGAGTTCGAAGCGCAGGGCGGCGTCTGGGAACACGACCCGGTTCCCGGCTTCACCACCGAGATGATGAACAAGTTGCGCGCCCAGATCATCGCCGGCGACCCACCCGCGGCCTCGCAGCTCAAAGGTCCGGAGATCGCCGCGTGGTCGAAGATCGGCGCGGTGGTCGATCTGGACGCGCAGGTGAAGGAAGCCGGCTTCGAAGCCGTGGTCCCGGCAGAGTTGGCGCGGCTGAGCAAGCCGTACGGCCATTGGATCGCCCTGCCGATCCAGGCCTATCGCATCAACACGCTGTTCGTGTCGAAAAAAGCCGCCGACAAGATCGGCATGGAAGCGCTGCCCGCCACCTGGGCCGAGTTCAACGCCATCGCGGCGAAAATGAAGGCGGCCGGCATCACGCCGGTGGCCAATGGCGGCATCAAGTGGGATGACGGCATGAAGTGGGAGATCGCGCTGTGCGGTATCTCGCCGGCCGCCTATCGCAAGGCGGTGATGGAACTCGACGACAAGACGCTGATGGGGCCTGAGGTTCTGGCCGCGTTCCGGCAGACTCGCAAGCTGTCGGACTGGTCCGATCCCGGCGCCGCGGGCCAGCACTACAGCACCTTCATTGCCCGTTACATGAAGGGCGAGATGGGCATGCTGCTGATGGGCGGCTGGGCGCAGGGCGTCTTCAAGCATGCCGGATTCGCGCTCAGCGACTACATGGTTGGCCCGGCGCCGAGCGATGACGGCAAGACGGTGTTCGACCTGAACTCGGACGAGTTCATCTTCTGGCAGAAGAAGCAACCGGAATACCAGGCGGGGCAGAAGCTGCTGGCGAAGATCGTGATGAGCAAGGGCTTCGGGCCGATGTATTCGCAGATCACCGGCTCGTTGCCGGTGCGCACGGATACCGACCTGTCGGCGCCCGGCTTCAGCGACGGCCAGCGCGAGGCGGCGAAGGCGATGGTCGAGGCGGTGCAGACCAACCGCGTCGTGCTGAGCCTGGCGCACAACATGGCGCAGCCCAACCAGGTGTCCGCGGCGATGATCGACGTGCTGACCGAATACATGCACGACAATCGCATCACCCCCGAGGAAGGCCAGAAGCGGCTCGCCGAGGCCGTGGACAACGTCCGCTGACGACATGCCGGCGCGCGCCTCCGTCATCCCGCCGGCGTGGCGCCGCGGCCGGGACCGTGTCCTTCCGCTACTGCTGATCTGGCCGCCGCTGCTGGTCAGTTGCGCCTATGTGCTGGGATTCAGCGCGTGGACGACCTGGGTGTCGTTCACGCGTTCCACCTTGCTGCCGGAGTATTCCTGGGAAGGCTGGCGCAACTACACGTCCGTGCTGAACAGCCGCAACTGGCAGATCGCCTATGCCAACCTGTTCATCTACGGAAGTTGCTTCGTCGTCCTGACCATGGCGATGGGGCTGTTGCTCGCGGTGCTGATCGACCAGCGTATTCGCGCGGAGAATGTCTTTCGTACGCTGTTTCTCTATCCGATCGCGGTGTCCTTCGTTGCCACCGGCACCGTCTGGGGCTGGTTGCTCAATCCGTCGGTCGGGATTCAGAAGCTGGTGCAGGACATCGGCTGGACCGGCTTCCGGTTCGATTGGGTGATCGACCGCGACATGGCGATCTACACGATTGTCATAGCCGGCGTGTGGCACGCATCGGGTTTCGCCATGGCGCTGTTCCTGGCCGGGCTGCGATCTGTCGATGCCGACCTGCTGAAAGCGGCGCAGATCGACGGCGCCGGACCATGGCGCACCTATCGCCGCGTGGTGTTTCCCACCATCGGGCCGATCTTCATCGCCGTCATGGTGATGCTGCTGCAGTTCGCCATCAAGACCTACGACCTGGTCGTCGCCCTGACCGCGGGCGGGCCGGGCCTGGCCTCCACGCTGCCGACTCTTGTCGTGTACGACTTCATGTTTCAGCGCGGCCAGTTGGCACGCGGGTCCGCCGCCGCGGTGATGCTGCTGGCATCGCTGTCCGTGGTGCTGGTGCCGTACGCGCTGTATCGCGCCTGGCGCAACCGAGGCGACGCACATGCCTAGCCGCGTGTCGCGCCTGGCCGTGCACGCCGTGCTGACGCTGTTTGCCGCGTTCTACCTGGTCCCGCTCGCTGTGGTGATGCTGAACTCGGTGCGCAGCACACAGGAGATCAACCATACGTCGATGATCGGCCTGCCGCACGACTTCGCCTGGAGCAATTTCAGCTTTACCTGGAGCCATTACTGTATCGCCGAGCATTGCACGGGCATCCAGCCATATTTCTGGAACTCGATGGAGATGGTGATTCCGGCCACCATTCTGTCCACCATGCTGGGCGCGCTGAACGGCTACTCGTTGGCGCTGTGGCGGTTCCGCGGCGACAACTGGGTGTTCGGCATCATCACGCTGGGGGTGTTTCTGCCAGAACAAATGAAGCTGGTGCCGTGGGTGATCGTGCTGCGCGACCTGGGGTTGTTCAATACCATCAGCGGCCTGGTGCTGATCCACGTGGTGCAGGGCCTGAGCTTCACCACGCTGTTCTGCCGCAACTACTACGTAGCGATTCCGCCGGACCTGCTGAAGGCGGCCCGCATCGATGGCGCGGGATTCTTCCGCATCTTCTGGCGCATCGTGCTGCCGCTGTCGCCGCCGATCCTGATCGTGACGGTGATCTGGCAATTCACCGGGATCTGGAACGAGTTCCTGTATGGCGTCACGTTCTCGGCCGGCGAGCATCAGCCGATCACCGCGGCGCTGATCGCACTGTCGGCGCATGTCAGCCAGGCACCGCAATACGGCGAGCAAAGCGCGGGGGTGTTAATGGCGGCAGCGCCGACTTTGCTGGTGTACTTGTTCGGCGGCCGGTATTTCATGCGCGGCCTGACCGCGGGGGCTGTGAAATAGCATGTCGGCATTGGCGATCCGCAATGTGTGGAAGCGGTACGGCTCGCTGCCGGTGCTGAAGGGCATCGACCTGGAGATCGACAGCGGCGAGTTCGCGATACTGGTCGGCCCGTCCGGATGCGGCAAATCGACGCTGCTGAACATTATCGCCGGGCTTGATAACGCCAGCGACGGCAGCATCGAAATCGGTGGCGTGGCCATGAATGGCGTGGCGGCGAAGGACCGCAACATCGCCATGGTGTTTCAGTCCTACGCACTGTACCCGTCGATGACGGTGCGGCAGAACATGACCTTCGGCATGGAATGCCGGCACGTGCCGAAGCAGGAGCAGGCCGAGATCCTGGCACGCGTGGCGAAGCTGTTGCAGATCGAGGCGTTGCTCGACCGCAAGCCGTCGCAGCTTTCCGGTGGGCAGCGCCAGCGCGTGGCGATGGGCCGCGCCCTGGTGCGTGATCCTCTGTTGTTCCTGTTCGACGAGCCGTTGTCCAATCTGGATGCGAAGCTGCGCGTCGAGATGCGCATGGAGATCAAGCGGCTGCATCAGCGGCTGGGCTCCACGATCGTGTATGTCACGCACGATCAGATCGAGGCGATGACGCTGGCAACACGCATCGCCGTGATGCATCAGGGCGAGGTGCAGCAGTTCGCCGATCCGGACACGGTGTATAATCGTCCGGCCAATCTGTTCGTGGCGCGCTTCATGGGTGCGCCGCCGATGAACACGCTGCCGGCGCGGTTGGAGGTCGTCGATGGGGGAATGGTGGCCGTGCTGGGCGACGGCGGCGTGCGGCTGCCGGTGGGGACCATGGCGTTGGAGAACGCCGGGCGGGAGGTCGTGCTGGGCATCCGTCCGGAATGCATCACCGAACCGAACCGCCGGCTGGACTCGGATGTGATGGTGATCGAGGCGCCGGTGGACATGACGGAACCGACCGGTGCGGAAACGATCGTCTTGCTACGGCTGGCTGGGCACGAGGCGCTGGCGCGGGTGGCGCCGGACCTGCGGCTGCGCGCAGGCGAGGTCGCGCGGTTCGCGGTGGACACGCGGAAGATCTGTTTGTTCGACCCGGCGACGGAACGGTTGATCGGTTAGCGCGAGGAAGGATAAAATTTCACCCGCTTCGCGGGAGAGGTCGAGGCACCCTACGCGCCGAGGGTGAGGGTGCAACGGTTCACCGCGGTCTCTCTGAGGCGGGCGCAACGAAGATTCGGCATGGGGCGCCCGCGGCGCCCTCACCCTCGTCGCTTCGCGCCTCGACCTCTCCCGCAAAGCGGGAGAGGTGTACTATCACCTCGCTCCCTGGATCGCTTCCCACACCCGCACCGGCGTTGCCGGCATGTCGAAATGCCGGATTCCCAGCGGCGCCAGCGCGTCGTTGATCGCATTCATCGCCGCGGCCAGCGCACCGACCGTGCCGGCCTCGCCGACCCCCTTGGCACCCAGCGGATTGCCCTTGGTCGGCACTTCCCGCGTCGCCAACTGGAAGTTCGGAAAATCCCAGGCGCGCGGCATCTGATAATCCATGAACGACGCAGTCAGCATCTGTCCGGAATCGCGATCGTAGACGATCTGTTCGCCCAGCGCCTGGCCGACACCCTGCGCCACGCCACCATGGATCTGCCCTGCCACCAGCAGCGGATTCAGCACGTAGCCGAGTTCTTCCACCGCGCTGTAACGCACCACCTCGGTCACACCCGTATCGGGGTCGATCTCGACCTCGCAGATATGCGTGCCGTTCGGGAACGTCACCATGGTTGCCGCGAATTCGCCGTTCTCTACCAAGCCGCCTTCCTCGCCGGGCGGAATATGCGCCGGGTCGTGGGCGGCCTTCGCAACGGACGCGAGATCGATCGAACGATCGGTTCCCGCAATGCTGAAACGGCCGGCCTCGAACGTCACGTCCACCACCGCCGCCTCCAGCAACTCCGCGGCAATCCGCTTGGCCTTTTCGATCACCGCATCCACCGCCAGGACCACCGCCGACCCGCCGATGCACAGCGCGCCCGATCCGCCATTGCCTTTGCCATACGGCAACTCATCGGTGTCGCCTTGTTCGTAGCGCACCTGCGACAGCGGCACCCCGAAGCGCTCCGCGACGATCTGGCTGAACGCGGTGTCGAGCCCCTGCCCTACCGACACCGAGCCGGTCTTCAGGATGAGCGTGCCATCCTCGGCGAGCCGCAACGTGGACATATCCTTCGCCGGACGCAGGAATGGTCCGCCGGCGACCTCAATGCAGTTGCACAAACCGATGCCGCGCAGCTTGCCACGCTGCTTCGCCTCGTCGCGGCGCGCCGGGAAGCCGTCGAGTTCGGCGAGCCCCGCGGCGGTCTGCATGTTGCCTTCGAATTCGCCGCAATCATAGGTGAACGTGAGCGCGGTCTTGTACGGCATCGCCTCCGGAGCGATCAGGTTGCGCCGGCGCAATTCGTAGGGCGCGATGCCCAGTTCCCGCGCCGCGACATCGATCAGGCGCTCGATCGTGTAGGTCGCCTCGGGCCGGCCGGCCCCGCGATACGCGGCGGTGGGAACGGTGTGCGTCATGATGCCGCAGGCTTCCGCGTACATCGCCGGGATGTGATAGACGCCCGCTGTGCCTCCGATATTGCCGATCGGCCAACCGGAACGGCCGGAGACATAGGCGCCCAGGTTCGCATCCCAGCGCAGCTTCAGCGCGGTGAATTTGCCGTCCGCATCCAGTGCCAACTCCGCCGTGATGCGCATCTCGCGGGCTTGCTCGTCGGTGAGCAAACCTTCTGTGCGATCGGACACCCAACGCACCGGACGATTGAATTTCCGCGCCGCCCAGCAGACCAGGACGTATTCCTGCTGCACGCCGGACTTCATGCCGAACGAGCCGCCGACATCGCCGACCAG
>DATHNI010000057.1:0-2488 GCA_035486135.1 Acetobacteraceae bacterium
TCGATGCAGGTCTCGACATAGGGTTTCCACGCCGCGGCCAGCGCCTCCGACGACGGCGGATCGGCCTTCTCATGGAAGTCGAAGCCGTTGATGCGCATCGCCATGCCACCGAGCTTCACCACCACGTTCGGGCACTGTGCCAGCGCGCGGATCGACTTCGACCAGCCTGAGAACACCGCGTCGCGCTTGCCGGCATAGGCGCCGATGGCGAGCGGGCCACCAACATGGTTCAGGCAGATCGGCGTGCCCGGAAACGCCTGCGCCAGCGCGGTGAGTTCGTCGATCTGCGGATGATACAGCCACGCATCGAAGCTGAGATTCAACGGCGCGAGGGCAGAAAAACCGTCGCGGAACGTGCGGTCGGCCAGCAGCCCCGGCGGCGGCGCATAGGCCGGGTTCATCAGTGTCTTGTCGCCGTCCCAGGCGGTGATGTGGCGGATGCCGCGGAAGCGCCCGCCACCGGCACGGATATGCGCCTCCAGCACGTCGCGCACCCGCGTGCCAAGACGCAGGTCGGCATGGCCGACGATGCCGGCGCAGATCTTCGTCTTGCCGTACTGGCCGGACGCGCTCATCGCCGCGACGCCATTGACGAACTCGGTCTCGCCGACCGGCTTCATCGCTTCCGGCCCATCGGCACGGTGCATCGAGCGGCACTGCACGAACACTGTGGCGACGATGTTGTGACCGCTGTTGGTGTCGGCCAGCAGATCGTCGAGCATGTAGCGCCAGCCCGGGCGTTCCCACAGATGGTGGTGCGGATCGACGATCGGCAGCGCGGGTTCCAGAATCGGTTCGGTGCGCCGCGCCAGCCAGTCGTCACGGACCGGCAGATAGGAGCTGGAGGCTGCTGTCGTTGTTGCGCTCATTGTCCGTTTCCTCCGGTTCAACTTGTCATTGTGAGGGGCCAGGCGACGCATTCGACTTGTCATTGCGAGGAGCATAGCGACGCGGCAATCCCCGCCTGACGAGCCACGATTGCTCGTCACACAGAAGCTTGCTTCCTCGGGTCAAGTCCGGGGACCGCTGCGCTCCCCGCAATGACCGGGCCAACCTTCCCATCGGCAATGTCCGCCGCCGCCGCCGCCGGATCGCGCGCGTGGACATCGCCGTAGCCCGCGCCGCCGGCAGTCTGCACGATCACCCGATCGCCCGCCATCAGCCGCGTCACCACCTTCGACGGAATCTCCTCCGTCGTCCCGTCGCGCCGCACGATCACCGAGTGCGCGCGCGCCCCGTCACCACCACCGAACACGCCGCGCGCCTCGCTGAAATGCCGCTCGCCGCGATGGGTGAACGTCACGTTGTCCACCAGCGCCTCGTATTCGCGGATCGTCCCCTGCCCGCCGCGATGTTTGCCCACACCACCGGAGCCAGGCCGCAGCGCGACGCGATGCAGGCGCAGCGGCGTCTCCATTTCCATCGCCTCGGCCGGCAGGTTCATGCAGTTGGTCGCATCGGTCTCGATCACGTCGACTCCGTCGGCACCCATCGACGCGCCGCTGCCACTGGCGATCAAATCCCCCGTGACGAAATTCCCTCCCGCCGGCCTTTGTCCACCGAACGCCACCATCAGCATTTCGCCGGCCGAGGGCGCCGGCACCTTGGCCGGCAGCACTTCCGCCAGCGCAGAAATGATCGCACCGGCGATGCGCTTGATCGTCGAGGTGCGCGCGTTCACCGGCGCCGGCTCGCGCGGATTGACCAGGCTGCCCTCCGGCAGATGCAGCGAGATCGGCCGAAAGCACCCGGCATTCGTGGGAATCGCCGGATCGGTCAGCGCGCGAATGGCAAAGCACGCCGCCGCCAGCGACCCGGACGGCACGCAATTCATCGGCCCGCGCACCTGCGGGCTGGTGCCGGTGAAATCGATATGGATCGACGCGTCACGCAGCGTCACCGCCACCTCGATGCGGATCGGCTTGTCGAGTTCGATGCCATCGTTGTCGAGCCAATCGACATAGCGATAAGTGCCGTCCGGAATGTGTGCCAGCGCCTGGCGGGTCATCGTCTCTGACCGCTGCAGCAACTCGGCGAAGATCGCGTTCAGCGCATTGTGACCATTGCGTTCCGCAAGTTCGCTGACGCGTCGAGCGCCGATGCGGCAGGCAGCAAGCTGTGCGTTGATGTCGCCCATCACCGTGTCGGGGATGCGCACGTTCTGCCGGATGATCGCCACCAACGTGTCGTTCATCACGCCCGCGTCGCGCAGCTTCAGCGGCGGCAGGCGCAGGCCCTCCTGGTAGATCTCCGTCGCGTTGGTCGGCACCGACCCGGCCGACATGCCGCCCATGTCCTGATGGTGCGTCATCGCGGCACTGAAGGCGATCAGCCGGCCCTGGTGCATGATCGGCTGCACTATGGCGATGTCAGGCAGGTGGGTGCCGCCGGTATAGGGATCGTTCAGCAGGAACGTATCGTCCGGATGCATGCGGTCGGGCGGGAACGTCTCGATGATCTTGCGCAGCACCGGGATCAGGGTCGCCAG
>DATHNI010000058.1:0-10885 GCA_035486135.1 Acetobacteraceae bacterium
CGTCGCCGCCACCTGCTCACCCGATTCTGTACCACGTCCGGGCACCAGGGTGGCCGCGCCCTGCGACAGTGTCGAGTCCATCGATCGCAGGGTAATCGCACTCGGGTCGGTGCACCGCGCAGGGGCAGCGGCAATCCTCCATCGTCCCGGGCGAGGGCATCGCAGCAAGCCGTACCGTGGGTTAGAGCGTTTCCATCCTGACCGGACAAACGCCGGCCCCACCTGTCATTGCGAGGCGCGTAGCGCCTAACAAGAAACAGACTCCCCCTCCCCTTGAGGGAGGGGGTTGGGGGGAGGGGTTCGTGCCGTACGGACCCCTCCCCCCAACCCCCTCCCTCAAGGGGAGGGGGAGTATTCTTTGCGCTACGCGGGCCAAGCCCCTGGCCCGGCTGCATTCACACGATCGCCCTACCCGCCGCACAGGCCGTCGATCACGTCGCCATGCAGGGCACCGATCTCGCGCTGCATCCAGTCGAGGAACGGCGACAGGCCACGCGCCACCAGGTCGGCGACGCCCTCGTGCGTCAGCGTGGTGTTCAGGTTGTCCACCCGTTCCAGCGCACGGCTGCCGCCCCGCAGGTGGTAGCGCAGGCGAAGCTGCGTCAGGTGCCATTCGATCTGCGCCACGTTCAGCGCGACCGCGCGGGGGAACGCGGTGTTGGCGATCAGGAACCCGGCGACTTCGACGGGGCGGTAGCCATGCGGGTGCTCGCGCCGATAGGCGTGGTAGCCGCCGGCGGCGCGCAACAGCGCATGCCACTTGCCGGCATCGATATCCGGATCGGCCGCATCGACCCGCGGCACCAGCGCGTTGAACCGCGTGTCCAGCAGGCGCGTGGTCTGGTCGGCGCGCTCCAGGTAGCGGCCGATCATCGTGAAGTGCCAGCACTGGTCACGATAGAACGTGCCCTCGCTGATCCCGACATGCGCCTGGGCGCCTTCCTTCAGCATGGCACACACCGCGGACATCCGATCCGGTGCCAGGTCGGCGCCGCTGAGTTCGCGGATGCGGCCGTGGAACACGTTGATCTGCAGCCACATCTCGGTGGAGATCAGCGCCCGCAGCGTGCGCGCGTTCTCCTTCGCCGCTTCGATCGCCGCCTGCACCGAACTTGGGTTGTCGGCGTCCAGCAGATAGAACCGGGCGACATTGGCCTGGCTGACCTCGGGATAGCGCTTCTGGAAGCCGATGGCGTCGCCGTTGATGCGCAGGATGGTCAGCCAGTCGCCGTCGTCGTGCGTGAAGCTCTTGGTGACGTCCAGCAGGCGGGCCAGGTTCTCGATCCGCTCGATATAGCGGGCGAGCCACAGGGCGCTGGCGGCATGCCGGGCGATCAGGTGCATCGTGCCGGTCGCTTGCAGCGTCTCGCTCATGCCAGCACCCAGGTGTCCTTCGTCCCACCGCCCTGCGACGAGTTCACCACCAGCGTGCCTGCCCGCAGCGCAACCCGCGTGAGGCCGCCGGGCAGCACCCAGGTATCGCGCCCGGTCACCGCGAAGGGCCGCAGATCGATGTGGCGGGGGGCGACCCCGGTCTCGGTCAGCGTGGGCGAGACCGACAGCTTCAGCGTCGGCTGGCTGATGTAGTTGCTGGGATCCGCCAACAGCCGGGTGCGGAAGTCGTCGAGTTGCGCGCGCGAGGCGTGCGGCCCGATGATCAGCCCGTAGCCGCCGGATTCGGCAACCGGCTTCACCACCAGTTCGGCCAGGTGGTCCAGCGTGTAGGCCAGCGCGTCATGTTCCGCGCAAATATGGGTCTCGACGTTTGGCAGGATCGGGTCTTCGCTGAGGTAGTAGCGGATGATGCGCGGCATGTAGGCGTACACCGCCTTGTCGTCGGCCACGCCGGTGCCGATGGCGTTGGCGATCGCCACGTTGCCGCGGCGCCACGCCTCGATCACGCCGCGCACCCCCAGCGCGCTGTCCGGGCGGAACACGTCGGGGTCCAGGAAGTCGTCGTTCAGCCGGCGATAGATCGAGTGCACCGGCGCCAGCCCGGCCGTGGTGTGCATGAACACGCGGTGGTTCTCCACCACCAGGTCGCGGCCCTCCACCAGCGGCACGCCCATCTCGCGCGCCAGGAAGACATGCTCGAAATAGGCGGAGTTGAAGATGCCGGGCGACAGCACCACCACCTGTGGGTCGGTCACGCCCTGCGGCGCGATCTCGGACAGTGCGCGGTGCAGGTGCAGGCCGTACTCGTCCACGCCACGCACCTTCAGGCCGGCCATCACGTCCGACAGCACGCGCTGCGTCATGTGGCGGTTCTCCACCACATAGGCGACGCCGGAGGGGGTGCGCGCGTTGTCCTCCAGCACCATGAAGCGGCCGGTTTCGTCGCGCACGATGTCGGTGCCACAGACATGCACATAGGTGCCGAACGGCACGTCGAAATCGACCATGGTGGTGCAATAGGCCTGGTTGCCCAGCACGAGGTCGCGCGGCACCACGCCGTCGGCCAGGATCTTCTGCCCGTGGTAGACGTCGTGCAGGAACATGTTCAGCGCGCGCACCCGCTGGATGACGCCGGTCTCGATCTGCTGCCATTCGGTGGCGGTGATCACGCGGGGGATCAGGTCGAACGGCAGGATGCGGTCGATCGCGGTGGCATCGGAATAGACGGTGAAGGTGATGCCCCGCTCCAGCAGGTCGCGTTCGGCATCCACCGCACGGCGGCGCAGCGTCTCCACCGGGAACTGCGCCAAGCGGGCGCGCAGCAGGTCGAGGCCGGGATGCGACGGCTGGCCGCGGCGCATCGTTTCGCAGAAGAAGCCGTTTGCCTCGTAGCCCTGAAGCAAACAGGGGACGTCGGGCAGCGGGGCCTGGGTCTGAGTTTGGGCCTGGGCCGGAGCCTGGGCCTGGGTCTGGATCTCGGCCTGGCGTTGGGCCCGGGTCTCACTTTGGGACTGGGTTTGCGTGCCGGCGGTTTGCGCCATCCCTCGCTCCTGCTGCGATGCAGCAGCGTAGGCGGGAACCGGTTGCGGAGGGAAGCGAATTGCGACGCCGGCGTGACTGTTCGTTGCGCTGGGTGTGCCACGGCCGGGGGTGACAGGGCTGCGCAAGGCGCCTATCTCGCGACCGCACAATCAACGGGAAGGACGGTTTTGGTTCGGAACGTGAGGGGCGGCGCCGCGGCCGCCATGCTGGTCGCGCTCGCCGGGTGCGGCCCGAATTATTCGCCCAACACCTATGCCAGCGCCGCCGTGCAGCAGGCCAACCCGACTCAGCGCGGTGTGGTTGTCGGGGTGCGCAAGGTGGGGGTCAGCGCCGACGCCACGCTGGGGACCGTGACCGGCGCCGCGGCCGGCGGCATTGCCGGCGCTGGGGTCGATGGCGGCGGCGGCGCGATCACCGCCCTCTCGGCACTGGGCGGCTCGGTGATCGGCGGCGTGGTCGGCAGCGGGGTGGAGCACGCGACGGGCGACACCACCGCCTACGAATACATCGTGCAGGAAACCAAAGGCGACCTGGTGTCGGTGACGCAGCGGGATACCGTGCCGCTGGCGATTGGCCAGAAGGTGTTGGTGATCGCCGGCAAGCAGGCCCGGGTCGTGGCCGACTACACGATCACGATGCCGGAGCCGCCGCCGGCGCCGAAGACCGCGGACAAGGCGGGTGCGCCGGGCGCCCCGCCGGGGGGCGCGTCAGGTGCTTCGCTGGCCGCCCCGCCGGGCGGCGCTCCGCCCGGTGCTCCACCCGGTGTCCCACGGGGCGCGTCGCCGGCATCCTCGGCCTCAGCGGGAGCGGCAGCGCCAGCCGCCTCGCCGGGCGCATCGCCGCCCACCGCGGCCACGTCCCTCCCGTCCACGTCCGCGCCGGCCGCCTCGGCACCGTCCGCTTCGGACGCGCCGGTGGTGCGACCGATTCCGCCGGCGGCGAGCGCGGAGGTTCCCGCGGTATCGGCCCCTGTCGCGGCTGCCCTGGCAGGGACGCCCCCGGCGACCGCCTCGTCGCCCGCGGTCGCGGCCGCGCCGGCGGCAGGGACGGGTATCCCAACGGCTCAACCGGGCGCGCCGGTGTCGCTGGCCTTCCCCACTGCCCCTGCACCTGTGCCCGCAAGCCCAACGCCATGACCTCGGGCGCCGCTGCCCCGGTCGGGACCGGGGCAGCCTTGAACCTGGCGAGCTGACGGGCAAGTCGAAGCCGGCGGCACGCAGGTTCGGAGAGTAAGGCTGGTACTGTTACTCATCGGCCGGCAAGTTGGGCGACACCGCCCACGGTGTCATGACCGGGCTTGGCTCGGTCACCCACGTCTTTCCCCTGTGCCACACAACAAAGTCGTGGATGGCCGGCCGTCGCCGGCCATGACACATTAGAACCAGTGCCGCCTTACTTGTCGGCTGCCGAGTAATGCCGGCCACACGGAAGCCGTGGTGCTGGTCGCGCGCGCATGACTGGCCACACATGACGCGCGCCCGGCCGCCAGCGGAATCATAATGGCGGGGCCGGCCTGGGCTGGCCCCGTGCATGACGTCTCGGTCGGTCCAGGCGCCAATGTCAGGGCGGACCGGTGCTGGGCATCCCGGCCAATGGCAAGGGCATCGCCGCGAAAGTCAGGCACACATCGCCGTATTCCTCGACGAACCATTTGTAGTGCCGATCGCCTATTGCCTTGAACAGGCCTGCGACGTTGCCGCCGCTCACGAGGATGTCCTGGGTCATCTCCCGCCACATCCACTGAGGGTCGGCCGGCAGGATGCCGAGATCGCGGAAGATGTCGAGGATCAGGGCACCGATCGGGCGGTGTTGCATCCGCGCGGCGATCTCCTCGGCGGTGGGCAGGCGATCGAGCAGTGCCGCGTCGGCGGCGGCGCGCCAGTCCACGGGCTTGGGCCGGGGGGCGCGCTTTGGCCGAAGCGGCGGCCCGGCGTCGGGCGCGGGGCGGCCGGTGGGTGCGGGGGAGGGCCGCGGGCGATCGACCCGGGTGAGCAGCCTGGCCTCGAGCGCGAGGGCGAGCATGATGCCGCGGGCGATGCGGCGGAGGACCAGCGTGATGTCGGCGGTGCCGAATTTATGTTGGTAGGCGTGCGGTTCGTAGGTGGTGGGGTTCTGCTGGAGCGTGCCGGTGAGGCGGCGGCCATAGTCGATGAGCCGGCGGACGATGCCGAGGAGACGCGCGGTGCAGCCGGGTTGGTTGGTGCTGGGTTGGTTGGTGTTGGGTTGGTTGGCGAGGCGTTGGTCTGTGCCGGCGGCCGGCCGATCCTCGTGCGACCCATCCTGGGGCGACCGATCCTGGGGCGGATCGGGGCGGTCGGGTAGGTCAGGGGTGGGGGTCGAACCGGGCATTCGGGAATAAAAGCATGTTCAAGGTGGAAAGTCCAAGACTATTTTCAGGGGGTCGGGATTTCAGTCGAGGCAGGGTGCAGGGACGCCGCACATTGCGCGCACCGGCGATGCGACGGATCGGTGCCTGGCGCAGGGCAGTCGCATTGGCCTTGTTGGGTGCGCTGCCCGGCGTCGATCCGGCGGCTCCGGGAAGGGTAAAGACAGCAAGAAGGTTTCAACACGGATTAGCATGGAAAGCAGCTTCAGCCACGGATTGGCACGGAAACAATAAATCCAGCACAACAAGCCAGCTCCATTGCGTACCGGTAGTGCGTCGTTTTGAAAATCCCGAGAATTAAACGGCGCCGAGTAGATCGCTCGCGTGCGAGGCTCAATGGCCTAGCAGCTTGGCAGCCCCGATGAGGAGGGCGCCGAGGCTCAAGTTACCCGCGATGATGGCGGTGATCATCGACCAGGTGGTGGGGAGACTTTCGAGGCGCCCGCGGATGTAGGCGGTATCCGCCCGTGTCGCGCTCAAGTCGGCGCGCATCGCCTGACAGTCCGCCTCCAACCTGGTTAGTCGAGCTTCCACGCTAGGATCATGGGGACCGCCCCCGCTCAGCGCAAGGACCGGCTCCCGACGCCCTGCAACAAGCCGCAAATGCGCCGGACGGCCGCTCATATCGGAGGCTCCTCTGGGCGAGGGTCACCCTCATTGTCTGCGACCGATTTCATGAACTGCGCCACGAAGCCGCAGTTTCCGCAATACAGCCAATAAGTCGGAATGAGTCCGCTGAAAATACGATGCTCAAACAGATTCGGGTCCGTGACATCGACGCGGGAATAAGGAAATTCATCCTGTATCATCCACTTGGTTTGCCCGCATATAGGGCACCTACCCCCGACGCCTTTGGCGCCCAGGGTGTCTGAGACCTTCTGGACGATATCTGGGTCATCTGCCATCCGCGTTGCTTACCGCCAAGCAATCACGGAGTCGAGAGCGTGACGTGGCGATCCCTCCTCGCCACCGCCTCTGTTATGCTTAGCGGTAAGCAGGAGGCCAGTCACATGCCCGAAGACCAAAATAGGAAGCTGAGCGACGATGAGAAGCAGAAGGTGCATCATTGGGCGCTCGAACGCGAAAGAAAGAATGATCCTGATTCGCGCGTCACCATCACTGTCGCCGATGAGTTGAAAAACGGGTTAGTCCATTAGACCAAGATTATTTTGACCAGGTCTTCAAAGCTTTCGCTCCGCACACCGTCACGCGGCCCGATGCATCGCCGATTTCAAAAGCCGTTCTTGATGCGCCATCCGCGATACCGCGCAAGGTGTTTGAACCACCGATGCACACCGACAAGCGCGGATGTCCGGCGGCTGCACCACGAGTCGGGCCCCATACGAGCCCTCGGATTCGGTCATCCGCACTGATCGGTGTGCATCCCTGCTCATCTGTGTTCCAAATGCTTCCTTTGATCGAGGCGACGGAGTTTCGCCGGCAATTCGCACAATTCGCGCCGGCGATGGCAGTGCGGTTCCTCACAAAGTTCAGAACGCCGGGCAGAGGTTCACCAGGAAGCCGCCACCGCCGGGGGGCAATTTGCCCAAAACATGCAGTCCGCCTGCCGCATGACCCGTTCGACATATTCCGTATCCGGACCGGACTTCCGGGTCCGGCAATGCCGTGCCCAGACCAGCCGATGTTTGGGTGCGGGCAACGGACGCGCTAGGAAGATGACTGCCATAACCAACAACCGGCAACGGAGGAAACCCATGGCCACCCCCAACAAGACCGCCATCGTCACCGGCGCCGCGAGCGGCATCGGCCGCGCCATGGCGCTCGGCCTGCTGGGCGCCGGCATCGACGTCGCCGCGGTGGATCGCACCGCCCCAGGCCTGGAATCGCTGGCCGCCGCCGCGGCGGGAAAACCGGGCGCGGTGCAAACCATCCACGCCGACCTCGCCCAGCCCGACGCGTTCGACCGCATCGTCGCCGCCGTGCTGGACCGCCATGGCCGCATCGACGTGCTGATCAACAACGCCGGCATCGGCCAGGCCTCGATCCGCGCCGACGCCCGCGCCACGCCGATCCGCTTCTGGGAGGTCGCCCCGGAGCAATGGAGCCGCTTCCTTGCGGTCAACGCGACGGCGCCGATCATGATGGCGCGCGCCGTGCTGCCGCACATGCTGGCGGCAAAGGCGGGCCGCGTCATCACGGTGACCACCAGCCTGGGCACCATGGTGCGCGAGGGCTACCTGCTCTACGGCGCCAGCAAGGCCGCGGCCGAGGCGGCGATGGCCGGCCTGTCCGCGGACCTGAAGGGCACCGGCGTCACCTCCAACGTGCTGGTCCCTGGCGGCGTCACCAACACCCCGCTGGTCGGCGAGCACGCCGGCGACCGCTCCCGCATGCTGCAACCCGAGATCATGGTCCCACCTCTGCTCTGGCTGGTGTCCGACGCCGCGGCGGCGGTGAACGGCCGGCGGTTCATCGCCGCGGACTGGGACACGGCGCTGCCGGCGGAGCAGGCGGCGGAGAATGCAGGCGCGCCGATCGCGTGGCTGGGCATCGCGCGGATGCCGATCGAGCCGCGATAGCCACGCCGCGATGCGCCGGCGGTTCATCGCGGCAGCACTTTTACGCGCCGGGAAGGCCAACCGGGTTCAAAGCGGCAGCGGTGGGGAGTGACCGGCGTAAGCACCGACAGCAGCGACAGCGCGAACTTGACGCGGGCGACGGGCAGGCCCTTGCCACCGGTTGGCTTGCGCGCCTGTCGCCTAAGCCGACTTAGTCCGCCGGGGCCATGATGCGCACGATCAACATACTCGAAGCCAAAACCCACCTGTCACGCCTGGTCGAACAGGTCGCCGCCGGAGAGCCGTTCATCATCGCCAAGGCAGGAAAGCCGGTGGCGAAAGTCGTGCCGCTCGACGCACCGGCCGACGGCGGCATGCGCCGCCTTGGGTTCATGCAAGGCCAGGGCACCGTGCCAGACGATTTCGACGCCATCGCACGCGATGAGATAGAGAAACTCTTCGCTGGCGGAGCGTGAAGCTTCTCGTCGATACGCATCTGCTACTGTGGGCGGCATTGCAGCCGGCGCGGCTGCCCGCCACCGCGCGCTCCTTGCTAGCGGGGCAGCAAAGCCCTGTGTCATGGCCGGGCTTGGCCCGGCCACCCACGTCTTCTCTTGCTGCCAGCAGCAAAGTCGTGGGTGGCCGGCCGGAGCCTGTCCTCGGGCGGGCCTTCGGCCCGACCCATGGGCCGGCCATGACACAGGGGACTACGACGCAGCCGCAGTTGATGCGGTTGTTTCCCTGCGGGCCCTTAGCCCGGCGCGGCGAGTTTACGGGCGGCTCGTGCCACCCTCGCCCTCGTCGCTGCGCGCCGCGGCCCCGGGTCAAGCGCCGGAGCGCAGGCGCTCGACCAACTTCGCGGGAGAGCTTGATCTATATCAAGGCGTCTTCCGCCGACCCCGTCCATCATATCGTATCGAAAATCGGTCCGCGGTGCGGGAACGCCGCGGCATCCTTGTGTTTCGTTTCGCTCCGTCGCTACGGATGTCGCCTCCCGCCACCGCATGACACCGCGGAAGGGAGACGTCATGACTTTCCAGGCCAAACTGCTGTGGGCGGCCGTCGCCGTGCTGGGCGGCATCGCCCTTGGCGTCGTCGCGCTCACCCGCGGCGAGCCGGTCAATGCCGCATGGCTCGTCGTGGCTTCGGTGTGCGTCTACTTCATCGCCTACCGCTTCTATGCGCTGTTCATCACCAACAAGGTGTTCGGCGTGGACGTGAAGCGGCAGACGCCGGCGTACCGGCACAATGACGGCCTGGATTACGTGCCGACCAACCGCTACGTGCTGTTCGGCCACCATTTCGCCGCCATCGCCGGCGCGGGCCCACTGGTCGGTCCGGTGCTCGCGGCGCAGATGGGCTACCTGCCCGGCACGCTGTGGATACTGGCCGGCGTCGTGTTCGCCGGCGCGGTGCAGGACATGACGGTACTGTTCCTGTCCACGCGGCGAGACGGTCGCTCGCTCGGCGACATGGTGCGTTCCGAGCTTGGGCCGGTCCCCGGCGCCATCGCCGGCGTCGGCATCCTGATGATCTGCATCATCGTGCTCGGCGTGCTCGCGCTGGTGGTGGTGAACGCGCTGGTGGGCAGCCCGTGGGGCACCTTCACGGTGGTCTGCACCATCCCGATCGCGCTGATCATGGGCGTTTACAGCCGCTTCATCCGGCCCGGCCGGATCGCCGAGATGTCGATCCTCGGTGTGGTGCTGCTGCTGGCGGCGCTGGTCTACGGCCGCACGGTTTCCGAAACGCCGGAACTGGCGGTGTGGTTCAACCTGTCCGGTCCGACGCTGGCGCTGATGATCATCGGCTACGGCTTCGTCGCCTCGGTGCTGCCGGTGTGGCTGCTGCTGGCGCCGCGCGACTATCTCTCGACGTTCCTGAAGATCGGCACCATCCTGTTGCTCGCGCTCGCCATCATCGTGGTGCATCCGGACCTGCAGATGGCGGCGATCACCAAATACGTGGATGGCACCGGACCGGCCTGGGCCGGCAGCCTGTTCCCGTTCCTGTTCATCACCATCGCCTGCGGTTCGGTGTCCGGCTGGCACGCGCTGATCGCCTCCGGCACCACGCCGAAAATGATCGAGAACGAGGCGCAGGTCCGTTTCATCGGCTATGGCGCGATGCTGATGGAATCGCTGGTTGCGATCATGGCGATGATCGCCGCCACCGTGATCCACCCTGGTGTGTATTTCGCGATGAACAGTGGCGCCGGGTTGATCGGCGCGGATCCCGTGCACGCGGCGCAGGTGATCACGTCCTGGGGCTTCACCGTGACGCCCGACATGCTGACGCAGACCGCGCGTGACGTCGGCGAGGCGACGATCATGTCGCGCACCGGCGGCGCTCCGACACTGGCCGTGGGCATGGCCACCATCCTGTCCGGCTTCCTCGGGGGGAAAATGCTGGCGGGCATCTGGTACCACTTCGCCATCCTGTTCGAGGCGCTGTTCATCCTGACGACAGTGGACGCCGGAACGCGGGTCTGCCGCTTCATGATCCAGGACCTGGTCGGCAACGTCATCCCGGCGTTCAAGGCGACCGAGTCGTGGACCAACAACCTGGTGGGCTCCGCGTTTGCCTGCCTGCTGTGGGGCTACATCCTGTATCAGGGCGTGCTCGACCCGCTGGGCGGCATCTGGACGCTGTGGCCGCTGTTCGGCACCGCCAACCAGATGCTGGCGGCGATCGCGCTGACGCTGTGCACCGTGGTGTTGTTCAAGATGAAGCGTGAGCGCTACGCCTGGGTCACCATCGTGCCGACGACCTGGCTGGTCGCCTGCACCGTGACGGCCGGGCTGGAGAAGGTGTTCAGTCCGAACCCGGCGATCGGCTTCCTCGCCCATGCGGCGCGGTTCGGTAATGCCATGACGGCAGGGACGGTGCTCGCCCCTGCCAAGACGATGCACCAGATGAGCCAGATCGTGTTCAACGACTATGTCGATGCGACGCTGGCCGGCGTGTTCGCCGCGCTGGTGGTGACGATGGTGGTTTACGGCATCATCCATTGCCGCAAGGCGATGGGCACGCCGAAGAGCAC
>DATHNI010000059.1:0-2249 GCA_035486135.1 Acetobacteraceae bacterium
GGCGCGGGTGATCTGCTTGCCGTCGAACAAATATTCCGGACCGATGAAGCCGACGACGCTGTTGACCAGCAGAGGCTGGAACATGCGCGCCACGGCGTAGGCGCGGGCCTCCAGCGTCTGCTGGTCCACCCCGTGATGCGCCCCGGCGGAGAGCGCGCTGCCCTGGCCGGTTTCGAAATACATCACGTTGTCGCCGAGCGTGCCTCGGTGCAGCGACAGTGCCGCGTCGCGCGCCTCACGCAGCAGGGCGAGCGAGATGCCGAAGCTGCTGTTCGCTGCCTCGGTGCCGCCGATCGATTGGAACACCAGATCGACGGGCGCGCCGGCCTCGATGGCGCGCAGCGTGGTGGTGACGTGCGCCAGGACGCAGGTCTGGGTCGGGATGGCGTAGCGCTCGCGGATGGTGTCCAGCATGGTCAGCAGCGTGACCGCCGCGGCGACGCTGTCGGTGGCCGGGTTGACGCCGATCACCGCGTCGCCGGCGCCGAGCAGCAGGCCGTCCAGGGTGGAGGCCGCGACGCCGCGCGGATCGTCCGTGGGGTGGTTCGGTTGCAGCCGCACCGACAGCCGGCCGGGCAGCCCGATCGTGTTGCGGAAGCGCGTGACGACGCGGCACTTCGCCGCCACCGCCACGAGGTCCTGCAACCGCATGATCTTGCTGACGGCGGCGACGATCTCCGGGGTCAGGCCGGCGCGCAGCGCGGGCAGGTCCTCAGGGCGCGCGGACAGCAGGAACTCGCGGAATTGGCCGATTGTGAGGGCGGCGAGGGGGGCGAAGGCGGCGGCGTCGTGGGTGTCCAGGATCAGGCGAGTGACCTCGTCGTCCTCGTAGGGGATCAGCGGGTTGGCGAGGATTTCGGACAGGGGCGTGTCGGCCAGCGCCATCTGCGCGGCAACCCGTTCCGCGGCGGTTTCGGCCGCCAGCCCGGCGAGTGCGTCGCCCGAGCGGAATGGCGTCGCCCGCGCCAGCAGCGTGCGCAGGTCAGGAAAGCTGTAGTTTGTGCCGGCGATGGCGTGGGCATAGGGCAGCTTCGGTCTCCTGCGTCGCCTGTGCGGGAGTGATTGCGATGCGCATGATGCTCGCACCCGGGGGACGCGCCAGCAAGCCGAGCACGGCAAGATTTCCATTGGGCTGGTTGCGGTTTCACTCGGGGGGCGCTTCCGCGGTTCGTGCCGGCCGCGGCAGCGCAAGTTTCTCGCAAAGCTCAGGCAACAAGTTTCTCACAAAGCTCAGGCAAGCGGAGCAAAGATTCACCGAGCGGCCGGTGCCACCATGGAAGCAAATCGGGCCATGGACAGGAAATTCTTCGTTGTGGACCTTGGCCCGACTTGCCTGAACGTTGTGAGACACTGCGAACCAGGCAATCCGCGCGAACGGTGCGATCGCAGCGAGGCCTCCGGTTCAACCAAGGACACGCCGGGGGGAACTCTGGCCTTCCTGCCAAAAAACTCGCGGCCTGTGACCTGGTTCACAGCCGGACGCCGTCCGAGGCCCCATAAGGCCTGTAACCTGGCCGTCACGCGCCAGACTACGAGGAGGTCGATCCATGCCCGCATCCGCTTCCGTTACCGTGCAATCCCTCCGCTCGGCGCAGCGCGAGCTTTCGCACGGTCCGGTGATGCCGCGTCTTTGGCACGCCCTGTGCGGCGAATGGCAGCGCATGGCGGATCGCGCGGCCGCGCGGTCCGTGCGTAAGCTGGACCATGCGGGGGTGACCGAGGATTACCGCACGGCGTGCCGCCATACCTATCACTGAGACGGCGCCGGCCACTGAGACGGCACCGGATTCTCGGAGATCGCCGAGGGTCATAGTGTGATCGCGGTGCATTGCCATTCATGCGCGGCAGGTGCTGCGGGCGGCTGGTAAACTAATCGCAAAGGCAGCGGAGACCCAGAGATCGCCGAGACGAAGTTTCTGATCCCTGCTGCGTGGATGGCCTCGGGCCTCGCTCGCGGCAGGGTCCTGAAGCCTTGCTCGGCGATCTCTGCGCCTCCGCTGCCTTTGCGATGAAATGGGTCTTCAGGAGATCGAGTGGGTGATTCTCACCCCTCGCGCAGCAGGGATCCGCATGGTCGTAGCCTTCTTGGCTCGGGTCGCCGGCACGGTCCTTGTGGTGACAGGGGCGCGCCGACGGAGTCCCACTACCTCGTCGTCGTCACCGTAGCTGCACGCGGCTCGGTCCATCGGTGTTCATCGGTGGTTCCAATACCTTGCCTGGTGCGCCACCGGCGATACCAAGCAAGGGGA
>DATHNI010000060.1:0-13573 GCA_035486135.1 Acetobacteraceae bacterium
CGTGGTTCTCCGTGACCTCCGTGTTGAATGCTTGCAGCAGAGCGCGCCGCACAGACCTTGCAAGCGGGCAGCGCCGCCGTCCGTCCGTCATTCGCATTTCCACCCAGATGCGATCGCCCTGCCCTGCCTCCCGCGCCGCCCGGCCGGGGTCGCCCTGCTCAGCTTTCCAGCTCGGTATCCCAGTAGAGGTAGTCCCGCCAGCTCTGGTGCAGGTAGTTCGGCGGGAAGCCGCGCCCCTGGTCCTGCAACTCCCACGTGGTCGGCTGGCGCGGGTGGCTGCGCGGGAACATCGCGCACTCGCGCGGCAGCCGGGACCCCTTGCGCAAATTGCAGTCAGCGCAGGCGGTGACGACATTCTCCCACGTGGTGCGGCCGCCGCGGCTGCGCGGCACCACGTGGTCGAACGTCAGGTCGTGCGCAGGACGCCGGTCGCCGCAATACTGGCAGCCGAAGCCGTCGCGCAGGAACACGTTGAACCGGGTGAAGGCCGGGCGGCGCGCGGACGGGATGTAGTCCTTCAGCGCGATCACGCTCGGCAGACGCATGCTCATGCTGGGCGAGCGCACACGGGTGTCGTACTCGCTCAGCACGGAGACCCGGTCGAGGAACACCGCCTTCACCGCGTCCTGCCAGGACCACAGCGACAGCGGGAAATACGACAGCGGGCGGAAATCCGCGTTCAGCACCAGCGCCGGAAAAGTTTGGCCACCGTCAGGCAAGCGTGCCGCTCCCTTGCGTCCGGAGCTCAATCGCTGGTGGGGTTCTTGCTAACAGCCCGCCAGATATTGTGCGCCGCCGAGAACTCGCCCGGGTTATCGCAGACCGTCCCCCGTGTCGCAAGCCGTCCGGCGACTCGATGGCCGCAAGAGGCACCGGTTTCATGTCCTTGTCATGCCTCGGAAAACGCCCGCTGCAGGGTCAGCGCGCCCATCGAGATGCCGGTGTCGTCGATACCGTGGCCCAGCCGGGGGATGTAGGTCGCCTCCACGGGAACGTCGGCCGCGCGCAAGGCGGCCTCGGCATCGCGTGAGCGGGACACCGGCACCGCCTCGTCGTCCTCGCCGTGCACCAGCAGGACGGGCGGGCGGCCGGTCATCTCCAGCGCCAGGGCTTCGGGCGAGATCAGGGCGCCGGAAAAGGCCAGGATGGCGCGTGGCGGCGGCACGTGGCGCAGGCCGGTGAACAGCACGGTCATCGCGCCCTGGCTGAAGCCCATCAGGGCATAGGCGTCCGCCGGCAGGTTGCGGCGCGCCAGTTCGGCGTCGATGAAGCGGTCGAGGAATCCGGCGGCGCGGCGGGCCCCGGCCTCCATCACCGAGGGCGTGCGGTCGGCGACGCTCCACCACTGCCGGCCGAAGCCGGAGTCATGGATGAACGGCGCGTCGACCGAGACGAACAGCGCGTCCGGCAGCGCGTGGCCCCAGGTGGGCGCGAGGTCGATCAGGTCGTGGCCATCGGCGCCCAAGCCGTGGCATAGCACCACAAGCTGGCGCGGCACGCCCTTGGAGGCCGGACCCCAACGCAGTCCATCCAATTCCGGCATTCATGCTCTCCCTTTCGCTCTTGCTGTCGTACTCTGGGTCCGGTTGCCATGTCCATCGTCACCCGCTTCGCCCCAAGCCCCACCGGTTACCTGCATCTCGGCCACGCCTTGTCGGCGTTGACCGCGTGGCGCCGGGCGCGTGCGGCCTGCGGGCGGTTCCTGCTGCGGATCGAGGACATCGACCCCGGCCGCTGCCGTCCGGACTTCGCCGCGGCGATCGAGGAAGATTTGGCCTGGCTGGGCCTGGACTGGGACGGTCCCGTCCGCGTGCAGTCGCGCCATCTGGCCGACTATCGTCTCCTGCTCGATGCGATGCTGGCGCGCGGGCTGTTGTATCCGTGCTTCTGCACCCGGACGGAGATCCTCGCCGAGGTCGCGGCCTCCACCAGTGCGCCGCACGCGCCGGATGGCAGCCCGGTCTATCCGGGCACCTGCCGGCGGCTGACCGCGACGCAGCGGCAGGCCCGGATCGATGCCGGGGAGCGCTTCGCGCTACGGCTGGACATGGCGCAGGCCCTGGCGGCCGTGCCAGGGCTGCTGACTTTCGAGGAGGACGACGAGGGCGTCATCGCCTGCGACCCGGCGCAATTCGGCGACGTGGTGCTGGCGCGCAAGGATGCGCCGGCGAGCTACCATCTCTGCGTCACCCACGACGACGCACTGCAAGGCGTGACGCTGGTGACGCGCGGCGTGGACCTGCAACCGGCGACGCATTTGCATCGGCTGATCCAGGCGCTGATGGGTTGGCCCGCGCCACGTTATGCGCACCACCGTCTGCTGACCGACGCCTCTGGCCGCCGCCTGGCGAAGCGCGACAAGGCTGCGACTCTGCGGGATTTGCGGGCAGCCGGCCGGTCCTCGGCAGCGGTGCGTGAGATGGTAGAGCAATAGCCCGGTGTCGGCGTGCCTGGATGGTAGAGCAATAGCCCGGTGTCAGCGTGCCTGGATGGTTGAGCAATAAGCCCGGTGTCACCGCGCCAGGACGGTCAAAGGGGCCGGCCCGGCGACCGAACGTCCCGAGACGAGATAGACCTGATAGTCTCCAGCGAGACCAACGCCCTCGGGCCGCGTGGCGAGGTCGAATGCGTATGTGGCCGAGACCGTGTCCCCTGTGACCTCGACCGGAATCCCCAGGCTGACCCTGTGTGGCGGCGCGACGTCGAGTTGCACCAGCAGCAGTTCCGCTGCCATCACGAACTCGTCCGGCTCTTCCGTCGAATGCGCGAGGGCAATTGCCGTCCGGGGCACGTGGACGACGCCCTCGATGCGAATGCCATCACCGGAGCGCACCGATGCCGGCACCGCAAGCGAGACGCCCACCCGCGCCGGCGTTCCGGCGCTTGCGGATTGAAGAAAGGTCGAGGGCGTGCGGAACGGCTCGGCGGCGGGATCAGGCGGCGGCCGGCGTTCGACCACCACGGTGTTGGTGATCCAGTCGTAGTCGATCGCCGTCACGGCATACGCGGTTGACGGCCAGTCGGGACCGAACGCATCCGGCAAGGTGAAGCGTTCGACACCATGGCTGGTGGCGTCCCGCATGAAGGGCGACGGCTCCGGACCCGACCGTGACGGCGTTGGCGTGGCCATGCGCTTGTCGGGCAGCATGGGGGTGACCGTCTTCACGACCCCGGTATGCAGATCGACCATGATGAAACACAGGTTCTGCGGCAGGTCCACTTGCCATCGGCGCAACCCCTGAAGGCGCAAGGCCAGTGCACCGGGGATCGACGGGTTATGCTCCACATCGACCACGCGGGGCAGGCCGAGCGCAAAGACAGGTGGCACCTCCGTGTTGAGCGGCGCACTGTCCGGCCCCGTCGAGGCAACACCTGGAGGCACCGTGTCAGAGGCCGGCGCGATTGCTCCGGTGACCGCCTCGAATGGCGCGTCAGAGGCTGCGTAGAACGCCTCGTCGGGCAGTTGCAATGCCTGGATCGCGGTCTCGGTCGCCTCGTTCATGGTCAATCCTCGAACGGTGTGCCTGGGCTCGGCGCGGGTCGGATGCGTCAGCAAACCCGCCAGGGCAGCGACGATGCAGGCGCCACGAAAGGCTGGACGGATGCATCCCATCCGCACCTGTCCTCAACTGTAGGTCGCCATGTCGTTTGCCAACAGATAGGGATGGCAATCGTCGCAGAAGCGATTGAGCGAACCGGTGATCGGCCCGCTTTGGTACATCACGCACTTGTTCGTGGCGTGATTGCAATGCGACCCCGTCGAAACGCCGTCGGAGTCGTAACTGATATACTGGGTGGGCAGCGCGGGGGCACCGGTCGGCTGCTGCCCCGCCCGGAGCACCTGCTTGAAGCCATGACCCAACTCGTGGGTGATGGTATTCTGAAAGTCGTCCGCGTTGGCGGGGTCATAGACAGCAAGCACCTTCTTGTCGAATGATTCGCCAAGATAGGGGCCCTTTGCCCCCTTCATCTTCAGGTCGACGATCTTGACCATCGAGCCAGGATTGCTGTTGACGAAGGTTTGCACCTGACCGGGGAGTGTGACTCTGATTCCAGTGAGGTCGGTCCGTGGGTTGGTCACGACAAGGTTGGCATCCGAGAGATAGACCGATGGGCCGTTGGTCCAGCCGCCCGTGCCGTTCGGTGCCTTGCATGCAACGTACCCACCGACCCAAAGGCTGCCTCCGCCCAGAGGCGGTTTGAGGAGCAGCCGCTCGGTGGACAAATCAAGTACTGTTCCTGCCGGGACCCATGCGGAGTTGAAAGCCAGCGTGTCGGGCCCAGTGTCCCATTGCGCATCGCACACGAGAATCGGAACCTTGATCGGTTTGTCGCCTTCAGCGGCAATCCCGGTGAAGAAGCTGTTCTTGTTCAAATTGGAAACCATCAGAGCGTTGCTGTTGTCGCCGTTCACCTTGACCATGTAATTTGGATAGATCGAGCCGGCGGGGGCCGGGTTGACGACCTTCGGGTTGGCCCGCTCCATCCTGGCCTTGACGAGTACATATTGTCCGACCGCGCCGGCGACACCCGGATTGTTGACGCCGGCAACCTCGATCAACTGGTACCAGAACTTGCGTGAAACCTCGATCTTGTCGGTGGCCCAGACAGGCTTGCGCGTTTCGAGGTCAGTGTTGCCTTCGACGTACTTCGCCAGATGCGGGTCCTGGCCGATGTAGACGGCGGGGCGGAACTTGTCCCCGGCGACGCGCGACAGCGACAGTTCCTTGGACGCCTTGCCGTCGGCATCGGTTTTCTCCGACAGGTGCAGGAAGTCTTTGCGGTCCGTCCGGTCGAGGTGCTTGATGTTCGCAGTGATGGCGCTCCACGTCCAGGTCCCCGGCATGTCCTTGCCCCAGTTGGCGGCCTTCTTGTTGTTGGCGTCCGGCGCCAGCATGAAAAACAACTCGACGTTCTTGAACTTCTTGGTCAGCTTCGTGGCAATCTTGATCTTGCGGCCAGGGTCAGCGGCGGCCGCATCGGTCTGCATGTTGATGTACCATTCTTTCTTGGCGCCATCCCACGCAACCGGTTGTCCGTTCACCGGCGTATAGTCGAGCTTGACCTCCTCGATCTTCACCACGGTGTAGCGCGTCCAGTCGCCATTGCGCTTAGGCTTCTTTGCCAGCCCACCCGGAGCGCGATCCATGCCGGCGTCGAGGCGGACATCGCCAACCTGGTCGGTTTCCGTCGTGCCCTGCACCCACAGCGTCTGGTCCGCGGCCTTCAGCGCCGAAATCTTGTAGGACGGATTGTTCTTGATCGTGCCATCGAACTCGGCGTCATAGAACGCGAGGCTGCCGCTCGGCGGATTGTCCTGCCCGCCACCCTGCAGGTCTTCGGGCTTCAACGCGCCGACGCCGCTATCAGGCGCCCAGCCGCGGCCGAACTTGAGGGGAATGTCATAATCGTCGGTCCCCGCGGGCAGGTGGTCCGGGTTGATCTTCGCGACGATCAGCTTGGCCCGGCCAAAATTGGCGCCGGCTTGCGCGTGCAGCAGCCGGCCGGGCTTGGTCGCGTCGTCTTTCGATCCTTCGCCGATCTTGTCGGCGTCGGTCATCAAAACCTGATCAAGCGTCTTGTTCTTCAGGTTGGTGTAATAGGTCGACTCGGGATTGGTGTCCGGATTGATCTGCGCGGTTTTCAGTGTCGGGACATCCTGCTGATGCAGCTTCAGTTGCAGTTCGACGACGCCCATTTCCTGCTCCGGAGTCGGGTTCTTGTCGAGCCGGATGCTGTCGGTGGCCGGATCCGCCAGTGTCAGTTTGACCGTGTATTTCCCCTTGGTCTTGCCACGCAGCCAGATCTTGGTGCGTGGCGTGGCAAGAAGCTGTGCCGCGGTCAGGTCCGCCGTGAGCTTCGTGGTGCAGGCCTCGTCGGTGAACGCGTCCACATTGGCCGGCGCGAACGCGAGCGTGCCGGTCTTGTCATAGGCGTAGGCCGGGACCGTCTGGCTCGCCGACACCTCGATATAGGTGGGGCTGGGCAGGATCTTCGTCTCGCCCGCCTTCTGCTTGTCGGACAGCTTCCGGTCCCACAGGACAATCTTGTATTCCAGCTCGACCTTCGGTGTGACGATGTTGCAGATGCGCACTTCCACCGCGCCGGTCGCCGGGCCAAGCACGGTGATGCGGTCGTCCTTGGCAGGCCCCAGCGTCAGGGTCAGGTTGGTCGTGCCGCCGGTCTCGCCCTTATAATACAAGGTGACCTCGGAACACAGCGAGCCGAATTTGTAGGTGACCGGCGTCGTCGCCGGGTTGATCTTCTTCTTGCACTTGCTGTCGGAGTAGAACTGCACATTGGTATTGTCGGCGGTCAGCGTGCCCTTCTCTTTGTAGCCGAGATTGTCATCCCGTTTCGACGCCTTCAGCGTGACCGTGCCAACCAGGTTTTTCTCCGGCTGCACCGTGGCGTGATACCACCTGAACGGGTCGACCACCGTGATCTCGGGTTCCACGGTCTCCTTCTTGGGCGGCTTCAGCTTGCACTTGGCAGTGCTCTTGCCGGGCGTGTCGCTCCCGGAAGGACCCGTGTCCTTGTTGGCGCTGGCGTTCTTCTTGCTGCCGGAAGACATGGAGCGTGTTCTCTATTCGCGCGTCAGCGATTGGGCGATCCGTTCCAGCCCAGCCCGAAGCAGCGCCTGCGACCGCACTGCGCCATCGAGGCCGGGATCGGTGAGCACCGCTTCCGCCCAGGGATGCAGCGGATCGAAATCGAAATGGTGACCGTCAATGAAGCCGATGGTGGCGAACACGCAGCGGCCCAGCGGATCGGTGATGCCATAGCGCTCGGCTTTGGCGATCGCTGCCCGGATCATCGCCAGGGTCGGGCTGGTTTCCTGGAACGCCAGCTTCTCCGGCCAGAATCTTTCCAGCACGTCGCACAGATCCTCCACCTGCGCTTCGCCCTCGGTGTCGGGTGCATTGGTAAAGTCGTAGCGGCGCACGCGCAGCATCGCGCGCACGATCAGGCCGGCATCCTGGCCGCCGATCTCGCCGAGATACTCGACCATGTCGTCGTACAGCCGTTCGATCCGTTCGGTCGGATTGTCGATCGATTCGTCGAGCAATCCGGTCGCGGCCCACTCGAGTTGCGGATCGGTGTCGAAGCCGATGCCCAGGCTGAACACCAGCTTCGCATACAGCGTGAGCTGGCGCGACGTCTCGTAGCCGTTCCGATGCGCCGCCCCGATGATCTGGCGCACCGCGTGCGGCAGCGCGGCGTCGCCGCCGGCCAGGCGGCACTCGCGCGGCCAGGCGGTCCAAAGATGCTCTGTCAGCGCCTTCTCGAACCGCTCCATGTTCGGCCGGACGAGGGCGTTCATCTGCCGCGCGTTGATGATCAACATGATCCTGCCGCCCCCTCGGCCCTACCACTCGGGTCTGGATACTGTCGTCGCGCCGGTAAGCGGCCCTGTGTCCCGCACGATGCGCGGAAGGACACACAGCGCTCGCGCAGCCCACGCGGCATGCCGGGGTTGCTCGAACACGAAGGGAATGCGGATTTCGCGGCCGGCAACTGACGGGATTCGCCGACGCTGGTCGTTCAGCAACACAATGACTGAGCCTCAAGCGGGTTGTGCTGGCGCACACTGCCCGAAATTAATGCGGATGAAAACCTTTTTGCCAGCCCGAATCGGCCTGCCAGCATCGGCCTTGCGCGGGCTCGGCATGGCGTTACGTTCGCGCCAGCTTGAGAACGAAAAAGGGAAACGGGATGAAACGATCACGATTGCTCCGTTCGATCGTCGGAGCGCTTGCCCTGTACGCCGTCGCCGCCGCGCCGGCACTCCGGGCGCAGCCGGCGTGGAAGATGGCCGCCCCCCTCCCCGCCGCCATCGGCGAAATCGAGGCCGCGACCGTGCACGGCAAGATCTATGTGATGTCCGGCCTGGACAACGCGCCCGGACCAGCCACGCACACCCCGACCGGCTACAACTGGGAGTACGATCCCGCTACCGATGCGTGGACGGCGAAAAAGCCCATGCCCGTGCCGGCGCACCACGTCATGGTCGAGGCCCTGGGCGACAAAATCTACCTGTTCGGCGGCTTCACCCGGCCCGCGACCGTCGTCGCCTGGCAGCCCACCGGCAATGCCTGGGAATACGACCCGGCCACCGACGCCTGGAAGGCGCTCGCGCCAATGCCGACCCCGCGCGGAGCGGGTGAAGCGGTGGAAGTCGGCGGCAAGATCTACGTCATTGGCGGGGTCCGTTCGACCAAGCCGGGCGATCCCGGGGCACCGATCCCGTTGGGCTCGACCGACCAGCTCGTTGTCGGCACCGTGGAGGCATACGATCCCGCCACCAACACCTGGCAAGCGCGATCACCGATGCCGACCGCCCGCAACCACTTCTTTGCCGGCGCGGTCAACGGCAAGATCTACGCCATCGACGGGCGCATCGGCGCGGTGTTCGTGACGATGTCGGACGTGATCGACCTGGTCGAGGAATACGATCCCGCCACCGACCACTGGATCTACAAGAGTCGCGCCCCAACGCCGCGTGGCGACGTCACCGGCGGCGAGCATGACGGCTTGCTCTACGTGGTGGGGGGCGAATTCCAGGACACGGCGCGCAAGATGACGTTCTGGGCGGCGGAAGTCTTCAACCCGGCAACCAATGCATGGACGACGCTGCCACACATGCTGGTGGCGCGGCACGGTTTCGCTGCCGCGTTCGTCGGCAGCAAGCTCCATGTCATGGGCGGCGGCTTCCAGTCGGACGGGATGCCGGGCGTAACCGTGACCACCGCAACGCACGAGGTGATCGACGTGTCCGCGAAGTGAGACCCGCCCCGATCATCGCCGGTCCCCAGTCATAGCTGATCAGGTGGCATAGCCGGTCGGATGGCATCGCTGACGAGGTGGCTTGGCCTGCCCTCGGATAAGCTCCCGAGGGCAGGCCCCAGCCAATTGCGGCCCTGGCCGCATGCAAGCTGCGTCCCTCACGCGCAGAAGGGACGCGGCGGTGAGGCCGGCCGATTAATAGTAACGCCAGCCGCCGTGGTACCACCGACGGTGATGCCAGTGGTGGTGATGCCAGTAATATTGGGCCTGCACCACGTGTTGCTGAGGGGCAGCGTATTGGCTCACCGCGCCCACGACGGGAGCAGCGGTGGCGCCGAACGAGCATAGCGCCGTAAAGCCGCCGATTGCGACGGCGGAAAGAAGAAGTTTACGCACCGTAGAGTCCTCCTGTTGCGATCCACCCCGGACGGTGGGCGCCGAATCGGCCACCATCGCGTCCAGATCGTGGCTGCATAAAGGTTATCGCCGACCTCCACCGCGTCGCGTCAAGTCGATACGTTCACATCTTCGTTCCGGCTCATCAGATACAGGTCGAAATCGTGCCGCAATTCGGGCTTGTTGGTGGCGAACTCCAGCACGCCGAAACTGTTGCGCTTGAGGTCCTCGTGCGGGTCGAAGGCATGGCGCACGAACATTTCCCAGCGCGACTGGTAGCCGCGCTCGTTCTTCCGGCCATGGAACAAGTGTTCTACGGTGCCAGGCACATAGCCGATATTGCCGTTGATGTGGCGCAGCGCGCGGTCCTGCCAGCGCATCACCTCGCCCCGGTAGGCATCGGTGGTGCCGCTGGGCATCGAGGCCTCGGCGTGGCCGGCCAGGGCCAGCGCCATATGGTGGTCGCCCGAGCCCATGCCGCCCAGCTCGAACAATCCGCCCACCCGGTCGTAGGCGTCGCGCGTCATCGCCCAGGCATAGCCGCTATGCGGATAGGTATAGGGTCCGCCGTCGCCCTGCCAGAAGCCGGAATGCGTCGCCAGCACGGGGTGGCGGTGGAACCACTGCCGGCAGAATGAGCGATGATGCGCCAGATGTTCGCCGTTCGGGCCCAGGTCGTAGGCGTCCGACCATGGCTGCACGATGTCGTAATGCTGCAGGGCGCGCACGGTGGCTTCCGCCCAGTCCGGGCGGCGGAAGATCACGTCGGCATCGATCCAGGCGATGTACTGCGCCTCGGGGGTGCGCTGGATGCCGAGGTTCAGCAGGTTTTCCTTGTTCCATCCGCGGGTCCTGGCGCGAGCGCCGATATGGCGGGCGCCGTCGGCGTCGCAGCGGAACGGCTCCTCGCCATAGGCGCACTCGACGACGGTCAGGTTGACGCCGGCGTCCAGCATGTGACGGGCGAAGCGCTGCCAGTTGCGATGCGGCACGGTCCAGTTCAGTGGATTGGCGCGGGCGGTAAAGACGTGCAGGCGGGAGGCATCGAGCATTGGGGGCTTCCTTCGGTCCAGGCGCGGCGGCGGATGCCACCAGATGTGTTCGTCACGATTTCTAACGGCGGCGTCAGCGTTGCGGATTCATGGCGAGTCGCTCAGCACGACACCGGAGGTGGTCAGCATCGGCACGTGCACCGGCATGTTGAGGCTCCAGGTGCCGCCGAGATCGCCCGCGATGTTCCAACCCGCAGGCGGGGTGACCAAGGAGAGGTTGTCGGTGACCGCGTTGCCGCGGCCGATCATGGTGGTGCCGTACGGATAGAACAGGCGGCAATCGGCGCTGGGGTTCACCAGGGCCTGCGCCAGGGTGATCTGCAATTGCGTGGGGTTGAGCCGAATGCAGGCCGTTGCGGGCACGATCGTGCCGGGCGAGGCCACGGACCCACCGTCCATGACTGCCCATCCCGCACCTAGCGCGGCCTGCGTGGCCGGCACGATCAGGTCCGTGCCGCCATCATGCTGCACTGTGATGACCAGGGTGGCGTTGTACAGGCGGTAGACATGGGTGACGACGGGACCACCGGCGGCAGGGATGCCGGCCGGGATGGCGGACAGCGTGTCGCCGCCAGAGCACGCGAGCACGGTGCGGGCCACCAGCGGCGCGGCCAGTTGGCCGAACCGCTGGTTGTCCGGAATGTCGCGATGCAGCGGGTCGCCGCCGCTCCAGATGCCGGTCGCCGGGTTGTAGACCAGCGGCGGCCCGCCGATGCTGCGGGGCAGGCTGTCCGCGGTTTGCGGCAGCACCACCGTGACGTTCTGCGTGGGGTCCGCCGCCATGTCGGCCACGACCTCGCGCTGCATCTGGGTGCCGGCGGCGTTGCTGTTGTAGTCGAACGGGATCGCCGACCACCAGACCTGCGGCAGGTTGGCGGCGGTCCGCGCTACCATGCCGCGCTCCAGCGACAGGAACCGGCGCGCCGCCGCTTCGTAGGTGGCTTTCTCGGAGTACTGCCGGCAAGAGTCGTTCTCCGACCACGGCCAGATGAGGGCGACGATGTCGGCGGCGTCCTCCGGCGCGGTGTCCGTCGCTGTGGTGAGCCAGGTCTGCACCGCGTCGCCGTCGCCGCCGAGGCCCCAGATGGACGGAGAGCTGCCGTCTCCCGGATTGTTCAGAAATGAACCGGACAGGCCGATGGCCGGCACCGGATAGATGCCCTCGCCGTGGATGCAGGTGGCGGCCGGCTGGCTGCCGTAATTGCCGACCACGCCATAGGCCAGCGCGCCGAGATGCCAGGCCACGCCCTGGGCCAGCAGGTGCCAGGCTCCGTCGTTCAGGCCGTTGCCGGAGTTCGACTGGCCGGTCACCAGGATCTGCACGCCCTTGCGCGCGCCGAGGGTCCACCGCGCCTCGTAGTTCAGCAGGTTGCCGATATCGCCGGCGGCGAGCGCGTGCTGCCAGGTGGCGGCTTCGTGGAACCAGCATTCCGCGCCGCCGTTGACGCCGCCGTTATGCAAAAAGAGCAGCGGGGCGCTGAGCGATGACGGCAGCGGGTTGGGCGCCAGCGTGGCGACCTGCGTCCCGTCCAGCCATACGTCGATGCCGGTACCGGCGTTGTTGCGCAGGATGACCGCGTGGGTGTGGCGGCGCGTCAGGGATGTGGTGAGAACGGTCTGCTGCGCGCCGGGGAACAGTACAAGGCGGTTGCTGCCGGCGGTGTTGTCGACGGCCAGCAGGACAGTGCCGCCGACGGTCAGCAACGGGCTGGCAGCGCTCGAATTCTGCCGCCAGTTGGGCCGCGACCAGACCAGGTAGAGCGTCCAGGCCGTGCTGGCTCCGATCGGCATCGCGGCGCTGATCAGCCCCTGGTCAGGGTCCATGACCGGCAGTTGCTGGCCCGACGCGGGCAGCGCCGGAGGCACCACCATGTTGCGGCCAAGTCCACCCAGCAAGCCGTTCAGCCGCGGGGTGGCGATCGGCGCGGTGGTACCGGTGGTGGCGCCATGATAGACGGTCAGGGCGGCGCCGGCGCCCGATTGGTCGGCGAGGCTGCCGACGGAGGCGCCGAATGCCGTGATCGCCGCGCCCGCCGGAGAAAGAACGCTGGAAATCGCACCAGCATCCCACCATCCCGTCAGGCCAGCGATGGCCGAGAGAGAGAGGGTGCCGCTGCCACTGCCGCCCGACCCACCACTGCCCGACCCTCCGTTGCCGGAAGAGCCGCTGCCGCCGGAGCCGGTGGTTCCAGACCCTCCGCTGCCGGAAGAGCCGCTGCCGCCAGAGCCTGTGCCGCCAGACCCTGTCCCGCCAGACCCCGAGCCACCGGAGCCTGTCCCGCCGGAGCCTCCGGTTCCGGTCGCGCCGCCACTCCCGGACACCTGCCAAAGGAGAGGCTTGCCAGGTTGCACCAGCAACGGGTGGCCTGGACGGATCAATACGACGCTCACCGCCGGTCGCCTGGCGCGGCGGTTACGCTGCACGCCACCAATCCGGTTGCTTCGACGGTAAGCTCGGGGCGGGCGGCGGTGACTTGCGGATGGGATAGGTCGGCCATGGGGTTCCTTGGTTCTGGCGGTCGCCCGATCGCCAGGCGGCCGGGGTTGCCGGGCGATCTAACACAAACTAACTTATTTTGCAATACATACTAACTATGAGGACGCGGGATGCCGCGAAAAAGACGAACGACCGGTGCTGGGAAAAGATGGTCGGGTTGGCACGATTTGCCGCGCGCCGGCCCGATCTGCCTCACCGGGGCAATCGGGCGAAAGAAGGAAGGCCAGGGTGCTACCATCCGGCCTTCGCCCGGGTGGGTCCTGGACCCGTTTGGGGGCTTTGCCGCCTTCATCCGATTGCCCTCTCCCGTTCCGCCGGAGAGAGGACTACGATGCACCTCCGGCGCGCCTGTAGCTCAATTGGTTAGAGCTGACGGCTCATAACCGTCTGGTTGCAGGTTCGAGTCCTGCCGGGCGCACCAGAATCTTCACCATTTGGCAAGGATCGCCCGCTAAGCCGGTCGGGATGGCCGACGCGGTCCACCTGGGACAGGCAGCGGACGGCGCCTCGGCCGACACGGCCGGGCACCGCACGCACCGTCACGCCCACACGCACACCCAGGGTCCCGCCAGCTTCCAGCAGACCCTGCTGCGCGCGTTGCAGGGCAAGGCCGCGACCGGCCGGTTCCAGAGTGCCATCCATCGCGCGGCGGCGCGCGTGTTCGGCGGCGCCCCGGCCAAGCCCACCACCTCCGCCGCGACCGGCTCGTCGATCGACGCCCTTGGCAAGGCCATGGCGCTGGAGGGCGTGCCAGCGTCCTGGCAGCCGGGCCTGACCTACATCATGGCCCACGAATCCGGCGGCAAGGTCGATGCACAAAGCCCAGTGCACTCGGCACGTG